>DASTZI010000059.1:0-14338 GCA_035764385.1 Vicinamibacterales bacterium
AAGACGCGGCTGCCGCGGACGTGGTGATGGGCGCGGCACGCGTCGGAATCATCGACCCGGAGGTTGACCTTCTGGCGGCGGCGCTGGCCGTTGAGGCGCTCGCCGGTGAATCACCTGCGGCTGGGATGACGCTGGCGCTTCACACCACCACATTGAAGGCGCACCTGTCCCAAGGCTCGTTGATTGATTCGCTCGCACGTGGGGAGACCGTCGGCGCGCTGGTCCTGTCCTCAGACGATGTTCCGACGATGGAGAACGGGCGGCTGAACGGACGGGCGTCCTGGGTGGGGCCGATCACCGAGCGCGGAGTTGCGGTGATCGGCGCACGTCAGGGTGCGCAGGTCGTCGCGTGTGGAGTTGTGCTCGACGATCAACGCGTCCATGTGAGCGAAGTGAAGACGTCCGCGCTGCATGGCTTCGTCTGGGCCTATCTGGCGTTCTCGGGTGCGCCATACGTTGCGGCGGGCGAGACGACGAGCATCATGGCTCGTGCGCGGACGCTCATTGCGTCCGTGGCGCTCGGCATCTGCAATCGTGCTCTTCGCGAGTCGCTCGCTGTGGTCCGTCGTGAGCACGGCGCCGGCGGGGAGCAGACCGTCCAGGGGCTGCTCGCCGATACGGCAACGGAGCTTGAAGCGGCGCGGATGTTGACATGGAAAGCCGCGGCCAGTGGTGACGATGTGTCGCTTGCCGAGGCGTCGCAGGCCAAGCTCGCCGCCACCGGTGCCGCGCAGGCCGCGGTCGTGCGTGCCACCCAGGTCGTCGGTGCCGACAGCTTCCGTCGTGGCCACGTCATCGAACGGCTGACGCAAGATGTTCGCGCGATCGAGTTGTTCGCCGGGCGGACCGAAACTCTCCGTGAAGCGGTGGCGGAGGCGGAATTACCGCACGTCAGTTAGAGAATGGCCTTCGCGATCGTCTGCAACTGCAGATTGGATGTCCCCTCGTATATCTGCCCAATCTTCGAGTCGCGGAAGAATTTCTCGACGGGGTAGTCCTTCACGAACCCGTATCCCCCGAACAGATTGACGGCGAGTGAGCTGACCTGCTCGGCCACTTCCGACGAGAACAGCTTGCACATCGCCGCTTCCTTGAGGAATGGCTGGCCGGCATCACGCAGACGCGCGGCGTTGTAGACCATCAACCGCGCCGCTTCGACCTCGGTCGCGGCGCGCGCGATCTGAAACTGGACGCCCTGAAAATCGGCGATAGGTTTCCCGAATTGTTTCCGTTCCTTGATGTAGTGGATGGTCGCGTCGAGCGCCCCCTGCGCGAGACCCACCATCTGCGCGCCGATGCCGATTCGTCCCTCGTTCAATGTTTCGATGGCCACCTTGTAGCCCTTGCCGACCTCGCCGAGCACGTTCCCACTTGGAACATGACAGTCCTCGAGCAGCAGCTCGCAGGTGCTGCTGGCGCGGATGCCGAGCTTGTCCTCCTTCTTCCCGACAGTGAAGCCCTTGAAGCCGCGCTCGACGAGAAAGGCGGTGATGCCGCGATACCCGGCTTCAGGATTGACATTGGCGAAGACGATGAACAGGCTGGCCTCGTCCGCATTGGTGATCCACAGCTTGCGTCCATTCAGCACGAACCCGTCGCCGCGCGACGCCGCACGCGACGCCATCGCGAACGCATCGCTGCCGGAGCCTGCTTCCGACAGCGCATACGCGCCGACGGTTCCGGACGCGAGCTTCGGTAGATAGGCGGCTTTCTGTGCCTCGCTACCCCAACGGAGCAGCGCATTGATGACGAGTGTGTTCTGAACGTCGACGAGAACGCCGATAGAAGGATCGATGCGCGAGAGTGCCTCGACGGCCAACACGGAATGAAAAAACGTCGCGCCAGCGCCGCCATACGCCTCGGGAACTTCGATTCCCATGACACCCAGGTCGAACAGCCGAGGGAGGAGAGTCGGCGGGATCTTTGCGTGTTGGTCCATCTCGCGGACGAGCGGTCGGATCTCGCGGTCGGCGAACTCGTAAACGCTGTCGCGAAACAGCACTTCGTCCTGGCTGAGTTGCGAGAGAGGCATCGAAAGGCTGTCAGTTTGCTGCATGCCAGGAAAAGGTATCAGGTATCAGGTATCGGGTTTCAGGAGGTATCAGGCTGCAGATACCTGCTAGGATCACCAAAAGCGAGGCACTATGAGCCGTAAGCGCATTTTCGCCGCACTTGTACTCACGTTGATGCTGGCGGCCTCCGCTATGGTCGCGCTTTACGGCCAGCAGGCCGGCTCACAACAGGCAGCGACCGGACAGGGCAACGGGCAGCCGGCCAATCAGACAGACCTCACATTCCGGTCCGGCATCAATTTCGTCACCGTCGATGCCTACGTCTCCGATTCCAAGGGGCAGCCGGCGACCGACCTGAAGCAATCCGACTTCGAAATAATCGAAGACAACAAGCCGCAGAAGATCGAGCAGTTCCGCTTCATCAAAGTTGACGGCAATCCGAAGCCCGGTGAGCCGCCGCCGCAGGAAATCCGCAATCGAGACGACGAGGAGCGAGAGGCGGCGCGTGATGACACCCGCGTGTTCGTCATCTTCCTCGATGACTACCACACGCGTCTCGGCAGCTCGCTCGCCGTCCGCCAGCCGTTGAGCGAATTCATCCAGAACCAGCTCAGGCCGCTCGACCTCGTCGCGATCATGTATCCGCTGACGCCGGTCACCGACGTGGATTTCACGCGAAACCACGACCGGATCATCGGCGCCATCCAGAAATTCGAAGGACGCAAGTACCGCTACGAGCCACGCAACCTGTTCGAGGAGCAGTACCAGCGCGCGCCGACAGAAATTGTCGAACAGATCCGCAATCAGGTCGTGATGACTGCGTTGCGCGGGTTGTCGGTCCGCCTGGGCTCGATTCGCGAGGGACGCAAGTCGATCATCTACGTGAGCGAAGGTCTCCAGGCGATGTTGCCGCCGCAGTTGCGCAGCGCCGACGCATCGATGGGCAAGCTTGGCAATCCGCAGGCGTTCAACCCGCTGGCAGGTGAAAATGATTCGCGCGAGCAGACGGCGCAGACCTTCGCCAGTGCGGACCTCTACTCGCAGCTGAGAGACGTGTTCATTGCGGCGACCCGCAACAACACGGCGATTTACACGCTCGACCCGCGCGGTCTGGCGACCAATGAATTCGACATCGACGAAAACGTTGGGCCGCAGCAGGACCAGACGATGCTCCAGGCGTCGACCAACACGCTGCGCTCGATCGCCGAAGAAACCGATGGCCGCGCCATCGTCGGACGCAACGACCTTGCGAAAGGACTGCAGCAGGCGCTGCAGGATTCAACCGCGTATTACCTGATTGGCTACACGTCGGCGCAGGCGCCAGTTGATGGCAAGTTCCATCAAATCAAAGTGCAGTTGAGCGCTGCGGCGAAGAAACGCGGGCTCCAGGTGCGTGCCCGTCGCGGCTACTGGGCGGCGACGATGGAGGATGTCAAGAAGGCGGAGAAGGCAACTGGACCGGGAGTGCCCGATACCGCGAAGCCCGTGATGGCGGCCCTTGCAACGATTGCGGCGCCCGTGCAATCAGCGAAGTACGTCCGGACATGGCTGGGCACCGAGCGGGGTGAGAACGGCAAGACGAAGGTCACGCTCGTGTGGGAGCCGCTGCCGAAGCCGGCGGGTGGCAACCAGCGCAACGATCCGACGCCCGGGCGCGTTTCGGTGATTGCGGCGACCGAGAAGGGCGATCTCGTGTTCCGCGGCCGCACGCCGGATGCGGGACAGCTGGCGAGCGCGAATCCGCAAGCAACCGGCGCCAGCGCATCGCTCCCGGCAGCGTCCGCAAGCGCGACGACGACTGCCGCCCCTCAGGCGCTGACGTTTGAAGCCGCTCCCGGGAAGCTGGAGTTGCGGGTGACGGTCGAAGGCGCAGGCGGCGGCGTGCTGGATCAGGAGATTCGCACCATAACCGTCCCCGACCTGACGGCTGCGCGTCCCGCGCTGAGCACGCCGCGCGTGTACGCCGTCCGCACGCCACGCGAATTCCAGACGATCGCCGGCAACGCTGCAGCCGTGCCGCCCGCGAACCGCGAGTTCTCGCGGACCATGCGGCTCTTGATCCGGTTCGACAGCTACGGTCCCGGCAACGAAGTGCCGGCCCCGACGGCGGCGCTCCTCAACAACAACGGCCAGAAGTTCACGGATGTCCCGGTCGCGGCGGCCACCGCCGGCGGCACGCACCAGATCGATATGAGCCTCGCCACGATCCCGGCCGGCGAGTACGTCATCGAGATCTCGGTGAAGGGCGCAACGGGAGAGACTGCGAAAGAACTCGTGGCCTTCCGCGTAGTCGGCTAAATCCTGCAGGTATCAGGTTTCAGGTATCAGGTTTCAGGCCGGAGGGTATCAGGCCTGACACCTATTCGCTTGAGACCTGGACCACGCCTGGCACCTGATACCTGATACCTCTTCCGGCAGTATCATTCGCGCTCACAGGAGGCGCCATGATTCGAATGTTGGTCGCGTGCGCGTGTGCGTTCGCATTGGTGGGAACGGCGGTAGCGCAGGCCCCGGCTCAGCGCCCCGACCCACGCACCATTCAGCTTCGCGGCAACCGTTTCAAGCCGCTCAAGTACGACGAGATGACGCCGGCTCAGAAGGCGATGGTCGAGCATCTGATTGCCGGGCCGCGCGGCGGCGTAAACGGTCCGTTCAACGTACTGCTGCGCAGCCCCGAGATCGGCGACCTCGGTCAGGAGTTCGGCGGGGCTGCTCGCTTCAAGTCGTCGCTGCCTCAGAGGCTCTATGAGCTGGCGATTCTCGTTACCGCTCGCCACTGGACTGCGCAGTATGAATGGCAGGCACATCATCGTTCAGCGCTTCAGGCCGGGCTGAGCGCGGCAATCTGCGACGCGATTGCGGCAGGGCGCCGCCCCGCATCGATGCAGAAGGACGAGGAAGCCGTCTACGACTTCGTGTCGCAGCTGCTGAATACGAAGCAGGTGAGCGATGCGGCTTTCAGTGCCGCGAAGAACGCGTTCGGTGAGAAGGGCGTCGTCGACATCATCGCGGTGACGGGCTGGTACAGCATCGTGTCGATGATGCTGAACGTCGATCAATATCCCGTGGCCGATGGCACGCAACCGGAGCTCAAACCGATCAACGTGACCCGATAGTCCTGTCGCTCACGCGAGTCGAGCGGCCCGGGTCCTGTCGCCGGGTGTCCCCACGCCGTCCTCGGCGCTCTTTCGCGCCGGAGGCGCTCATCGCGCCTGCGGCGCTCATCGCGCCTGCGGCGCGGCGCGGGGATGCCGCTGGCACCCCAGCGCGCAAGCGCGCTGGGGACCCTGCCCCTCCCGGCGCCACCCGCCGGAGAATACGGCTCGACTCGCGTTACGCCGCCTTGGATTTTCAGTGAGGGTGAGAGGCTCCTGTTGTACCTACGGTGAAGGTCAGTGTCTTGGCCTGCCCGGGGAACACCTCATGGTTGGCGTCCACCAGCTCGACCAAGATCTTGTGCGGACCCGGCGGTACGCCAGCGAGGTCGATCGTATTGATGTTGCTCGCGTCCGCCCACAACCAGGGCAGATCGTCCATATGGACGTGTAGATGCCCGACCCTTGGGGACACGTTGAGAGCCCCCTTCCCGAACACGGGGACAATGTTCACGTTCTCCGCTCGCCACTGTATCCAGACGACGCCTCGATCCAGCAGGTCGGGAAGCGGCGCGTCGACGATTAGCCTGGGTGGGGGCTCGTTTTTGATTTCGAGGTAGGGCGAGGCGCCGCGGACCTCCTTCGCGCTCTGAGGCGCGGGCTTGACATCGTTGCGTGTCGACGTTTGGCCGCGGGCAGCGACAGCGGCGGCGGTCAATGCGACTGCGACCAGCAATACGACAATCCGTTTCATGCAGTCGTGGACAGACAAGCCTGTGGCCACGACGAAACGCGACTTGCAGAGCGAATTTCGCAAGGTCGCGTTTTGCGCCCTCGACGTACGGAGAGCTGCCCACCGTATGTGGAGGCTTCAGACGGCCGAATCGTCAGTGGGCGTCTTGGGGTTTGGGATTTGGGGTTTGGGATTTCCTCCTAGGCGTACATGCCGCGCATCCTCGTCACCGTGCCGACGCGCTGGATGGCGACGATGTAGGCGGCCGTTCGCATATCGACTTGATACCTGATTGAGGTTTTCAGGACGGCATCGAACGCCTCGCACATCTTCTTCTCGAGCCGATCGTTGACGTCCTTTTCCTCCCAGAAATAGCCGTACCGGTCCTGTACCCACTCGAAGTACGACGTCGTCACACCACCGGAGTTCGCCAGGATGTCTGGGATGATGAAGACACCGCGCCCGTGCAGATAGGAGTGCGCGTCCGGCGTCGTCGGCCCATTGGCGCCTTCGGTGATGATCTTTGCCTTGATCGAGGCGGCGTTCTCCATCGTGATCTGGTTTTCCAGAGCGGCGGGAATCAGGACATCGAGGTCGAGGGCCCACAGCTTGTCGTTCGAAAGTCGGTCGCCGCCAGGAAAACCATCGACCGTCTTGTCGTGTTCGGCCGCATAGGCCAGCAGCTTCGCGATGTCGAGGCCGCGCTCGTTGTAGACGCCGCCTTTCCAATCGGTCACCGCGACAATCTTCGCTCCTGCCTGTGCCAGCAGGTCCGCCGACACGGAACCGACGTTGCCGAACCCCTGGATGCCGATGCGCAGCCCGCTGATGTCGAGCCCGAGATGCTTGGCGGCCTCGCGCGTGGCGATCATCACGCCGCGTCCCGTCGCTTCGCGGCGGCCGAGCGACCCGCCCATCTCAATCGGTTTGCCTGTCACGACGGCCGTGGCCGTATGGCCGACGTGCATGCTGTAGGTGTCCATGACCCACGCCATGATCTGGTCGTTCGTATTGACGTCCGGCGCGGGGACGTCCTTCTCGGGCCCGATGTTGTCGACGATCTCGGCCACGTACCGGCGTGTCAGCGCTTCGAGCTCGCGGCGTGACATCTTCGTGGGATCGCACACGATGCCACCCTTTGCGCCGCCAAATGGAATGTGCGCGACCGCACATTTCCACGTCATCCACGCGGCGAGCGCCGTGACTTCATCAAGCGAAACATCCGGGTGATACCGGATGCCCCCTTTGGCCGGACCGAGGGTGATGTTGTATTGAACGCGGTACCCAGTGAAGACCTCGATCTCCCCGTTGTCCATCTGCACCGGACACGACACGATGATCTGCCGTTTCGGATGGGTGAGGATGTTCCAGATCCCGGGCTCGAGGTTGATGATGCGTGCGGCGACGTTGAACTCCTGAAGCATCGCCCCGAAGATCGCTCCGTGCTCTGCCATGGTCTGTATTAGAGCCTACAATGAAAGAACCATGAAGACCGCGACTCCAGGCCGGAGTTCATCGACCGAACGACGCGGCAGCTTCACCACCATATCGGGGCGCTCGATCAACGAGCTCTACACCCCGGCGGACATCGCCTCGCTCGATTACGCGCGCGACCTTGGAAACCCCGGTGATTTTCCGTATACGCGGGGCATTCACGCGAACGGCTATCGCGGCAAGCTCTGGACGATGCGCCAGTTCGCGGGTTTTGGGACACCCGAGGAAACCAATCAGCGCTACAAACAACTGCTCAAGGCGGGCGGCACCGGGCTCAGCGTCGCGTTTGACCTGCCGACACTGATGGGCCGCGATCCAGACCACGAACTCTCGCTCGGCGAAGTCGGCAAGTGCGGCGTCAACGTGACGTCGCTCGCCGACATGGAGACGCTCTTTGACGGCATCGATCTCGGCGGCATCACGACGTCGATGACCATCAATTCGCCCGCGTCGATGATTTTCGCGATGTACCTGGTGGTCGCGGAGAAACAGGGTGTCGCCTGGGAGTCGCTGTCGGGGACGATTCAGAACGACATCCTGAAGGAATTCATCGCGCAGAAGGAATACATCTACCCGCCGCGGCAGTCGATGCGGCTCATTACCGACGTCTTCACCTTCTGCGCGGAGCGCGTGCCGCGGTGGAACACGATTTCCATCAGCGGTTATCACATTCGCGAGGCGGGCGCGACCGCCGCGCAGGAGCTGGCGTTCACGCTGCGCGATGGGATCGAGTACGTGCAGTATGGTGTCGACGCCGGGCTGGACGTGGACGCGTTCGGGCCGCGCCTGTCGTTCTTTTTCAATTCGCACAGCGATTTTTTCGAGGAGATTGCGAAGTACCGTGCGGCCCGGCGCATCTGGGCGCACGTCATGCGCGACCGCTTCAAGGCGAAAAATCCACGCTCGTGGCAGCTCCGGTTCCACACGCAGACCGCCGGCGTCTCGCTGACGGCGCAGCAGCCGTATAACAACGTCGTGCGAACGGCCCTGCAGGCGATGGCAGGCGTGCTCGGCGGCACGCAGTCACTGCACACCAACTCACTGGACGAAGCGCTGGCGCTGCCGACCGAAGAAGCAGCGACGCTGGCGCTCCGCACCCAGCAAATCATCGCGCACGAGACCGGAGTGGCCAACGTGGTCGATCCGCTCGGTGGGTCGTACTTCGTCGAGAAACTCACCTCCGACCTCGAAGAAGAAGCGCTCGCCTATTTCGACACCATCGACCGCATGGGCGGGATGGTTCCCGCCATCGAGAACGGATATCCTCAGCGGGAAATCGCGGAAAGCGCGTACAAGTTCCAGCAGGCGGTCGAGCAGCGCGACAAGATCATCGTCGGCGTCAATGAGTTCGCGACCGTCGAGGACGAGCCGATTGGCATCCTCTACATCGACGAGACCACGGCCGAACGGCAGCTGGCCAAGCTCAATCGGCTGCGGCAGACGCGCGACAATGCCCGCGTGCGTGCGGCCCTCGAGGCGCTCTCGGAGGGCGCTCGCGGGACCGCCAACACCATGCCGCTGCTGGTGGAGGCCGTCCGGGCGTACGCGACCATAGGCGAAATGTGCGACGCGTTGCGGCACGTCTGGGGTGAATACGAGGAAACGCCGATAATTTGAAGGTCTCAGGTTTCGGGTATCAGGTTTCAGGCAGGTTTCAGGTATCAGGTATCAGGTTCCAGGTCTACGTGCAGAAAATCCGCGTAATTATTGCTAAACCGGGACTTGACGGCCACGACCGTGGCGCCAAGGTCATCGCGCGGGCCTTGCGCGATGCCGGCATGGAAGTCATCTATACGGGTCTTCGGCAGACCCCCGAGCAGATTGTCTCCGCAGCGCTTCAGGAGGACGCCGACGCCATCGGGCTGTCGATTCTGTCCGGGGCGCATATGCACATCTGCCCGCGTGTGATGGAGCTGCTGCGTGAAAAGGGCCTCAGCGATGTGCTGGTCGTCGTCGGCGGCATTATTCCTGACGTGGATATCTCGAAGCTGAATGCGATCGGGATCAAAGGCATCTTCCTGCCCGGCACGCCGATGCAGGAGATAGTCGATTTCATCAGGGGGAACACGCGTTCCCGGGTTGGCATCTAGTCCATGAAGAAGCTCCTCCTCGCCGACGACAGCGTCACGATTCAGCGCGTCATCGAGCTCACCTTCTCGGGCGAAGACGTTGACGTGCTCACCGCCAGCGATGGCGAAGAAGCGGTTGCGCGGATAGCCGCCGACAAGCCGGATATCATTCTCGCCGACATCGGCATGCCGAAGCGAAGCGGCTACGACGTGTCGGCGTTTGTCAAAGGCAAGCCCGAGTTGTCGCATATCCCCGTCCTGCTGCTGGCCGGGGCATTTGAGCCCGTCGATGAGGCGAAGGCGAAGGAAGTGTCTTGCGACGGCGTCCTCGTCAAGCCGTTCGAGCCGCAACAAGTGATCGCGCGGGTCCGTGAGCTGATCGGCGGTGCGAAAGGGAGCCCGACGCAGCCGGCCGTCTCTGATATTCCTCGCCCTGCTGCGGTCTTCACCGCGCCGCGGCCGGTGGAGTTCCCGAAGCGCGAGGAAAAGCTGGTGGCGTCAGAAGACCTGATGGAATTCGGAGCCGAGGACCTGCTGCCTCCGAGCCTGGCGGGGGCCGCGGATCAACTTCTGCCGGCCGATGACTTCCTGCCGCCGGTCGGGTCCTTTGACAGCGTGATGCCTCCGCTCGCCCTGGACGATTCGCTGGACGACTATTTCGACAAACTCGACGAAGCGTTTGCGACGATTACCACGTCGGCGCCGCTCGAGGCCGTACCTGCGGAGATCGCCTCTGTGCGTCGCGAAGGCCCCGTGCTCGAACGCGAGCTGGAGTCATTCGACGGGTTGCCGCCGATTGAATCGTTGCCGGGCGCGCGCCCCGCCAGTAAAGCCGATCCGTTCGGAGATCTCGGCGCTCTCGACGCCTTTCAGCCCGACGACGCAGCGGTTCCGACGCTCGACGACCTCCTTGCAGGGATGGCGCCCGGAGCGCAGGCGAAAGACATTTCCTTCGACCTTGCGTCTCCGACTGCCATCGCACCGCCCATCGTCGTTCCGCCGCTGCCAGTCGAGCCGCCGAACATAACGCCTCCGCCGATGGCGACCTCGCCGCTGCCCGACGCAGCCCCAGTCGCCGGCCGCAGCATCGTTGCCGATGCCTTCAGCGCGCTGTTTGCGATCGAGCAGGGGGAGGCCGGTGTCGTGCCGATTCGTCTTGGCGGCAATGGATCCGCGCCAGCGATCACCGAGCCGATGATTGATGACGTGGCGCGTCGCGTGATTCAGAAACTGGCGCTCGGTTCGTCCGACCAGATGCAGACGCTCGTCAGAGATATCGTCTCCACGGTCGCCGAGAGGCTCGTCCGCGAGGAAATCGATAGAATCCGTAGGGATGCCCCACGGAACTGACGACACTCACCCAATAAGCCTGCCGGACAAACCGGCGCTCGAAGGTCTGGAAGAGAAATGGAAGGCCCGCTGGCAGGAAGCCGGCACCTACCGCTTCGATCGCAGCCGCGCTCGCGCTGACGTCTTCTCCATCGATACGCCCCCGCCCACGGTCAGCGGCTCGCTTCACGTCGGCCACGTGTTTTCCTACACGCATACCGACATCATTGCCCGCTTTCATCGCATGCGTGGCAAAGCGGTGTTCTATCCGATGGGATGGGACGACAACGGGCTTCCGACGGAGCGGCGGGTGCAGAACTACTATGGCGTACGCTGCGATCCGTCGCTGCCGTACGAAGCGGCGTTTCAACCACCGGACAAACCCGGCAAGCACCCGATCCCTGTCTCACGGCCCAATTTCATCGAGCTCTGCGTACGGTTGACCGCCGAAGACGAGAAGGAATTCGAGCGGTTGTGGCGGCACCTCGGTCTGTCAGTCGACTGGTCGATGACCTACGCAACCATCGACCGCAAGTCTCAGCGCGTTTCGCAGACGGCTTTTCTCCGGGAGTTGAAGCGCGACACTGTGTATCAGCTGGAAGCGCCGACGTTGTGGGACATCGACTTTCGCACGGCAGTCGCGCAGGCGGAGCTGGAGGATCGCGAACAGCCAGGTGCGTACCACAGGATTCGATTTCAGGTGGCCGGCTCCGCATATGTGGAGATCGAAACCACCAGGCCGGAACTGATTCCGGCGTGCGTCGCGCTTGTCGCCCATCCAGACGACGAGCGCTACAGGCCACTATTTGGAAAGAATGTCGTGACGCCGCTGTTCGGCCTCGAAGTGCCGGTAAAGGCGCATCGGCTCGCAGACCCTGAAAAAGGAAGCGGCGTCGCGATGATCTGCACGTTCGGCGACATCACCGACGTGACCTGGTGGCGCGAGCTGTCACTGCCGGTGCGTGCGGTCATCCTGCCCAACGGCGCGTTCCGGCAAGTCCAGTTTGGCGATCCCGGTTGGGAGTCGCGCGATGCTGCGCGCGCACAGCAGTTCTACGACGCGCTTGCGAATCTTCAGCCGATCAAAGCCCGTGGCGTGATCGTCGAGCAGCTGCGTCAGTCCGGCGATCTGATCGGCGAGCCGAAGCCGATCACGCACCCGGTGAAGTTCTACCAGAAAGGCGACCGACCGCTCGAGATCGTCACCAGCCGGCAGTGGTTCATCAAAACCGTCGACTACAGCGAGGCATTGCTCGCACGTGGCCGTGAGCTTCAGTGGCATCCGGAGTACATGCGACATCGCTACGAGAACTGGGTAAACGGCCTCGCCGGCGACTGGTGCATCAGCCGACAGCGGTTCTTCGGTGTGCCATTCCCGGTCTGGTACCCGATTCGTGCTGACGGGACACTTGATTACGAAAGGCCCATTCTCCCGCCGGAGTCGCGTCTGCCTGTCGATCCCTCCACTGACGTGCCAGACGGGTATAGGGCGGATCAGCGCGGAAAACCGAACGGATTCGCCGGCGATCCCGACATCATGGACACGTGGGCTACGTCATCGCTCACACCGCAGGTCATCAGCGGCTGGCTCGACGACCCGGATCTGTTTTCGCGCGTATTTCCGATGGACCTGCGCCCACAGGCGCACGACATCATCCGCACGTGGCTCTTCACGACCGTTCTTCGCGCGGAACTCGAGCACCACGTGCTGCCGTGGAGCCACACGGCGATCTCCGGCTTCATCACGGATCCGGATCGCAAGAAGATGTCGAAGTCCAAGGGGAATGTCGTGACGCCGTTTGGTCTGCTTCAGGAACACGGCGCGGACGGCGTGCGGTACTGGGCGGCATCAGCGCGCCCCGGCGGCGACACGGTCTTCGATCCGGCGTTGCCGAGCCAGATGAAGATCGGCCGGCGCCTCGCAATCAAGATCCTGAATGCCGCACGATTCGCACTGCTCCAAACCGACCCACGAGGCGCGATCACCGAACCGCTCGATCGCGGCATGCTGAGTGCGCTGGCTGATCTCGTGGAGGACTGCACGCGGCAGCTCGACGCCTACGAATACTCGCGGGTGCTCGAACGAACCGAAGCATTTTTCTGGGCGTTCTGTGACGACTATCTCGAGCTGGTGAAGTCGCGCCGGTACGGCGACTTCGGAAGCGAGGGTGCCGCGTCCGCCAACAGTGCCATGCTCGTGGCGCTCTCCACGCTGCTGCGACTCTTCGCGCCGTTTCTGCCGTTCGTGACCGAAGAAGTGTGGTCGTGGTGGCGGCCTGGTTCGGTGCACACGGCCACATGGCCAGCGGGAGACGAAGTCGTGGCCGCGATCGGCGGACGCGACGACCAGGCGCTCGCCGTGCGCGAGGCAACGCAGGGGGCTCTCGCGGAGGTGCGGCGCATCAAGTCGCTGTTGAAGAAGCCGACCAAGGCGGTGATTGCGCGCGCCGTGCTGCCGGCCGCGTTCGCAGGTCTCCAGCCGGCTGCCCGCGACTTTCAGGCCGCTACGCACATTCGCGACCTCCAGTTCGGCGACGTCGCGGAGGCACAACTCGAGTTCGCGGAGGAACCCGCCGCGTGAAGGCGGTTCCGTTCGAACCGCTCGATCCTGGGCTTTATCGTGAACTGGTACGGCGCGCTCTGGCGGAAGACTTTGGCTGGGGCGACGTCACGACAGAGACGATCATCGATCGCAAACAGAAGGCGCGGGGCCTGATCACCGCCAAGTCACCGTGTGTGCTTGCGGGACTCGACGTTGCGGCCGAGGCCTTTCGACAGCTGGATCCGGCGGCGCACATCACCGTCAAAGGTCCGGATGGCACTCGCTGCGAGCCTGGAACAGAGGTGGCCGAGGTGCGTGGGCTCGCTGCGGCGCTTCTGACCGCCGAACGCACGGCGTTGAATTTCCTGCAGCGACTCTCCGGCATCGCGACGCTCACACGGCAGTTCGTCGATGCCGCTGGTGGACGCATCACGGTGCTCGACACGCGGAAGACGACGCCCATCCTGCGGGCCCTTGAAAAATACGCCGTTCGCGCGGGCGGCGGCGTGAACCATCGCAGCGGCCTCGATGACGCCATTCTGATCAAGGACAATCACATCCGCCTTGCAGGCGGCGTCGGGAACGCGGTGAGCCGGATGCGCACGGCCAATCGTGAGATGCCGACGGAAGTCGAGGCTGAGAGCCTGGCGCAGGTGGATGAAGCGCTCCAGGCCGGCGCGGAGATCGTCCTGCTCGATAACCTTTCAACGGCAGACATCATCGAAGCCGTGAGACGCTGCAGCGGGCGCGCGCGAACCGAGATTTCCGGCGGCGTGACGCTCCAGCGTATGGCCGAGCTCGCGGCGACCGGCGCCGACTACGTGTCGGTCGGCGCCCTCACGCATTCGGCACCTTCCGCAGACATCAGTTTCGAAATCGATCCTGCTTGACCGCTCGGTTCGTTACGGAGAACGTTCCGTCTGACATAAGCCAAGCGCTGGCGCGGGCGGCGTCGAGACTCGGCCCATTCGGCAATCATCTGTCGTGGCACGAGGACGTCGGCTCGACCAACGATCTCGCAGCCGCTGCTGCTGAAGCAGGCGCGTCCGAAGGGCTCGTCGTCG
>DASTZI010000060.1:0-17792 GCA_035764385.1 Vicinamibacterales bacterium
TATCAGTCCATACAGTCACCGGGGCTATGCCGATCATGCTGAAACCCGCCAGCGGAAACTCCTGCTGCATCGTCACGAAATCCGGAAACTGATTGGACGCACCGCCGAAAAAGGACTGACGCTGGTACCGCTGCAGATGTATTTCAAGAATGGCCGCGTCAAAGTGCTCGTCGGCCTCGCGCGCGGAAAACAGGCGCATGACAAACGCGAGACGATTCGACGCCGCGAAGTGGATCGTGAAACGCGGTCGGCCATCAAAGCCGGTCGTCGAAAGGGTACAGGGGGCTAGTCGGTCGCCAAACAAGGCAGACCGGTTTCCCGGTCAACAGGGCGCTTCTGCGTGCCTTCGATCCAGACGTCCACGACCGCGCCTTGTTCCACGGCCAGCTGACCGACCTTGTGATAGCGGCCGCGCAGATATTCGGTGAGTAACGGATAGTCGGTCGCGAACTCGTCGGCAAAGCGCGCCGACGGCTGTGTCAACGCGACCGGCGCGACCTGTTTGCGCCACCGATCGATGGCCTCGCGCTGCTGCTCGGGAGTTGAATAGAAATTCGAGAAATAGCTGACCTGGCCGGCGGCAAACGGTCGTTCGGCGAAATAGAAAATCTCCGGCAGGTTCTCTGCGAGAAAGATATGGTCGGTCGGCCGCGTGCATCGGCGCAGGTACGCCGAGGCGCGCCGCAGGTCTTGATCGATTCCTCCCAGCGAGGATGGCAGCCCGCCAAGCATCATCGAGACGTCGTTCCACTGACGACGTGCGCCGTCCGCGTTGGCCAGGTTGGCGACCTCGACCTGGTGGACCACATCGCGAAGCACGACAATCGCCGAGCCGCTGACGACCAGCAGCAGCGTCAAAGTGGTGACGACAGCAAGGCGCGTTGAAATCGATCGCCACCGTGTCGAGCGAATGATTCCAGCTATTAGCCACGATCCGAGGATGGTCACTGGAACGGAGACGTCCGCCAGCCGTGATGGATTCGGGCTTCGTAGTAGCGCGATTAGCAGGATCACGCCCAGTAGGCACACTGCCCGAAACTCTGGCAACGCGATGTCCGAAGTGGCCATCGCGTAGTAGATCGCCGGACGGACGGCGCAAAACCCCGCGAAGAAGACGACAACCCACGCGACGACATACAGCCACGCCAACGCGTTCTCGGATCTGAAAAGACCTGGAGCGATGCGCCATTCCCGCAGCTCTGCTGTCCATCCTGGAGCGGGCGGCGGAGGAATCGTCAATACGAACTGGGTACGATCGATCCCGTCCGTGTCGAGTACACGCGGATCGCCGACGATGATTCCGAGGTGGGTACGCGACGTGTCATCGAGTGCGTAGCTCCAGTTGGACGCGTCGGTGCGCTGAAATGGATCGATGAGCCCTAGATCCGTTTCCGCGCGGCGGCGGAGCTCCGGCGTGAGCGAACGAACCCAACGGACATTGATTCGAGGCGCCGGAAGACGGTCGGCGTCGAGGTGCTGCAACAACGGCTGCGACGGATCGACGACGAACCGGACGCGGGAACTCGTCGTCCGTCCCGCCTCCTGACGCGACAACGCGATGGATTCGCGAAAGTACTTCAGCAATCCGCCGTCGACCTGGGCGAGCACAACGCCCGGCAGCAGTGTCAATGCGCACGTCGTTGCCATCACCGCCATCGGCTGGAGCATGTAGCGACCGTGCATCAACACAATGAGCGCGGCCGATGCGATCCCGAGATAGACGCCGTGGTCATGACGGAAGAGCGCCGCAATCCCGACTACCAGACCGAGCAGAACAAGCCGCAGGATGGTTGGGCGCCGCGCGTACCCGAGCATCGCGGCTACGGCAAGAGGGTAGAGGACGATCTTCGGGTAGTTGTAAAGCGCCGGTCTCATCGCGACGGCAAGGACTGTGGCGATGAAGGCCGGCACGATGGCCGACGCAAACCGCGCCGACACAAGAAAGAGCGCGGCGGCGCCGATTGACAGCATGCCGATCGTCAGCAGCGCTTCCGACCGAAGCGACCGGCCGAGGATCCGCTGTGCCAGTGCCGATGTTGAATAGGTCGGCGCCGGCCACAATGCTCTCAGTTCCGCGTCCGTAAAATCGCGAAGCGGCCGTTCGCCATCGAGGATCGCCATCGAGCGAACGAGCTGGGGAAAGTGATCGTTATCGAAGCCGCCGAGCGGTCCGCCGAGCGTGTTGAATCGGTACAGAAACGAGAACGCGGCAATGGCGACTGCGACGAGCGCAACGACGGCGGTTCGCACCGATGACAATGTAGCAGCGTTGACCCGTGCCGGTAAGGGTCCTAAGATGATGCAGTTACCCGTGAAAATCGATGCAGACGCCACTCTGGCAGTAGACGGCGGAGCTCCGGTCAGGGCGACGTTTCTTCCCTTCCATCAGCCAACCATCGACGCCGACGACGAGCGTGCCGTGCTCGAAGTGCTGCGCTCCGGGTGGATTACGACAGGCCCGAAAACCAAGACGTTCGAGCGGAGCTTTGCCGCGTACACCGGCGCGGCACACTGCATTGCCGTGAACTCGTGCACGGCGGCGCTGCACCTCGCTCTCGAGGCGATTGGCGTCGGTCCGGGGGACGAAGTGATTACCTCGCCGGTGACATTCGCCTCGACCGCCAACGTCATCGTGCATCGCGGTGCGCGTCCGGTGTTCGTCGACGTCGAGGCGGACACGCTGAACATCGATCCGGACGCCATCGAGGCGGCGATTACACCGCGTACGAAAGCGGTGATCCCGGTGGACTTCGGCGGGCAGCCGTGCGAGCTCGACGCGATCATGGCGACCGCGCGACGGCACGGTCTGACGGTCATCGAGGATGCCGCGCACGCGGTTGGAGCGGAGTTCAAAAATCGTCGCATCGGCAGCGTTGCCGATATGACGGCGTTCTCGTTCTACGCGACCAAGAACATTACGAGCGGCGAAGGCGGCGCGTTAACGACCGACCGCGCGGACTGGGCCGAACGCGTGCAGATCATGGCGCTGCACGGTATCAGCCGTGATGCGTGGAAGCGATACGGCACGAGCGGCTATGTACACTGGGACATCCTCGCGCCGGGCTACAAATACAACATGTTCGACCTGCAGGGCGCGCTCGTGTTGTCGCAGCTCGCGAAGATCGATCACTTCCACCGGCGGCGTGTGTCGCTCAAGGCGCGGCTCGATGCGGGGCTGCGTGATCTTGCCGAGCTCTCCTTTCCGGTGGAGCGCGGCGACCGCGTTCACGCGCACCATCTGTACCCCGTCATCGTGCGTGTGGGAGCG
Organism: Vicinamibacterales bacterium; assembly: GCA_035764385.1. Lineage (GTDB taxonomy): Bacteria > Acidobacteriota > Vicinamibacteria > Vicinamibacterales > UBA2999 > Gp6-AA40. Next base: position 3,269 of record DASTZI010000060.1, read on the forward strand.
CTGACCGCCGACCGCGACACCATCATGAACGCCATTCAGGCCGAAAACGTGGGCATCGGCATCCATTTCCGCGCCGTTCACCTGCATCCGTACTACGAGCAGACATTCGGATTCCGCCGCGGGATGTTTCCGCGAGCCGAGTATTACTCCGATCGAACGATCTCCTTGCCTCTGTATCCGCGCATGACCGACGCGGAAGCTGACGATGTCGTCGCCGCAGTGCGAAAGGTGATCGCTAGGTATCGGCGCTAGCATCAGAATGAGCACCCAAACCACCAGCACGACGACGTACGGACTTCGCCGTGGAGCGGAAGAATTTCCGCTAATGCTGGTGATTTCCATCATTTACCCCTGCAACTTCGGCTGCCCGAATTGCCCGTACACAGACTCGAACTCCGAGATTCGCCGCTTCTATCACGAACGTGACGGCGATCTGTTCAAAGAGGAGCTGTGGAACAAGCTGGCGGTGGAGTGTGGCCGGTATGGCGCATGGATGCGATGCACGGGCGGCGGCGAGCCGATGCTGCATCCACGCATGGTGGACATGATCGAGTTCGCGAAGAAACATGGCTCGCGCGTGTGGTTGAACACCAACGGCAGCATGTTCGGACCGACGCCGGTCCTTCGGCAGAAGCTCGACCGCGTGATTGCGGGCGGGATTGATCTGATTGAGTTTTCGATGGACGCGGGTGACGCTGCGACCTACGCGATTGTGCGACCTCCCCATCGCGGAGGCCGACCGCGTGATCCGGAGAAGTGGTGGGCGAATGCGGTCAGCAACGTCCGCGCCGCGCTCGAACTCCGCCGTCGACACAAGGCGACGACACGCATCGTCGTCTCGATCATCAGGCAGCACCAGATTGAAGGAAAACTTGACGCGGCAATCGACTTCTGGATGAAGGACGTCGGCGTGGACGAAGTCATCACGCGGAAGTTCCTGACGTGGGATGACAACACGCAGATCGACATGGGCAAGGCGCTCGATCCGCATCTGTACGCAGGGATGTCAACGGAGAAAACCGAGCCGTGCGTCTGGCCGTTCGAACGGCTGAACGTCGACACGCTCGGACGCATCGCCCTGTGTGGGCAGGACATCTCCTTCCGGACGGCGGAACTGTTTCCGAATGCGAATGACGTCTCGATCGCGGAGATTTGGCAAGGCGAACGCTTCAATTGGTACCGCCGCCTGCACCTTGAAGGGCGCGGCGCCGAAGCGTTTCCGTGCCGCGGCTGCTCGGCGTGGTTTGCCGGCATCCGCGACTGGGAACATGGCTGGCTCAAGGTGCTGAAGACGTCCGGCGATCACGTTCGCGAGGTCATGCGGAAGGATCTCGGTGCGGAAGTCGAGATCTTTCAGCCGGAGACCGACACCTAGTGTTTCTTCCCGATCTCGGCGTCGCGACACAGGCAGTGATTCGTGTCGCGTACGGCGTCCTGATGACCGCGACGCTCCTGCAGGCGCTCCCGGAAGCCAGGCGCTTCTTCCTCAGCGAGCGCTGGGGTGGGTACGCCAAATCGCAGGCCGATGTCGATCTCGTCCAAAACCCGTTCGTCATGCCGGCGCTCTTGGTCGTGTGGATAGCGGCGGCGGTCGCGCTTGCCGCGGGATGGTGGATGCCGTGGCCGGCAATGATCAACGTGATCCTGTGCCGCTATTTCTTCATCCACATGCGATGGAAGGGTGTGCTTCGCGGCATGGGGGCGCCGGGGTTCATCGCCTATTGGCTTGGCGCTATCGTCGCGCTGCTGGAAGTGACGCGTCGTTTCGCACCGTCTGTGCTTCCGATGGCGCTGTTTGTGGCGCAGGTGGATTTCGCGTTCCTGATGCTCTCTGCCGGCGTCTACAAATTGACGGCGGGGTATCCGCGCAATCACGGCATGGAGCTCGGATTGTGCAATCCGATGTGGGGCTACTGGTGGCGTTCGTACGTCAGACGCGCACCCTCGAGCGTCGTCTTCTGGACGATGAATCAGCTCGCGTGGACGACCGAGGTGGTTGCCGCGCTGTTGATGCTGATCCCCGCAACCCGCGAGCTGGGCGCGCTGCTGATCATCGTGAGCTTCATCTTCATCGCCACACAGATTCGCCTCGGGTTTCTCACCGAGATGGTGATGGTGTGCAGCCTGATCTTCCTGTCGTCGTCAGGTATGGTTGGCCGTTGGCTCGAGTCGCAGTTCGCCGGCGCAGCGGTGCCCGCCGTGACGCCAATCGCGTGGCTCGTGCCGGTGCTGAGCATCGCGCTCTGGGTATATCTGCTCCTCCTGCCGCTCGCAGAGGCAGGGCTGTACTACAACTTCTATGCACGACGCGCCCTGTCTGCGCCCCTTCAGACAGCCCTCGAGCGTTACACGAACTGTTTCGGCATCATTCTGTGGCGCGTCTTCTCGGTAGACCTCGTCAACTTCTTCATCCGGCTGTCCCGTGTCCGCGGTGAAGAACGGATCCCGATTGGCCCCCTTGGCGCGTGGCCGCGGTTCAATCACGTCGGCGAAATGATTTGCCTGACATCGCTCTTTACCACGCTCAAGTACTACCCAAGCAACAATCAGCTGTTCCAGGAGCGGCTGTTCCGATATGCGCGGACGCTCCCACGTCAACCAGGTGAACGGCTGTTGTTCGAGTACGTCAGCGTGGTCAAAGAGGAGAAACGCTTCAATTGGGTTCCGGTGGGGGAGTTCGAGGTCGATGTGGAATCGGAGCAGCTCACGGAACGCTGGTTCGATCGATCCATTTCACCGCGCGCCGCCCACGCGGCATCACCCGTTCATGAAGGTGCGGCCCCTGGCAGCTATCGGCCGGTTGCGTCCTGATGTGTGGAATCTGTGGCGTGTTCGGGCGGGCGGACCGCGACGTCGTCGGCCGCATGCTGGCGACCATCCGCCACCGGGGACCTGACGACGAGTTCATCGTTTCGGGCGAAGGGTTCACCATGGCGGCGGCCCGGCTGAGCATCATCGACGTGGCCGGCGGACGCCAGCCGCTGACGAACGAAGACGGGACCGTTACCGCTTCACAAAACGGCGAGATCTACAACTTCGGTCTTCTTCGCGAACAGCTTCTCCAACAGGGACACGTCCTGCAGACGCGCTCCGACACGGAAGTGCTGCCGCACCTGTGGGAACACGAAGGCTGCAGGCTGCCAGAGCGCATCGACGGCATGTTTGCCGTCGCCGTCTGGGATGAGAAGAAGCAAGCCGGTCTTCTTGCACGTGACCGCGTCGGCAAGAAACCGCTCTATTACTGGGAGCACGACGGCGCGATCTATTACGCGTCCGAGCTGAAGGCCCTTCTCGAGGTTCCGGGCTTCGATCGGCGTTTGAACCTGCGCGCGCTCCATCACTATCTGAGCTACAAGCACGTTCCGCATCCGCTGACGATTTTTGAAGACGTCAGAATCCTGCCGCCGGCGCACCGCCTGCGTTTCGAAACCGGCGCGCCGCCGCGTGTCGAACGTTACTGGCAGCTGTCCTTTGCTCCACGCGACGAGCCCATCGGCGACGAGGATGAGATCGTCGACGAGCTGATTGCGCGTTTGAAGCCGGCGGTTGCACGACGGCTGGTTTCCGATGTGCCGGTCGGGTTTTTCCTGAGCGGCGGAATCGATTCGTCGCTGGTGACCGCGCTTGCCGCCGAGACCGCCGTAGCCCGCATCAAGACGTTCACGCTGACCTACGAAGACAGTTCCACCACCCACGGCAAAGAGCAGGACAAACGATGGGCGCGGTGGACGGCCGAGCGCTTTGGCACCGATCACCGCGAGGAGACCATCACGTGTTCGGACTATCCGTCTGCGATTCGCCGAATTCTCAGGGCGTTCGACGAGCCGTTCGCGGGCGTTGTGTCCACCTACTTCCTCGCGGAAGCGATGGCGCGTCACGTCAAGGTTGCGGTATCCGGCGACGGCGCCGACGAAATGTTCGGCAGTTATCTGTCGCATCGAATGGCATTTGCGAAGGCGCAGGACGGCGAGGAGCCCGACTGGGAATGGCGTACAAAGCTCCTCGTGCTCTCCGAACACGAGAAGCGTGACCTGTACAGCCCCGAGGTTCGCGATGCGCTCGCGGATACGTCGACCGCTGTGCATCTCGGTCGTGCATTCGAGCATCTGACGGCACGCGACCCGTTGAACCGGATTCTCGAAGCCGAATTCGGCGGCATCTTTCCGGACCAAGTGCTCACCTTCGTGGATCGCCTGTCGATGGCGCACGCGCTTGAAGTGCGCAGTCCGTTTCTCGACACCGACGTGATCGAATTCGTCGCGTCGCTGCCGGGCGGCCTGAAAATCTGTAACGGCGAGACGAAGCACCTGCTGAAGAAGGCGGCCTTGCGATATTTTCCCGAGGAGATGATTCGGCGCCCGAAAGAGGGGTTCCTGATGCCGATTACAGCATGGGTCCTCGGACACCTGCAGCCGTGGGTCCGCGAGACGCTCAGCCCGGAACGTCTCCGGCTGCACGGCCTGTTCGATTCTGCCCAGGTGCAACGGCTGCTCGATCGATTATCCCAGCCGGGCGCCGATTACTTCGCCGTGAACCGAGTCCTCGTGCTCACCGTCTTCCAGGAATGGTACGAGCTGTACGTCGCCTAGGCTCATGACGTCATTGGATGTTCCGGCAGGAACGCCGCGTCTCCCATTCAGCCTCTCGATGCTCGGCTGGGCGTTGAACGAAGAAGAGAACATCGGCGAATACATCGATCGCGCCGGAGCCTTCCTGAGCGCGCTCACCGATCATTACGAGCTGATCCTGATCGATGACGGCAGCACCGATCGAACCTGGAACCTGATTACCGAGGCGCAGCGCACACGACCCTGGTTGAAAGGGCATCGAAACGAGCGCAACCGCGGCTCCGGTTACAACACCAAACGAGCCATCTCGCTTGCCACGCAGGACTACGTGTTCTGGCAGACTGTCGACTGGGCGTACGACATACGCGGGCTGGCGGCCGCGCTTCCGCAGTTGAAGGAGGTCGACGTCCTGCAAGGGGTACGCATCGGCACGGCGACCGCGAGCGGGATTGCGCGACGGTCTGACACTCCGTACAAAGGCGTCGTGTCGGTCGTCAACTACTGGTTGATTCGCCTTCTGTTCCGGCTGCCGTTCGGCGATTTCCAGAATGTCACGGTCTACCCGCGCAGCCTCATTCAAAGCGTGACGCTCGAGACGGAGAGTGCCTTTACCAATCCGGAGTGCCTGTTGAAGACGTGGTGGCGCGGCGCCACGTTCCGCGAAGTCGAGGTGCCGTTTCTGAAGCGCGAACGCGGGCGGGGAACCGGAACGAAGCCCCGCGCCATCGTCAACGCCATCCGCGACATTTTGATGTGGTGGATTCGGTGGATCGTCCTCGGCCGTCGTCCCGATCGGAAGCGGGGACGCATCGTGTCGGCCGTGGCGCAGACATGACCGTCGTCATCCTGCAGCCTGGATATCTTCCGTGGCTGGGGTTCTTCGACCAGATGCGTCGCGCCGACGTGTTCGTGTATTACGACGACGTGCAATACGACACGCACGGATGGCGAAATCGCAATCGGATCAAGACGCAGCGCGGGCCGTTATGGCTGACCGTTCCCGTGCGGCACAGCGGGTTGAGCAAACCGAGCATTCTGGACGTCGCCATCGATGCACGGACCGACTGGGCGAAGAAACATCTGGCGAGCATTCGCCAGGCGTATGCCGCCGCCCCTTTCCTCAAGCAGTACTTTCCTGCTCTTGAAGAGGTGTTCACGCGGTCGTGGGATCGGATCGTCGATCTCGATCTTGCCGTGACGGGTCTGATGGCGGAATGGCTCGGCGTGCGGCCCCGCATCGAACGCGCATCGACACTTGGCATCGACGGCGGACAGACCGATCGGCTCGTCAACATCTGCCGCTACTTCGGCGCGACCAGGTATCTTTCCGGCAGTGCAGCGCGCGAGTATCTCGACGTTGCTCTGTTCGAGCGCCACGACATCGCCGTTGAGTGGCAGGACTTCGCGCATCCCGTCTATCCACAGCTGCACGGCGAGTTCGTGCCGTATCTGTCCGCTGTCGATCTGATTCTGAATTGCGGCGCGGAATCGCGCGAGGTGCTGGAAGGAGCGTCGCACGTAGGGTAGAGTGAACTGCTGCCACGGCCGGCAGCCAACCCGTGATATGAGCAGAACGGAAGACGCCCGTACGATTCTCGTGACCGGTGGTGCGGGATTCATCGGCAGCAACTTCGTCCACCACCTTTACAACACGTACCCCAATTACCGGATCCTCGTCCTCGACCTGCTCACCTATGCCGGTAGCCTCGACAACCTGCCGCCGTTCGGTGGTCACGGCGGCGCGAACTCGCGAATCCAGTTCTGGCACGGCGATGTGCGGAATGCGTCGCTTGTCGATTCCCTCGTCGAGCAATCCGACATCGTCGTTCACTTCGCCGCCGAGACGCACGTGACGCGGTCGATTTACGACAATTACCATTTCTTCGAGACCGACGTACTGGGCACGCAGGTCGTCTCGAACTCGGTGTTGAAGCACGTCAAGCACATCGACCGCTTCATCCACATCTCCACCTCCGAGGTGTACGGTACGGCCCGAGCGGCGAAGATGGACGAAGAGCAGCCGCTGATGCCAATGAGTCCGTACGCGAGCGCGAAGGCTGGGGCGGATCGTCTCGTGTATTCGTATTTCGCCACCTACGACGTGCCGGCCGTCATCGTACGCCCCTTCAATCAGTTCGGACCGCGTCAGCATCTCGAGAAGGTCGTCCCGCGCTTCATCACCAGTTGCGTGCTCGGCGAACCGCTTCGGGTTCATGGCGATGGCTCCGCGGCGCGTGACTTCACGTACATCGAGGACACATGCCGCGCGCTTGACTGTCTGATGCATTGCGACCGCTCGATCGTCATCGGCGAGGTGATCAACCTCGGGACCGAGAGGAGTCTCTCGCTGGCGGAACTCGCCTCGCATGTCGTGCGATCGATGCACCGGGAGGACCTGTCAATCACATATGTCGGCGATCGGCCCGGACAGGTATTCAGGCACACGGCAGACACGGGCAAGGCGCGGCGGCTGCTCGGATGGGCTCCGAACGTGTCGTTCGAGGAGGGCCTGCAGCGCACCATCGACTGGTACGTGGCCCATCAATCGTGGTGGCACAAGCAACTCTGGATGCGCGAAATTCCGATCATCACCAAGACCGGAAAACGCGAGCTGCACTGACGCGGCAGGCTACGGCCGATTCACGTCGGAGGCGAGCCTGGCAAGAAGATAGACATCGATGAACTCGGTCCCGAGCTGGCGCTCCTGCCTCAGCAGCCCTTCGACCGTAAACCCCGCCTTTTCGAACGCGCGCTTCGCCCGCAGATTGCGGGCGAAGACGTACGCGTACAGCCGGTGCAAATTCAAGGTCGTGAACGCGAGGATTGCAAGCAGCGTGATCGCTTCGCTTCCGTAACCGAGGCCGCGGGAGGCTTCATCACCAAAGAGCACGCGGACTTCGCTTTTCCGATCCGCGGCGTTGAGGTCCCAGAGCCAGACGTTGCCGACGTGCCGGCCCGAATCGATGGTCTCTACGGCGAAGTAACTGCAGTCCGTCCGTCGAGCCAGTTGCAAGAACCAGCGTCTGTGTTCGTCCGGCTCGACGGGCGCCGTGCGGCCCAGCAGCCGCATCATCTCAGGGTCGTTCACCCAGTGGAACGTCGCGTCCAGATGGTTCTCACCGAGTGGAACAAGACGGACGCGTGCTCCCATCACGTCCCGGTGCCTGGCGAGCACCGCCACGCGCGGAACGAGCCCTCGTACACCGGTATCCATGTCACATCAGCGTTATAGTGCTCTTTCATGAACGCCGTCACCGGTTCAAGGCGCCCGTGCTCGGCGACGACGATGATTGACGGGTCGGTACAGATGGCGTGCAGCAATGAACCGCCATAGGTGTTTTGCACGAACCGCTGCACGTACGGATGGTGGTTGTTCAGCCCCAGTTGAAGGGCCGCAAGCTGTACAGGGGGCGTGTGAAATGGACGCCACCAGTATTCCGACGGAAACGAGTCCGCGTGGAGTACGAGCAGCGAAGGCTCTTCGCGCAGGAGCTCGAGCACCTGTGTGTCGATTTCCTTCGATTGCCGGCTGTCGGCAACGGCGCTTGTGATGGTTGCCTGTGCTTGATACATGAAAAGGGCGCCGGCCAGCACTGCGCCGAGCGCCGTCACGCGACGTGTCGTCGGCCGCACGAGCATTCGACAGGTGACGAGGCTCGCGACGGCAAGCGCGACCTGCAACGGGGCGAACAGCCTGGTGGGCAGTTCCTTGAAGCCAATTTCGATCGCGATGCAGGCTGCAAAAAAGATGGCCGCCGACGCACAGAGTGGCACGAGCGCACGCCGCCTCGCATACGCCAGTGCGATGAGCGCACACGCGCCGAGCGTCGCGACCGATTCAGAGGCAAGACGAAGCACGGTCGCGGCTGATAGCTCCGTGGCACCCCGCTGGAGCAGCGAATGAGCTCTTACGGTCCAGTCGCTGAGCGATAACCATGCGCCATACAGCGCTTGTACTTTCGTGTGGGAATGGACGGCTGCATCGATCCCCCAGAAGCGCTGGAGTAATTCCCAGTCGTTCGCCGACCACCCGAGCCGCGACCGTAGCGAATCGATGCTGGCCGACGGCAGGTCGCCTCCCCATTCAAAAAAGCGCGCCAGTACCCAACGGTCATCGCGATACGCGCTCCACGCCGGCGAGAGCCGGTACAGCGCGTCGTCGAGGTTCGACAACCCAAATACGGTGATGACGAGCAACAACGCGGCTATGCCCAGTCGATAGATGCGAACTCGCCGATCTTCGCGATCGGCAATCGCGAGTGGCAACAGGAGGCCTACGACGAGAAGACCTCCGGCAGCGGCACCCATCGGCCGCACGAGAAGCCCAGCGGTCAGGAGGGCGGCTGACGCGGCCAGCAGCGACCGCCGAGGAGCCGGTTGGAGCAGTTCCGTGGCCGCAATAGTCATGGCCGCGATTCCCGCCAGCGTGGCACTGATGGTGAACTGCATGCCCGCGAGAAGCGGTGCGATCGTGACGAGTACCGTGGTCACCCCCAACACGCGTTCCAACGTGCTGCGCGACAGGCACCAGACGTAGGCGAGCAGTGTCGAGATCGCGCAAACCAGCAGACCGGCGACGACGAAATCCCACAGGTGCACGTGCACGATACGCTGCAACGCGACGATGGTCCATCCGAGCAGCGAATGGGCCATGGGGAGGTACCCGCTTGGCGCTGCGCCGGGCGCGGTCAGCCCTTCGAGGGTCTTGCGGATCGTCGTGTCGTCATTTGTCAGATACGTCGGCGGAACGACGATCCAGAACGGGATGAGCACTCCGAGCGTCGTGGAAAGCGCCCAGGCGAAGGTGCGCCAGCGAAATTGATCGAGCGATGTCACTTCTTGATCGGCCCAACGGCGATGGACGACGGCCTGGCGTCCTGCGTTCAGGCTCGCCGCATCGCTGACGATCCTTGCAGCCGATGTTCTCATTGTGAACGATGTCGCGATCGAGCGGGCGCGAAATTCAGCGATCCTTCATCGTTGTATGAACCCGCGACAACGACTCTGGACGCGTGAGGTAGACTCGGACATCGTACCGGTATGCCGAACCGAATCACCCAGGTGCTCGAATTGCCGCGGCGAGCGTTATCGCTTCTGATGCACGGCGCGGAATGGCTTCGTGACCTCATCAACACCAGCCGACGCAGTGTGAAGACCGGCGCCGAGGTGGCCAAAGTCACGAAGCAGCTCGCGCACCGCACGTCCGATATCCAGCGCGACGTCAGCCGGTTGACGAAGGATGTGCGCAGCATCGAGGACGGCTTGCGCGGAATGCATGACCGGCTGCTGCAGTACAACCTGCAGCTCGGACGGTTTGGCAAATCCGCTCGCGACCTATCAGACGAAGAACCTCAGTTGTCGGCTCGGTCGGTGCCGCTTTCGCTCGATGAGGATGCGGCACCGCTTGGTTGGAACCGTGTGGGAACCGAGCCGCATCCCGACCCGCAAGGGCGTGAATGGCTCACGGTGCCCGCATGTCCCTTCTGCGGCGCGGACGAGCGGACGCTCGTCAACGAATTCAACAAGCTGGTTTTGATGGACAAAGCGCCGGACGATCATTCGGCCCGTTATGACTTCTCGGTTTGTCACGCGTGTGGCATTAGCTATGCCACGCGGCGCCCGTTCGGCGAACGCTATAAGTTCCTCCTGGCCAACTTCGGTGAAGTAACCGCCAAGCACGGGGGTGACCGTGAGTTCACCAACCCGATGCTCAACCCGTATCCGCTGATGGATAGCGATCGTGAGGAGCTGAAAACGCGGGCTGCCAAAGGGGTATTCGTGTCGGAACACCTGGGGCTCCGGTCCAGGGAGTATCTCGAGGGACTCGTGCGGGATCGGCTGGAAAACAGCGTCCATGTCGACCTCCTTGGCGCGCTCGTCGCCCCCCACAAGGCGCGCGTGCTCGAGATTCGGCCGCGGACCGGGATGATTTCCGAAAGTCTCCGTCGGTTATTCGGCGCCGAGGTGCACGGGATGCCCATCTGGGAGAGCCAGAGGTTTCTCCTCCAGGAGGTATACGGCATCGAATCGGCCGGTCTGGTCGACTACGACCAGTTCACGATTCCGTACGAAGGTCAGTTCGACTTGATCATCTGCAACCACATGCTGACCCATGCGGTGCGTCCGCGGCAGTTCTTCGACTCGGTGCGCCGAAGTTTGAAGCCGGGCGGATACATTTACTTCTACAACGAGCCGGATGACGCCGAGTACCTCCTGGGCAACCAGTCGATGTTCGCGACGCTCAATCCCCTGCACATGCAGGCGTTCGACATGTCTTCCTTCGTCCGGGGGCTCGCGGCCAACGGCTTGGACGTAGTGTTCCACCGTCGTCGCAATCTGAATCACATCTCATTGGCGCGGCTGACGCCGACGCAGTTTGTACCGATGTCCGAAGACGAACGCGAGCGCCGCCGCTCGCTCTACCAGCGCGCGCGCGATCGCGCTATTCTCGCGATCCGGACCGAGCTGCGGGGACGGTTTGCGGAGGAATGGCCGCGTGTGCTCGAACGCGGCGTGGCGGAAGGGATTGTGGAGTTCGACGCGAAGGGAACGCTTCGCCTCGTGGCCCGTTGAGATTCCGAGCCGTGCGTGGCGAGCCGGGAACGGCCGCCATCGATTAGCGGAGGCGGACCAGCCGCCGGGCGGTGCCGCGCGCGTCGCGCGTCACACGCAGCAACTTCTTCTTCGATCGATGCCAACGGTGGCTCAACCACCGGGATGACTCGTACCACGAGCGCTGCGCCGCGCGACGCATCCGTTTGATGGTCGGGCGGCCATGCTCCTGCCACTGGTCGCTCAGGCGATATCCGAGCGCGGCAGTCTGGATGGCGAGCGACATCGGCTGCCGCATGAGATAAACCCATCCCGGTCTTCCCTCGGCCAGCGCCAACGCTGCATCCGCCAGCGAACGCCCAGGTACCCGGGCGGCACGCACCCACCATGAATCTGGATGGGGGGCGGTCGGCCCCAGTTGCCGAATGGCATCAACGGCCTGAGCGAAAATCGGCGTCGCGGGTTGGTCGAGGCCGTGCGGACGAACGAAGCGACGCACAAACTCGCGGTTGCGTTCGTCTCTCCCCGGATCGCCTTCGAGCCCGGAGTCGAGCTGCTTCACATGCTCGGCAAGGGAGGTGGCCACTTGAACGACTCCGCCATCACCGACGAGGTATTGGAAGTGGAGCGTACCTTCCTGACCGTGGGCAAATTCCGGTGAACGAACCGTGAATATTGGCCGCCCTAGAATGCTCGCCTCGATTTGTGCGCTCGTATTGATCCCGACCACTCCGGCGCTGTAATAGACCGAGTCGAAGAAGTCTTCCTTGAAGCCGGGGCTGTTTGGGTCCGTACCAACCGGAGGCCAGATGGCGGCATTTGGAAACGCAGCCGAGTCGAAGGTGTACCACTGTCGCGAGTTCGCCGGGTGCGGCCGGATCAGTGCGCCAAGTTCGGTGACGCGCGGAATCCCCGAGTAGCGGAGGGCCGTGAGCCAGCGTTCTGCAAATGGAACTTCATCTGGCGCGATGAACACGGACGATCCCGTGTAGAGGAGGTACGGCCGGCTCGGATCCAACCCGACCGTGCGACAAAAATCCTCCCGCGAGCGGCTCGGTCGCATCGCGAACCAGCGATCGAACGTCTGGGAACCGGTCACCGTGACGCGCTCCGGCGGTACGCCATGGAGTGCCGCGGCTTCCCGGGCCTGCGCCTCGTTCCAGACGATGACGTGGTCAGGCAGCACGCGGATCAGCCCTTTGCTCGTGAGGTTGTCCCAGCTTGCGACGCACAGCGCGGAGCGAATACCGAGCTTGCGGGCCGACTTGACGTAGTCCACCTGCTGCGAGCCCAGCTCGATGAGCGGCGTCACGAGAAGCAGATCCGGATTGCGCTCGCGCAGGAAGTTGTCGATGCCGTCGACCGTCGGAATGATGGCTTCGATTCTCCCCAGCGCGGCGCGCATGATCCGTCGTGCTGCTGCAGGACGGGCCGCCGCGCCCAACAGTTGCGGGTACACGCGCGGCAGCCGTTTTTCGACGCGCCCCCGCAGCGTCGAGGCGTCGCGGAACTGCGGCTCGAAGAAACGCAAATAGTCCTCGATCAGCCTGACAGTCGTCGCGAGGCTTTCCCAGGCATCCTGGTCGGATTTGGCGCGTCGCTCGTCGCCCGTACGCATGGCGTCGCGGTCGCTGCGCACCAGGAAATCCCGGACGCTTTCGGTCCGGTCCGGTGCCGGTTCGCAGCGGATGTTCGGCGAGCTCGCGGCAAGCCGCTGGGCAGTGACATCCTCCCCGAGCTTGTCCCGGCTGACCTCGAACGCCAGATTGACCTCATGGCCGGAGGCGGCAAGCATCTGGATGGCGCCCTCGTAGTACCGAATGAATCCGGGGTGGAGCATGAGGAACAGGATCCTGCTCATGACACCCTATCCGCCTGAAACCGGACCAACCGTCCGTCACCAATGAAGCCGTCATCTGGTCCCCACTCGGCCACATGCGCGGAGATCGGCGCCAGCGCTGCGCCCGCTTCGACGACGCGCTGACGGAATCTGCTCTGGGTCTCGCTTTCGCTCGCCCAACCATCGGCAATGCCAGCCCTCATCTCCTTGATCGCTTCGGTCAACTCCTCAACTGTGTTGTCGCGATAGCCGTGGCTGCCTCTCCTGCGTCCTCGGACCTGTTGTTTGTGGAGATCCCGGAAATAGGGCTGGGTCAGCATGTCGCCGATGGTGATCGGCTGCGCCGACTCCAGATCAATCGCAGCGCTGAGCGCGAACAGTCCGTTTGTCCGAACCGGGTATGCCACAAACGGATCTCTGGCGTTGATCGTCAACGAAGGCGTGTTCACCAAATACGCGAGCTGTTGCACGTCGGTTGACTCGCACATGATGAACGCGGATGCGGACACGAGAAACATTTCGAGCGACAGCGGCCGCGGCGCGCGCGTGGTGAGGTCGACGACGCCGTCACAACAACGGACGCCCTCGGTCGACGGGCCAATCCGAGCGACGGCATAGCCCTCGCTCACGAGAAAGTCCATGACCGCCGCGGCGATATCGGGGCGGGTTCGGGATTCGAACGTGACCAGCGGTCGCCCGTCCGTGATTCCCAGCGCGGTCAGTTGGCTGCGCGCCTCCTCGACAAAATCCGGTGACAACGAGACCGCTGATGGCGCACGCAGCATCCGTCGGGGAAACGCGTTCGTCTCGGTTCGCACCCTGCGGATGCTCGCCTCAGCGGTGCTGCGCAGCCGCTGGCGCAGTTCGAACGGCAGCCGCTCGTCGCCGATGTGGCGCCGAAGCTCACGGCGCCATTCGCGGGTGACTGACGCCTCCACATGGCGCCACCACGCGCGCACGTCTCTCGCGGCCGACGCCGTCCGCCACACGGCGGACAGCCAGACGCGGTGCACTCCGTGTGGGGTGATGACTGGCACGCCGTCAACCGACACGGGTATCGACTCGCCATCGAGGAGCAGGTAGATGGCACCGCCGGTTTCGCGGGCGTGGGCCGCCGCTGCCACCAAATCGATGCCGCACCGTGCTGGTTGTGAGACGTCGGGCCGGAGCAGCAGCACCGGCCGCCCGCCAGCTGTCGTTTCAACAGCGTTGATCGTCACTGTCAGGGGATCAGCCGCTTCCAGCGAGCAGCGGCTTTCTTCAACCTCTTCGTTGCCCGCCGAGGCGCGGAGCTGATCCGCTTCCGGAGTCGCGCGAGCGCCTGTGGACGGAGTTGATCAACCGCGAAGGCAGGCAGCGCCGCGACGAGTGTCAGCAGCCGCAGTACCGGCGCGAGCGGCGGCGCGGTTGGGGGCTGGGGCTGGATCGCGGCGAGCTGCTCGACGACGTCCGCGAAGATCGGGGTGGCGGCGCGGTCGCGGCCGTGCGGGCGAATGAATGACGCGACGAATCGCTCCGTTTCGGCGCGGGTGGCGGCGGGATCGCGAAGGCAGTCGCCGAGCTG
>DASTZI010000061.1:0-43602 GCA_035764385.1 Vicinamibacterales bacterium
GGCGGCCCGTCCGCAGACCGCCGATCGAACCGCGACACGACGCGCGCTGGAGCGCCGCTGGGCGGTCGCGTTCGGCTTCGGATTGATCCACGGCTTCGGCTTCTCGTTCGCGCTGCGCGAGACGCTGCAGTTTGCGGGCTCGCATCTGCTGACATCGCTGTTGTCGTTCAACATCGGCGTCGAGCTCGGCCAGCTGCTCGTCCTGGTGCTGATGGTGCCGGCGCTCGGCGTGCTCTTCCGCTACATCGTCGCCGAGCGCATGGGCACCATCATCCTGTCCGCCATCGTCGCGCACACCGCGTGGCACTGGATGACCGATCGATACGCCGTGCTGCAGCAGTTCCCGTGGCCCGAAGTCACCGCAGCGGATGCGGCGAGCGCGATCCGATGGCTGATGCTGCTGATCGTGCTGGCTGCCGGCGCGTACCTGCTGGGACGGGCAGGAGCATCGGCACACGATTCCGATACTCCTCGTACGCCGAGCCGTGTTCCGAAACCAGGTCCCGCTCTTCGAACTGAATCGCCAGAATGATGTAAGCCGTCGTCGCGACCGCGAACACGAGGTGCGCGAGCGTCATCGTCGGCGTCATCCAGAACGCGAGCAGGAATCCGAAATACAACGGATGCCGCACGTACCGGTACGGCGCGGGCGTGCGGAAGCCCACGGGTGTATACGGCTTCCCGATGAGGGGCAGCCACACCTGGCGCAGTCCGAAGAGATCGAAGTGGTTGATCAGGAACGTCACGACCAGCACGGTCGCCCAGCCGGTGACGAACTGACTCCAGAGCACCGCGCGGATGAACGGGTTCTCCACTGACCAGATCACGATCCCGATCGGCCGCCACTGCCAGAAGAGCAGGATCAGCGCGAGACTCGCAAAGAGCACGAACGTCGACCGTTCGATCGTCCACGGCACGATCTGCGTCCACCTCTCCTTGAACCAGCGGCGTGCCATGACACTGTGCTGCACTGCGAAGACCGTCAGCAGCAAGGCATCGACCGCGAGTGAAGGAAGGAGCGGGCCGGACGCATCGGCGTCCAGACGTGTCGGCACCGCGAAGCCGCCGACAAACGCGATGGCGTAGAGGAACGTCGCAAGGAATACGACGTAGGCGATTACGCCGTACGCAAAGAACATCAACCGTTTCAACATGGTCATCCTCCTGTCTACACGTCGAGGATGAACCGCGCGCGACGCGGCGCCTATGGGTGGTCTGTCCCGAATTGGGTAGAATCGCCGGCCAAGTGGCGGGACAAATGTCCCGACTCATCCGATGACCACACCTTCCCGGCTTCGACAACGCGTTCAGTACGCTCGGGCGTCGGACGACGTTCGCCTCGCGTGGGCGGAGTCCGGCGGCGGCCCTATCGTCGTCAAGGCGGCCAACTGGCTGACCCATCTTGAATACGAGTGGGAAAGCCCGGTATGGAGACACTGGATCCAGTTCTTCTCGGAACACTGCCGGCTGGTTCGCTACGACGAACGCGGCTGCGGCATGAGCGAATGGAAATCAGGTCCGTTGACGATCGAGCAGTGGTCCGACGACCTCGCAACGATCATCGAGGCGGCGCGGCCCAGCGAGCCGGTGACGCTGCTCGGCATTTCGCAGGGGGCTGCGGCGTGCATCGCCTACGCGACCAAACACCCTGACCGCGTGGCGCGAATGATCCTCTACGGGGCCTATGCGCGCGGGAAATTCCTGCAAGGAAAGCCCGACGTTGCGCGCGAGTACCGCGCCGTCATCGAAGTGGCGCGCATCGGCTGGGGCAGCGATAACCCCGCGTTCCGCCAGCTGTTCACTTCGCGTTTCATTCCCGAGGGCACTCACGAGCAGGTGCAGTGGTTCAACGAACTCTGCCGGAAAACGGCGCCAGGCCACGTCGCCGCCGAACTGATGGAATCGCGCGCCGTCATCGACGTGACGCAGCTGCTCGGCGCGGTGACCACGCCGACGCTCGTGCTCCACGCGCGCCACGATAGCGCCATCCCGTTCGACGAAGGACGCCTGCTGGCGGCCGGCATTCCAAACGCGCAGTTCGTCGAGCTCGATTCGCGCAATCACATTCTGCTGGAGCACGAACCTGCCTGGAACCGCTTCCGCGACGAGGTGCTCGAGTTCCTCGGCGCGGGCAGCCGCGCGAGCGACGAGGCGGTCTTCGCGTCGCTCTCGTCGCGCGAGCGGCAGATTCTGGCGCTGATGACCGAGGGGTTGGCCAACACCGACATCGCGGAGTGCCTGTCGATTAGCGAGAAGACCGTTCGCAATCACACGTCGAACATCTTCGACAAGCTCGGGGTCTGGTCACGCGCGCAGGCGATCGTGTTCGCGCGGGATCATGGCTTCGAGTAAATCCCAAAACCCAAATCCCAAATCCAAAAAAGATCACGAGCCACGGAGACACGAAGGCTCGGAGAAAGAATTTTTTCTCTGTGTCTCTGAGCCTCTGTGGCCCGTCGATGTTGATTTGGGACTTGGGATTTGGGATTTGGGATTTGCGATCTAAGCCAAGCCCAAAGGGCCGGTCGCGACGCGCTTGAGGAAGTCCGCCGCGACGCGTACGCGGGGGTCGCGACGGAACTCCGGATGTGTGACCAGCCAGACGTCCTGCTCGGCGACGGGCGCTGAGACGGCGACGAGCGCTTCGTCGGTGCGGCCGACAAAGCACGGCAACACCGCGATGCCGAGCGAGGCATGGGCGGCGGCGAGCAGAGCATGCGTGCTGTTGGTCTCGAGCGCCACGCGCGCGGATGCCAAAAGCGGCTGAAACCACGCCGCCTCCTGCAATAACTGAAAATGCGCGGTGTAGGTCAGGAGCGGAATGTCGCGCAGGTCTTCCGCGCGCTCGATCCGCATGCGTGACCCTCGCAGCAGGTTCTTCGACGCATACAGAGCCGTCGTCGCCTTGCCGATTCGAACGGCCACGAGACCACTCTGTCGGGGCCGCGGCGACTGCACCGCGAGCTCGGCCTCACCTCGCGAGAGATCCCGCTGGCGCGTGCCCACCAGAATCTGGAGATCGAGCTCCGGATGCCTGGAATGAAATGCCGGCAGCTGCGGGACCAACCAATGCGAGGCAAATTCGGGCGCCACGGCCACGCGCACGCGTCCCGATATTCGTCCCGTGCTCTCGCGCGCACGAAGACCGATGCCTTCAGCGGAGCGCTCGATGTTCTCGGCCGTCGGGAGAATCTCCTGCCCGAGCGGTGTCGGCAGGTACCCAGCGGCCGTCCGGTGGAAGAGCGGTGCGCCAATCGCCGCTTCGAGGGCGGCCAGACGTCGGCTCACCGTGGTGTGCTCGACGCCCAGTTTGCGGGCGGCCACTGAAATGCGCCCGGCACGCGCCACCGCGAGGAACACCCTAAGGCCGTCCCAGTCCACGCGCGTATTTTTGCACATCATGTTGTGCACGAATGCCTGTGGCAGCAGACACCACGGACGCGCATCCTGTTCCGGGCTTCCGCGAAGGAGGACGCAAATGGCAACCACCATCGAGATCAAAGATCAGCAGCGAGCGCAGTGGCGCGACGCCGCCGACGCCTGGGACCGGTACTTCGAGTGGTATTCGCGGGCATTCGCACCGCTGATGACGTGGTGCGCTGATGCCATCGCGGCGGCGCCAGGGATGCGCGTGCTGGACGTCGCAGCCGGCTCCGGCCAGCCGGCGCTCTCGATCGCGCCGCGCGTTCAACCCCGAGGGACGATCCTGGGCATCGACTTTTCGCCTGAAATGGTCGCGGTCGCCGAGCGGCGCGCCCGCCAGGCAGGTACGACCAACGTCTCGTTTAGAACGATGGATGCCGAACAGCTCGAGCTACCCGATGCGTCGTT
Organism: Vicinamibacterales bacterium; assembly: GCA_035764385.1. Classification (GTDB taxonomy): domain Bacteria; phylum Acidobacteriota; class Vicinamibacteria; order Vicinamibacterales; family UBA2999; genus Gp6-AA40. The sequence goes on from DASTZI010000061.1 coordinate 3,832, forward strand.
CGATGCCATCACGTGCGCATGCGGCCTGATATTTTTTCCCGACGCGCAACGTGCCCTCGCAGAGATGCAGCGGGTGCTCAAGCCCGGCGGCTCCATCGCCCTTGGCGTCTGGGACGAGCCGTCGAAAAGCCCGTTCGTCACCGTCGGTGGCGGCGCGCTCAGCCAGTTTCATGCGGCGACACCGCCGAATCCGAAGTCGCCAGGCGCGTTCCGTTTTTCAAAACATGACGTGCTCGAAGGCGTGCTCTGCGATGCTGGATTCAGCGATATCAGGATTGACAGCGTGACGATGCCGATCGAATTCGGATCGACGGAGGAGTACTGGCAGATGTTCACGGAATGCGCGGCCGGCGTCAAACCGAAGATTGCGCTGCTCTCGGGGGAGGATCAGATAAAACTGCGTCGCCTGGTGGACGAACGTGCCGCGCCGCATATCGTGAATGGACGTCTGCGGCTCGAATCGATGCCGCTGTGCGCAGCGGCGAGGCGAGCATGAGTTGCAGCGTCGCCAACTCCCAACTTCCAACCTCCAACCACCAAAATGGAGAACCTCTTGGCAGTTGGATGTTGGAAGTTGTGTGATCTAGGTGTTGCCGCCGCGCACGTACTTGTTGAACCAGTCGACGGTGCTCTTCCACGAGGCATCCGCCGCGGCCTTGTTGTAGCGCTCCGGCGTCGCATCGTTGTTGAACCCGTGCACCGCGCCTTCGTAGATGTGGCCTTCGTGAGGCACGCCGGCGGCGGCGAGCTGCTTGTCGTAGTCGGGCCACGTCATCGCCAGCCGGGTGTCGAGCGCGCCATGATGCACAAGCACGGCCGCTTTGATTTTCGCGACGTCTGCCGCCATCGGCGGCCCACCATAATACGGCGCCACCGCGGCAATGTCCGCGCCCAGGCGAACCGCCAGGGTATTGGCGATGCCACCGCCGAAGCAGAAGCCGGTCGCGCCGATCTTGCCGGTGCTGTCCGGCCGATTCTTCAGCCAGTACGCGGCCGCAACGAAGTCTTCGGTCATCTTGTTGCGATCGACCTTGCCGAACAACTCACCGCCCTTGACGTCGTCGCCCGGGTAGCCGCCGACTGACGTCAGACCGTCTGGCGCGAACGCCATGAAATTCGCCACCGCGAGGCGACGCGCAACGTCCTCAATGTGCGGGTTCAAACCGCGGTTCTCGTGAATGACGAGAATGGCCGGCAGTTTGTTGGTGCCCGCGCTGGCCGGTCGCGCCAGGTAACCTTTGATGCTGCCGTTGCCCATCGGCGACTGCACGGTCTCGTAGCTGGTCTTGAGGCGCGCGTCCGTCTTGCTGACCTGCTGCGCCGCCGCATAATCGGGCATCAGCAAGTCGATGATGGTCCCGGCCGCCAGGCCACCCACGGCGAACTTCTTGGCGCCCTCGAAAAAGTCACGACGGCTGATGTGCCCGTGAATGAACTCGTTATAGAGCTGCACGGCTTCGATCGGCAGCTTCGGTTTTCTCGGTTCCATCTCGTTCTCCTCTTGAAAATCCAGGTGCCGGGCGAGCGGGCACCGGCTTGTCCGCCGTCGCGCCAAACGCGGAAGGCGGGCGACGGCCGAAGAATATATCAAACACCGTTGACAACCGGATGGGGCGGGACATAATTCGCCCCGGAGAGTTGATGATGCCGAAATGCCCGTCGCTTCTGTCCGCAGCGCTCGTCGGCGTACTGGGTGCCAGTGTCCCCCTCATCGCCCAATACAAGATGACGGTCAATGCGGATCGCCTGATCAACGCCCAAAGCGAGCCGCAGAACTGGCTGATGATGAACGGCGATTACGGGTCGACCCGCTACTCGAAGCTGTCGCAGATCAATCGCGAGAACGTGAAGAACCTCAGGATGGTGTGGGCGCTCGCGCTCGGCGGCATGCAGGACGTGGGACAGAACGGTCCGGAAAACGAAGTCAACCCGCTCATCGACAATGGGTTCATGTACACGACCGATGGGTGGGGAACGATTTACAAGATTGACGCACGCGACAACACCAAGGGGTCATTCGCGTGGGTCGCGGATCCGGGCGTGAAACATCAGGGGAACCCGCCGCGGACACGAGGCATCGCGCTCTGGGAAGACAAGGTGATCGCCAACCTTCCGGACGGCCGTGTCATTGCCGTCAACCGCGACACCGGCGAGATCGTCTGGGACAAGATGATCGCGAAGACCGATGAATTCGGCAGCCGCGAACGCTTCTTCGCGGCCCCGATCACCGCCGACGGCAAGGTGATCATCGCTAACGGCGCCGGCGACGGGAAAACACGCGGCTGGGTTGCGGCGCTCGACGTCAAGACCGGCAACGAACTCTGGCGCTGGTATGCGGTGCCGAAACCGGGAGACGCGGGCAGCGAAACGTGGAAGGACAAGAACAATGCGTGGAAGACGGGCGGCGCAGGTCTCTGGCAAACCGGCTCGTACGATCCCGCAACCAAGCTGACGATTTGGGGCACAGGCAACCCGATCCCGCAGTACGACCCGCAGGCCAGGCCCGGTGACAACCTCTACACCAACTCGGTCGTCGCGCTGAACGTCGACACCGGTAAACTCGCCTGGTACTTCCAGTACACGCCGAACGATGCCTGGGACTACGACGAAGTCGGCATCCACATGCTGTACGACACGATCATCGACGGCGCAATGCGCAAGGTCGTCGGGCACTTTGCGCGCAACGGCTTCTACTACACGCTCGACCGAACCACGGGCAAGTTCATCAAGGGAACGCAGTACGTCAACGATTTGAACTGGACGAAGGGACTCAACCCCAAGACAGGTCTTCCGTTGGAGTACGACCCGAAACTCGACGTGCAGATCTACAACCCGGAGGCCCGCGCGCTACGCGGCGACGGCAGCAAGCGAACGTGTCCGACGTGGCACGGCGGAATCGCGCACCAGCCGACCGCATTCAATCCGGTCAAGAACATCGCCTACGGCGTTGGTATCGAGGGCTGCTTCTCGACCAATGGCGCCGCGGTCGCGTTCCTTTCACCGAATGGCGGCATCGACGACAAGAAGAGCGAGAAGCGCACGTTCAGCAGCGACCTCTATTACGGGTCAGTGACGGCGTTCGACACCACCAAACACAAGATCGTCGCCAAAGCCGTGACCGACATCGAGATTCGCTCCGGCGCGATCGACACCGCCGGCGGCCTGGTGTTCACGGCACTGCAAGATGGCTGGATCGTCGCCTACAACGACGAGACGCTCGAGGAGCTCTGGCGCTTCAACGTCGGGACAGCGTTGAAGGGTGCACCGGTGACCTACGCGATCGGCCCGAAACAGTACCTCGCCGTTCAAGCGGGAGGCAGGCACCTGCATCCAGTGAAGTTCGATGGCTTCCAGGATGCGAGCTATATGTTTGTATTTGCGCTGAACTGATCGAACAGGTGGCAGCGGGCAGGTCGCAGGGGGCAGCAGACGGCACATCCTGCGCCCTCCTGCCCAGCCGCCCCCTGCCCCCTGCCCCCTGCCACCTATTTGAGGTCTTTACACACCTCAGTGTCTTCGCCCCAGAACTCCACGCACTTGGCGTGGTCGATGGGGCCTTTCCCGACAACGCGCGCCATCAGGAAGTCGACGATGAGATCGACCTCGCGCTGTTGGAGCGTGGCGGGCGGATCCGGCATTCGCGTCGGATACGACTTCAGGTCCGCCTGCGTCTTGCCATAGCAGCGCCCATCGCTGTACGCGAACTTGTCGAAGGCCGGCATCTGTGAATTGAGCCGCCCGCATTTAATTGTCATCATCAGTCCGGCGCGCGGCAGCTTCGTTTCGCGAAGGTTCGCGCCGTCGGGCATCTGATTGTCGGTCTTGTGGCCGTCACCACTCCAGCCATGACACGCCTGGCAGTTGGCCTTCTGCTCGTAGAGCCGTCGTCCTTCCGCGAGATCCGATGGATCCGGCGCGGTGCCCTGCGCGCCGACGCGCGCGGCCGATGCAGCGGCGAACGCCATCAGCAGCGCCGCGGCGCCTGCGGCAAGCGCCTTTGTGATCGCCTGAGGACCGCTCATCGCGTCTGCTGACTGGCGCCGGCGCCCGCAGCCAGCTTCTGCCAGAGGCGCGTCATCCGCTGCAGGTATGCGTCAGCGTCCTCACGAAGCAGGTAGCGGCGCGCAATCAGATCGTCGATGGCCTGCTTTGCGGCCGCGGAATACACATCAGCCGAGGCATAGCGCTCTTCAATCGAGAGGCGCGGATCGCCGGATGCAACACGATCCGCCTTCGTTTTCGAGAACGCGATCATCTGACCGGTGCCTTCGCAGCCATCGTTGCCCTGCGCCCCGGAACGCAGTGCCCACCCGGTGTACGTCGCAAGCGGAACCTTGACGTCCGGCAGCCGGACGCCTGCGATGTCGTTACCATCCGCATCGGTCTTCGGAACGAACGTGGGATAGATCGCGCCGTTCTTCGGGTTGTCGAACATGGGCGGCGTGATGACCGGCGGATTGACGGTCATGATCCCCGTCTCGTAATAGTGCGGCCCGTAGTTCAGGAGATAGCGCGTCGACTTGAGTCCCGTGTAGGTGACGCCTGGAATCTTCGGGAACCCCTGCGCCTGCTGTGGCATCGGCGCAACGAGCGTCCCGTCCGCCAGGCGCGGCACCATGCTGGGCGGCGGCGCGGTGCCCTTGGTTGACCACTGGTCGAGTGCTTCCCACAGCGCGCGCTGCACCGGGCCAGAATCGAGTGGGTTACCGAACTGCTGGCATGCGCCCTTCGCATCGCCATTGCCCGTGCCGTGCTGCATGCTCGACATGAAGTACAGCCGTGCCATCGGGTGATCCGGTAGATCCATCTTGCCCGCCAGGTCCGTGTGGAACAGCGACGCCCCCTTCACCCAGTACTCGTTGGCCGAATAGATCTCCATCGCGAGCGGACACGTGTTTGTCTTCGTGCAGGCGTCGTAGCGCCCCGCGGTCTTGCCGGTGATGGGATCCTTCAGTCGCTGGTTGGCAAACGGGAACACACCTTCGGCGTACAGCTGATCCTGCCGATTGCGCTCCGTGCGTCCCGGCTGCGAGAAGCGGCCGTTCATGTTGATGCCATCCGCCGCTGCAATCCACTGCAGCATCCCGTCGAACACGATCTTGCCGTTCTCCGCCTGGTTGAAGCCGAGCGTCCGGAAGTCGTTCAGCATTCGCCCTGGTTGTGACTGCACCTCGGTGTAGATGCGCGTGATATCGCCCGTCATCGGATTCGCAGCACCGCTGTCGTCGGCTTTCTCGTAGCGAAGGAACGCGTTAAAGTCGCGCACGGCCGCGAAGCCGACGCCGTTCACCGTCGGATCCTTTGCGACATAGGAGAACTCGTAAATGTCTCCCTGCGTGAAGCGCGTGCCCTGCGGCATCAGATGAATCGACGTCCCCTTCGCGTCGTACGCCCAGCCGCTGGCCGGAACCACCTGCGGCACATCGTCGAGACGCAAGCGATGGGTCAAGGTCGCTTTCGATTGATCGAGCGTCGCTGCGGCGTAATTCAGGTCGTACGCCGTATCGCCGGTGACGATGTATTCGTACGATGGACCGGTGATCGCCGTGCCGTCCGGATTCTTCGCAACAGGCAGCGTGATCGTGGTGTTGAAGCCCGCGCTCTCCGTGCCGGCGCTGAAATCCCATCCGCTCCACACCATCGTGTAGCCGCGAGGCGGCAGGAACAGGTTCGCCAGCTCCTGCGGATTGGTCACCGAACCCGGATCGTTGCTGCCGGCGCCGCGGTTCAGAGACGCGTGCGTTTTGCGTCCGCGGTTCGGCGGTTCGTACATCACCTTGTGATTGCCCTTGCTCAAGTCGATTGGCTTGAGGATGTAGAAGTCGAAGGCATATTCGACTTTGCCGCGCGCGTTGCGCGGCGCCAGCTTGATGTCGACGATCACGGCGTTTTTCGGATCGTTCGGATCAAGCTCGCCGTACGCCTTGCCGACGAGCTTTTCGTACTGCCCGACGCCTGGGAAGGTGTGGCCGCCGAAAGTCGGCGACTCCTTCGCGACGATCGTGAGCTTGGTAATACGCGCGTCGGCTGCTGACGCAGCGACGAGCAGAAGGGCTGCGACGATGGCGACTTTGATGCGCATAACGGCCGGATTTTACAACGGCTGCCGGCTCCCGGATTCAGGGCTGCTGACTTATCGTTGGTATGCTTGGCGCCCATGAACGCGAACCTTCGAGCCACCGCTCCCGGATCCCGGATCCCGGATCCCGGGTCCCGCCGGGTCAACACCGCTGGCCAGGTGCTTTTCGCGAGCCTGATCGGGACGACCATCGAGTTTTTTGACTTTTATATCTACGCCACCGCTGCCGTTCTGGTGTTCCCGCGCCTGTTTTTCCCCTCGACGGATCCCGCCTCGGGCGTTCTGGCTTCGCTGGCCACGTTTGCCATCGCCTTCGTGGCACGTCCGATCGGTTCGGCGCTGTTCGGTCATTTCGGCGACCGCATCGGACGAAAGGCCACGCTCGTCGCCGCGCTGCTGACGATGGGCATCTCGACTGTGGCCATCGGTGCGTTGCCGACGTACGCGACCATCGGCGTCGCCGCGCCGGCCCTGCTGTCGCTTTGCCGCTTTGGTCAGGGCCTCGGCCTCGGAGGCGAATGGGGAGGCGCGGTGCTCCTCGCCGTCGAAAATGCTCCGCCGAACCGGCGTGCGTGGTACGGGATGTTCCCGCAACTCGGCGCGCCAATCGGCTTCTTCTTCTCGGGCAGCGTCTTCCTCCTGCTGTCGGAGCGGCTGACCAACGATCAGTTCTTCGCGTTTGGGTGGCGCATTCCGTTTCTCGCCAGCGCGGCGCTGGTCCTGGTCGGCCTCTACGTCCGACTGACTATCTCAGAGACCCCTGTCTTCCGTGAGGCACTCATTCGCGAGGAGCGCGTCAAGCTGCCGATGAAGGTGGTATTTCGCGATCATTTCGGGACCGTGATCAAGGGCATCCTGGTCTCATTGGCCACGTTCGTCCTGTTTTATCTGATGACGGTGTTCGCGCTGTCCTGGGGAACGACGGCTCTGCACTACGAACGCGCGACCTTCTTGATCATTCAGCTCATCGGAATCGTCTTCTTTGCGATCACGATTCCGATCAGCGCCGTGATTGCGGAACGCGGTCGTCGCCGTGCGTTGCTGTGGGTGAGCATCGCCATCGGCGCCTTCGGCCTCGTCCTTGCCCCGATGCTGTCGGCTGGTATCGTCGGGGCGACGCTCGCGATGGTCGTCGGCCAGGCCTTGATGGGATTCACCTATGGGCCGCTCGGAACGACGTTGTCGGAACTGTTCCCCACCTCCGTGCGTTACACCGGAAGTTCGCTGACGTTCAATCTGGCAGGCATCTTCGGTGCGTCACTGGCGCCCTACGTTGCCACGTATCTCGCGACCAACTACGGCCTGCAGTACGTCGGCTACTACCTCACGGGCGCCGCGCTTCTCACGATTATCGGTATCCTCGCAACGCACGAGACGCGGGAACGAGCCTTGTAATACGTGCGAGACGTGCGATCGCACTCTTCTTGACATGATCGCCGCCACCGGGCCACAGTTCACGGCCATGAAGAAACCGCTCTTCCTGCTGTTGCTCGTTCTGTTCTGCGGATCGATTCAACTGGGCGCGCAGGACAGCAGGGCCGCGCTCGACGCTGCGAGCGCCGCCCTCGGCGCCACCAGTCTGCGCTCCATCGAATTCTCGGGCCGCGGCTTCGACTACATCTTCGGCCAGCCGTACGACGCGAGCTCACCGTGGCCGCGATTTTCGGTTCCGGCCATGGCGGTCTCGATTGACTACACGACACCGGCGATCCGCGACGACCGACGACGGCAACAGTACGAGAACCCTCCGCTTGGCGGCGGCTTCCAACCGCTCGCGGGCGAGCTGCGGCAGATCTGGCTGATGAGCGGGAACTATGCGTGGGAGATGGCAGGCACAACGGCGATCCCGTCTGCGCCCGAACGTGATTTCCGGTCCGCTGTCGATGGCCGCCTGACGCAAATCTGGGCCACGCCGCAAGGTTTCATCAAGCAAGCCATCGCCAGCGCCGCCACCACCCGGACGGAAACGATCCGCGGCGCGAAGAAGACGATCGTCACGTTCACCGCGCCGAACAAGATGAAATTCGAGGGGGTCCTCGGCGACCAGAACCTGGTCGAGCGCATCGTGACGTGGTACGGCTCACCCGTTCTCGGTGACACGAAATTCGAAGCCGACTTCTCCGATTACAAGGACTTCGGCGGCGTCAAATTCCCCACGCATATCGTCCAGCGCAACGGACCGTATCCGATTCTCGATTTGACGGTAACGGACGTGAAGCCGAACGCGACCGTGTCAATCGACGTTCCCGCGAACATCCGCAATGCGCCGCCCGCCGTCCCAGCACCGGTGCAGGCCGAGAAGATCTCGGACGGCATCTGGATCGTTCAGGGCGGCGCCAAGAGTCTTGCCCTCGACATGAAGGACCACATCGTCGTAATCGAGGCGCCTGAAACCGAGGCGCGGTCGATTGCGGTCATCGACGCGGTCAAGAAGGCGATACCAGGAAAGCCGATCAAGTACCTGATCAACACCCACCATCACTACGACCATTCCGGCGGGCTTCGTACGTATGCCGCCGAGGGGGCGACGATCATCACGCACTACACCAACATTCCCTTCTACGAGAACATCTGGCGCAACCCGAGGACGATCAGCCCCGACCGGCTGTCGAAGTCCGGGCGCACGCCGGTGTTCGAAGGCATTACCGGCAGCCGAATCCTCAGCGACGGCGCACGCGAGATCGACATCTATCACTACGGCGGCAACATGCATAACCCCGGGATGCTGATGATCTACCTGCCGCGCGAGCGCATCTTGATCGAGGCGGATTCGTGGACACCGCCGGCGCCCGGCGACGTGCCCGGCGCGGTGGTCAACCTGGTGAACTTCTACGAGGCCGTGCAGCGGCTGAATCTCGACGTCGAACAAGTCGTGCCGATCCACGGCCGTCTCACGTCGTTTGACGAGATCCGTCAGGCGGTGCAGACCTACGGCAAGACGCAGTACTGGACGAATTAAGAGAACCCTTACGAGGAGCACACAAATGGCATTGACTGGTATACAGACCGACTGGCGCTCGGATGGATCGCTCGCCTACGGCCTGTTCCGCTTTACCTTCGGCCTCAACATCATGATGCGCGGCATCGTCCGTATCGCGGTGGGGCTGCCGGCCTTCCAGAACTACATGTTGACGCAGTTCAAGGACGTGCCCGTGATGCCGCCGGCATTCCTCATCCCCTTTGCATCGATGTTGCCGTTTGTCGAGACGGTGATCGGCCTCTGCATTCTCCTCGGGTTCCAGACGCGCGCGGCGCTCATCGCCGGTTCGCTCATGATCACCGCGCTGACCTTCGGGACGATGATGCGGCAGGACTTCACGATTGCGTGGCTGCAGCTCGATTACGCCATCGCGTTTTTCATCCTGATCGCGCTTCGACAGTGGAACCTGATTTCACTGGACGCCAAGATGGGTCGGCACACAACAGTACCGTCTGCGACGGCCAGGATCTGAACTTCATCAGGTTTCAGGTATCGAGCCACCCGCTCTTGCGAGGACGAATTCGGCCATCGCTAGATCTTCGATCGCCAACCCCAGCGATCGGAACAGCGTGATCTGATCCGCCGACGTTCGTCCTTTCCGCGCTCCAACAACGAGCTCGCCCAACTCGCCAACGGCGTCGACGCCAGGAATGAATCCATTGGCGACGGCCTGCAGGTAATCGCCCGCTTCGGCCTGCAGCGATTCGCGCCGATCGCAGAACGCAACGGCATCCGCATAGATGCGCGGATCGATCTCCCACGCCGCCGGCCGGCTAGAGCCTACGGCGTTCACGTGTGTGCCGGGTCGCAGCCACTCGCGTTTGACGACTGGTATCGGCGAATCGGTGACGGTGACGACAATGTCCGCGGCGCGTACCGCGGCTTCGGCGCTGTCGGCGGCAGTCAGCGCGACGGAAACGGAGCGACTCACCTCCGCAACAAAGCGCTCCGCGTGATCGCGTGTGCGACCCGCCACCAGGAGGCGCTGAATGGGCCGCACGAGAGGAATCGACTCGAGATGCTTGCGCGCCTGCACGCCGGTGCCGACGATCGCGAGCACGGCCGCATCCTCGCGTGCGAGCAGACGCGTCGCCAACGCGGACACCGCTGCCGTGCGGATTCCGGTCACCGTAGAGGCGTCCAGCAGTGCACGCAGCTCGCCGGTGTCGCCATCAGCGAGAATGACCTGCCCCTGGTGGCTGTCGAGCCCGCGCGACGGGTTGTCGTTGAGGACGTACAGCAACTTTGTGCCGAACATCGGCGCCGGCGAGGAGCGATACGCGCCCATCCACATCGTTCCGCCGTTGACGCCCGGCGGCGCCCAGAAGCTTCGCAGTGGATGATGAAGGAACCCTCGCTGCAGGTCGGCGAACGCCTGCTCCATCACGGCGATGCAGTCGCCTATTGGGAGCAGGCCCTCGATTTCTTCAGCGGACAGAATAGGAATGGACACTCGAAACGGAAAGTCCGGCTGATCTCCTAGTTCGTGCTGGCGGCGCCTCGAAGCGTGATCTTCGACACGCGCCAGTTGCCGATCTCCGCCGCCCAGACTTCGTTCTCTGTCCGGCACTCGAGCTGGTTGACCGCGTTGAACTCCTTGGCCAGCCGTCCGGCATGACCGAACTTGCCGAGCAGTTTCCCTGTCATATCGACCTTGAAGATCTCGCCGTCGTAATCGATGTTTTCCGGCGGGTTCGAGTTCGACACGTACATCACCTGCCGCGGTCCCTGCGTGATGCAGATGGCGCGCGGCGTGCCGACGTTGAGGAACTTCGTCTTGAAATTTCCGTCGGCGTCGAACACCTGGATGCGCCTGTTGCCGGCGTCGGCGACGTAGACGAGACCCTGCGCATCGATGGCGATGCTGCGTGGTTGGCGGAACTGGCCATTCGCGGTCCCGGTCTGCCCCCACGAGCGGACGAACTTCCCGTTCTTGTCGAACTTCGCCACGCGGTTGTTGTTGCCGAGGCCGTCGGCGACGTAGATGTTGCCAGCGGCATCCCACGCGACATCAGTGGGACGGTTGAACACGTCCTGCTGCCCGCCTGCTCCCGGAGGACCTCCGCGGCCACGGCCACCGCCCCCTTCTGGGTCGCCGCCACCACCGCCGCCTGCGCCAGCGGCGCCGCCCGCGCGGGCACCAGCCTGCGCTCCGCCGCCGCCTGCGCCACCACCACCGGGTGCTGGCGGCGGCGCCGCGCCGCGCACCGGCACGTTTTCGGATTCGGCCTTGCGGCCGAGCAGCATCACGAGGCGTCCCTCGGAATCGAATTCCATGACGGTGTTCGCCATCTGGTCAACCACCCAGATGTTGTCCTGCGGATCGACCTTGACCTTCTCGGCGAACAGCATGGCGTAGGAAGCCTGACCAATCTCGCCGACGTACTTGCCGGTCTTGTCGAATCTGAACATCCGCGACCCGCCGTGCGCGAACGGCCGAGCGGTGCCGAGCGACAGTGTGGGATGTCCGGTTCGCGTATAGACGAACACGTCTCCCTTCGAATTGGTCGCGATACCAGCCACTTCGCCGAAATTCAAATCCGCCGGCAGTTTCAACGGTTCGATCGCCGCGTCGTACGCGATTTCCGGGACGACGAGTTGCGCGGAGAGCGGCGTGATGGCGAGCGCGAGGATGGCGGCTGCGAGCTGAATGATGCGTTTCATGTCAGCCTCCTTATCTCGCTGCCGTGGTTGTCGGCCGTGCCGGGGCGCCGGACGGCTTCAACATCAGCTTCTGGACGCGCCACGACTCGATTTCGGCGACGATGATCTGGTCGGGATTGCGGCAGTCCATCATGTGGACCACCTGGAAGCCGCCCAGCTGTTTGCCTGCGTGCCCGAACTTCCCGAGAATCGTTCCATCGAGCTCCATCTTGTAGATTTCGCCCGTGATGTCCCATGACCCGGGTGTGTTGCCGTTCGGGTTGGAGTTCGAGGTGAAGAGGTACTGGTGAGGGCCAGGCGAGATGCAGACGGTCCACGACACGCCGATGTTGTCGTAGATGCTCTTCAGCACGAGGTTGTTGTCGAACACCTGCATGCGGTTGTTGCCGCGGTCAGCGACGTACACGTTGCCATTGGCATCAACGGCAATGCCGTGCGGCGTGTTGAACTGACTCGGCTCGGGTCCCGCGTTCTCGCTCCCGACCTGCTTCACGAAGCGGCCGTTCTTGTCGAACTTCACCACGCGGTGATTCACGTACCCGTCTGAAATGAAGATATTCCCCTGCGGATCCCAGGCGACGTCCGTGGGACGGCCGAATGTGTACTTGGCGGCAGGCGGCTTCGGCCCAGGCAGCGGCGCCTGCAGCATGCCCTGTACAGCCGGTGGACGACGGCCGAGCACCAGCGTGATGTGGCCCTCCGGATTGAACCGCGTAATCGTGTTGGTTCCCTCGTCCACGACCCAGATGTTGTCCTGTGGGTCGACGCGGACGCTGTGCGCAAACTCGAAGTTGTACGCACCAGGGCCAATCTCACGCACGAAGACGCCGTTCTGGTCGAACTCGAACAGCTGCGTGTTGGCGCTGCGCGTATAGACGAACACATGACCCTTCGAATTCGTCGCGACCCCGATCGCCTCGCCGAGATAGCGTCCCGGCGGCAGTTTGAGGAAGTTCGGCACCGAGTCGTACGGAATCTCGGGCACGTTCTGCGCGGTTGCCTTGACCTGCGCGAATGCAGGCATGGCGCACAGCACGAGGGCGGCCGCGAGCGGAACGGATAGAGCGCGCCTCATGTGAAGCCTCCGGTGAAGAGTGTGAAGAAAGATGGTCGTGCGGGGACTCTATACCTAAGGCGCAGACGGTTCAAGGAAGGTCGAAGTTTGAAGTGCGAAGGTCGAAGTAAGTTCGAACTTACCTCGATCTTCGCACTTTGACCTTCATCCTTCAGATGGAAAGGAGCCGTTCGAAGAACGATCGATAGCGTTTCAAGGCGACCCGCAGGTCTTCGGTTGAGACCTCCTGGCCGCGGCTCCACTGTGATTCGAGTTTCGCGCGTTCATCGCCGAAGCCGTCGGTCAGACGTTTGAGCATCTCGACCACCAGCGCATCGGCTTGTTCGACCGCGGCTTTTGGCTGATCGACGAAGCCCGTTTGAATGGCGTCCCACCGTGTGCGGAACCCACGCCCTTCCTCGTCATGGAAGAGCGACACATGCTGCTCGGCCTCGACGGGACGTGTATCCACGTTCTTGGCCGGACGAGGTTCCCGTTCCCTGACGGGCTGTGCCTCACGTTCGATAGGACCGCGTTCGTTCATGATGCCCTCCGGAATGCGCCTTCGTCGGTCTTGAGAAGATCGTCGAAGAGCGCGCGGTAATTGACGACAGCCTGTCGCAGTTCCTCGGTGCCGGCCTCGCCGCGATTTCGCCGCACCGCCAGCGCCCGTGCGATGCGATAGTTCTCGACCACACGCGGATGCTCAACGGACAGGTCCGCGGCACGGGTGTCGAAGTCCTCTATGGGATACCCGCGGGCCGACATGACCTCGCTGACGAGACGATCCGCGGCCGCGACCGCGCCATCGGGATCGTCGACGAACATCCCCTGAATCCGTGTCCACTCCCGATCGAAGTTCTCGGCCTGTTGGCGCGAAAGCAGGCGGATCTTCAACTCCCGCACACGTTTCGCGCGGTCGGCCAGTACCGCGTCGGCTTTTGAGGGTGAACCCGTTTCGCGCACGGCGCGCTCGTATTCAGGTCCGAAATGGGTGCGCAGCCTGTCGTGACGCTGGCGTTGCGCGTACATCCACGCAACCGCCGCGATCGCCAGGACCACGACCGCAGCAATAACGAGCCACATGGTTTGTGAATCCACAAGCACCTCCCGATTCCCACGGAAACGGTCGCAATGATTGTTCCGTATACTGGCTTGAGCTTCCTTTCCCATGACCGATCTCAAGCGTGATTTGGACGCGCTCCGCATCGAGCGCGAACCCGAGCGGCGCGGCCTCGGCCGGTGGATCATCTGGACCGGATTTGTCATCGTGCTCGCCGCACTCGGCTTCGGCGGATGGCGATGGATCACGCGCGAGCGACCGATCGAAGTTCAGGCGACGACCGTCACGGTGCGGCCGGCGGGGACGCAGGCCGCTGTGCTGAACGCGTCCGGGTATGTGACCGCACGACGTCGCGCGACGGTCTCGTCGAAAATCACGGGGAAAGTGGTCGAGGTCAACGTCGAGGAAGGGCGTCGTGTGGCCCAGGGACAAGTGCTCGCGCGCCTGGATGACTCCACCCCGCGCGCGGCACTCGCACTCGCCCAGGCTCAGGCCGAAGCCGCGCGTCGCGCGTTGCGCGAAAACGAAGTGCGTCTGGCGCAGGCACAGCTCAACCAGCGGCGCACCACACAGCTCGTGCAGGAGCGCATCGCATCGCAATCACAGCTCGACGATGCCAAAGCCGAGTCCGATTCGATTGAGGCTCGTATTGCCGCGCTGCAGGAACAGATTCGAGTCGCCGAACGCCAGATCGAACTGCAGCAGGCGGAGCTTTCGAACTACGTCATTCAGGCGCCATTCAGCGGCGTCGCGATCTCCAAGGATGCGCAGCCTGGCGAGATGGTCTCACCGGTGACCGCGGGTGGCGGGTTCACGCGCACGGGCATCTCCACGATCGTGGACATGAACTCACTAGAGATTGAAGTCGACGTCAACGAGAGCTACATCAGTCGCGTCAGTCCGGGGCAGGATGCGGATGCGGTGCTCGATGCGTATCCCGACTGGCACATTCCGGCACGTGTGATTACGCTCGTGCCTACGGCCGATCGTCAGAAGGCCACTGTTCTGGTGCGTCTGGCATTCATCAAACTCGATCCCCGCATCCTGCCGGACATGGCCATCAAAGTGACGTTCCTTCGAGAAGGCGACCGCGACAGCACGGCCACGGACGGCAAACAACCAGTGCCGCTGGTACCGCGCCCGGCGATCAAAACCGTCGGAGCCGACAGCTTCGCGTTCGTCGTGCGCGGCGACGCCGTCGAGCGCCGGGCCGTCCGTGTCGGCGGGACCGATGGCGAACGGGTGGAAGTGCTGGCCGGCCTGCAGCCGGGTGACCGCGTCGTTCTGTCGCCACCGCCGAATCTCTTGGATCAATCCAAAGTGGTCGTCCGATGAGTTCCGAGCCGATCGTTCGCGCGACCAATCTCCACAAGAGCTTTCGCCGCGGCTCTGAACAGATCGACGTGCTGCAGGGTGTCAACCTGGAGATTCCGCGCGGCGAATTTCTCGCCCTGATGGGGCCGTCCGGCTCGGGAAAGACCACCCTCCTCAATCTGATCGGCGGCCTGGATGCGCCAACGGGCGGACGAATAGAGGTCGGCGGCGTGGACATCAGCCGCATGGGAGGCGCCGCCCTCGCCCGATGGCGGTCGCAGAACATCGGGTTCGTCTTTCAGCTCTATAACCTGCTGCCCGTGTTGACCGCCGAACGCAACGTGGAGTTGCCGTTGCTGTTGACGAAACTCTCGAAAGCGCAGCGCCGCAAGCACGTCGAGATTGCGCTGCGAGTCGTCAGCCTCGCAGACCGCGCGAAGCACTATCCGCGACAGCTCTCAGGAGGACAGGAACAGCGGGTCGGCATCGCGCGCGCGATCGTCACCGATCCAACGTTACTGCTGTGCGACGAACCGACCGGCGATCTCGATCGCAAGGCGGGCGACGAGATCCTGGACCTGCTGCAGGCGCTCAATCGAGAACACGGCAAGACGATCATCATGGTCACGCACGATCCGCACGCCGCCGAACGCGCGACGCAGGTGCTGCACCTGGAAAAGGGGCTGCTGATGGAGACGGTGGCATGAAGTACTTCCCGCTCATCTGGCGCAACCTGCTTCGCCGCAAGGTGCGGACGATCTTCACGCTGGCGTCGGTGTTCATCGCGTTCGTGCTCTACAGCTTTCTCATGGTTGTGCAGAACGCGTTTTCAATGGGCGTCGAGGTGGCGGGCGTCGATCGTCTCGTGCTGATGCACAAGGTCAGCCTCATCCAGCTGCTGCCGGTCTCCTACGCGGATCGCATCCGCGGCACTGAAGGGGTGACGCACGTCGGTCACTCGACATGGTTCGGCGGCATGTATCAGGACAAGGCGACACAGTTCGCGGTGATGGCCGTCGATCCTGCGTACTTTCAGCTCTACCCCGAAGCGCGTATCCAGCAGGAGCAGCTTCAAGCGTGGCTGGCCGATCGACAAGGCGTCATCGTCGGCAGAACGACTGCGACGCGGTACGGCTGGAAAATTGGCGACAAGATCCCGATTCAGGCAACCATTTGGCAACCCAAGCAGGGCAACACCTGGTTCTTCAACGTCGACGGCATCTACGACGCCGATAGAGGCTTCGACACGAGTAACTTTTTCTTCCATTACGAATATCTGGACGAGAACCGCCGCGGCGCCTACGGGCAGGTCGGCTGGTACGTCTTGCGTATCGACGACCCATCCCACGCCGCTGATGTCGCCGCCCGCCTCGACGCGCAGTTCGCCAATTCGTCAGCCGAGACGAAGACCTCGACCGAGAAAGCGTTCCTGCAGGGGTTCGTCAACCAGGTTGGAAACATCAAGGCGATCATCATTTCGATTCTCGCCGCCGTCCTCTTCACGCTGTTCCTCCTCGTGCTGGCGAATACGATGGCGCAGTCGGTTAGCGAACGCACCAACGAGCTCGCGGTGCTCAAGACACTCGGCTTCTCCAATGGTCTGGTGCTCGGCCTGGTGCTGGTCGAGTCGATTCTGATGGCGCTGCTCGGCGGAGGCCTGGGTCTGGCGATCACCTACTTCGCCGTGGAGGGCGGCAGTTTCAATAACGCGCTCCTCCCTGTATTCATCATGCGCAGCCGTGACATCGCCCTCGGCATCGCATTGTGCTGCGCGCTCGGTGTTGTCGCGGGCGCCTTTCCCGCCATCACCGCGATGCGACTGCGCATCACCGATGCGCTCCGGCGAACATGATTCGGCGCTGGCTGTCACAAACGCTGGCCGTCTCCGCGCTGAGCGTCCGAACCATCCCGCAGCGCGCAAGCTCCTCGGCAGTCGCGATGATCGGCATCGCCGGCGTCGTCATCGTGTTCGTGGCGGTGCTGTCGATCGGCGAGGGGTTCTGGGCGGCGATGGCGGACGCCAGCGCACCTGACCGCGCCATCGTGATGCGCACGGGCGCCGATTCGGAGATGACGAGCGGTCTTCCGGGCCCCGAAGTGCAGGTGATTGAGCAGGCGCCGGGGCTGCTGCGCGTCAACAACCGGCCAATCGCGTCGGCCGAGCTCTACGTGCTTGTCGATTTGAACAAGCGCAGCACCGGAACG
This sequence comes from Vicinamibacterales bacterium, assembly GCA_035764385.1. GTDB lineage: Bacteria > Acidobacteriota > Vicinamibacteria > Vicinamibacterales > UBA2999 > Gp6-AA40. Next base: position 21,191 of record DASTZI010000061.1, read on the forward strand.
GCGGCCAACGTGCCGCTGCGAGGGATTGGCGCCGAAGCGCTGGAGGTCCGCAACGAAGCGCACATCGTCGACGGCCGCATGTTCCAGTTCGGGACCAATGAAGCGATCGTGGGGCGGGGTGCAAACCGCCAGTTTTCCGGCGTGGATCTCGGATCCGAATTCATGTCGGGGAACCTTCGATTGCGCGTCGTTGGGATTTTCGAGTCGAACGGATCCGTCGGTGAGACCGAGATCTGGTGCGACAGCCATCTCATACAGGGCGTGTACGAGCGGGGCAACTCGTATCAGTCCGTGCTTGCAAAACTGGACTCTCCGGCCGCATTCGACACCTTCAAGAACTGGTTGACCACCAACCCGCAGCTCAACGTCCAGGTTCAGCGCGAGGGCGACTATTACGCGCAGCAGTCGCAGGTGATGAGCAGCCTGATTCGAGGCATCGGCTACACGATTGCGGTGCTGATGGGCGTCGGGGCGGTGTTCGGCGCCATCCTCACGATGTACACGGCGGTCTCGACACGGACGCGGGAGATTGCCACGCTTCGCGCGCTCGGCTTCAACACGGCATCCGTGCTGATTTCGGTGCTGGCTGAATCGCTTGCGCTGGCTGCCATCGGCGGCTTGTTAGGAGGTCTGACTGCCTACTTCGCCTTCAATGGGTATCAGACCTCGACGATGAACTTCCAGACGTTCAGCCAGGTGGCCTTTGCGTTCAGAGTGACACGAACGCTGATGATTCAGGGAGTGAGCTACGCGCTGATGATGGGCCTGGTCGGCGGCCTGATGCCGGCGATTAAAGCGGCGCGGCTGCCGATCGCGACCGCGCTGCGACAGTTGTAGAGGCGGACCTTAAGGTCCGACTCTACGAGTAATCCCTGGAAACAGCCTGTATCCCGCGCTGAGCAAATGCTCGGTGTCTTTCTCTCCCTCGTGGCAGGCTTCTTCGTACACCTCGTACCGCGGATCCATGTTTCGGCGAATCGCAAACACCATCGTCCACGGCCTCGTGTAGACGGTGGGATCTTCGATGCGGGCTTCGTAGTGGATCGTATTGGCATCGACCATGGTGAAGCGCTCGATGACGTGAACCGCTTCGCTGAAGAAGTTGCCAGCCTGATCCAGCCACGTCTTGCCCGTCTGCTGCGTGACGTCGACAACAAGCGTATTGCCGTCCCAGCGGCCGCGCGACGCGCCCAGCCAAAGGCGCACCGACGAGTCAACGCGCGACGCTGAACCGATTGGAATGACCCGGAACGTGTGACTCCGCGAGTGCGTCAGGACGAACGCATCCTTCGTCTGCGCGATCGTGATGTCGCCCGGTGTGTACAGCATTCGCGGCACACCTGACGACAGGCAAGGCACGTTCGGATCGATGTACTTCTCCCAGTTTTCCTTCCGCTGCTCGAGCGCCCACGGCTGATACGGGACTTTCCCGTCCGGCGTATCGACGACCCAGGTCGGTCCGGCATTGACGTCACCGTTGCCGGCGTGTTCCTCGATGTTCTCGACCCCGCCGCCCTGCCCCCGCCAGAATCCTTGCATATCCGGCTGACCGTCCGGTGTTCGCGGCGGCGTGAATGTTTTTGCCTTCGCGAGCGCGCATTGATGGAAGGAGACAGGGTCACGAGGACAGTCGTCTGGTCGCGTTGCCGCGCCGCCGCGACCCTGTGCCTCGATAACGACCGAGGCGACTGCCACGGACGCAACAACGAACCAGACGACGTGTTTCATGACGATTAGTTGGTCGCGCTCTTCTTTGTCGACGACTGGGGCACGGGCGCCATCACGGGCGCATCCTTGATGTAGGTGTGATAGCTCTCCGCCATCTGCCACAGTCCGTTGATGTTCGCGTACACACGGCTTGACCAGTACGGCTTGTCGCCGTAGGTCGGCTGAAGCTGCACCCAGACAACGGCGTCACCGAAATCCCACGCGCGACCGAAGGCGACCGGCGCAGCGCCCACTTCGGGTCGATTCGGATTCTGCTGGCGGCCACGTTCCATTCCCGCGAGACGATCCTTCTTCGAGGCTGACCGGCCGCCGTAGGTATTAATCGCGCGCTGGTCGTAGTTGTCCGCGACACGCTTGCCCCATCCTGCCGGTCCGGTTTCCTGCTCCTGCCATGCGGCGAGCGCCGACTTTTCGCCGGCGCCTAGTGGACGATACGGAAGCGTCTGACATGGATTGACGCACGGAACGGCGAAGGTCGTCGGCACCGTCGCATAGTCACGCTGCCGTACCTCGAGGTCATTGATGTGCAACAGACGCCAGCCGGCAGGACGCTGGACCCAGAAGTGTCCCGAAAATTTCTTGTCACCCTCGCTGCGCTCGAGGTAGACGACCTTCCCGTAGCGGTGCTCGAGTACTTTCACCTCACCGCCTGTCCCGACGAGCGGCTTCACGCTGTGCGCGAATGCCTCACCTTTGGTGGCGTAGTACACGCCGTCTGGATCGATCCAGCTGAAATCCGCGTCGAGCAACTTTTCCGCAGCGGCCCGGTCGCCGCCCGCCAGAGCTTTGGTGATTGCTTCATCCGCCTTCACGACCTCGCTCTGCGCCGGCGTCTGAGCGCGTATCACCGCGACCTGCGCGATCCCTGCAACCAGCGCGATCGCGAACACCTTTTTCATGACTCCTCCTATAGGCTTAAACCTGATGGCTACGGGCTCCCGGCTCCAGGCTCCAGGACAAGCCCGAAGCTCTAAGCGTTAAGCCCCAAGCCTGTCAAAGTCAAATGAGCGCAGTTCTCGATCGATTTCTTCGCTACGTCCAGTACGACACACAGTCCGCCGAAGCGTCGGACACCTACCCAAGCACCAGCAAGCAGCTCGCCCTGCTCAAGAGTCTCGCGGACGAACTGCGGTCGATCGGTCTGACTGACGCGGCTATCGATCAGTACGGCTACGTAACAGCGACGGTACCCCCGACGTCGCGGAAGGCGGTCCCCGCAATTGGCTTCATCGCGCACGTCGACACATCGCCGGAACTGACGGGCGCCAACGTGCGGCCGGTCGTTCATCGCGGCTACGACGGTCGCGATCTCGTGCTGCCCGACGATCCGACGGCTGTATTGCGCACGGCGGACTGGCCGTTTCTGGCCGAACGTCTTGGCGACGACATCGTGACCGCATCGGGGAACACCCTGCTGGGCGCCGACAACAAGGCTGGCGTCGCCGAGATTGTCACGGCGGCCGAGTACCTCATCGCGCATCCCGACATTCCACACGGGCCGATCAAGATCGCCTTTACGCCGGACGAAGAGGTCGGGCGCGGCACGCAGCATTTCGACGTCGCGGCATTCGGCGCCACGTACGCCTACACCATGGACGGGAGCGCACGTGGCGAACTCGAGTACGAAAGCTTTTCCGCCGATGCGATGACGCTCACGTTCGTCGGGTTCAATACCCATCCGGGATACGCGAAGGATCGACTGATCAACGCCATCAAGGTCGCTGCGGATTTCCTCGGTCATCTGCCGCGCGAGATGTCACCCGAAGCGACGGACGGACACGATGGGTTCGTCCATCCGTACGTGCTGCAAGGCGGCACCGAACGAGCGACTGTCCGCTTCATCGTCCGCGACTTCAAGACGGCCGCGCTCAAAGAGAAGGAGGACATGCTCGAGCGGCTCGCGCTGGAGGCGGCGTCGCGTTACGGCGCCAGAGTCGACGTGTTGATTGAAGAACAGTACCGGAACATGCGCGAGGTGCTCGACCGGCATCCGCACGTCGTCGAATACGCGCGTGAGGCGATTCGCCGCGCCGGGATGGCCGTCCGGGAAAAACCGATTCGAGGCGGGACCGATGGATCGAAGCTGTCGTTCATGGGCCTGCCGACGCCGAACATTTTTGCGGGCGAACATAACTTTCACTCACGGCTCGAGTGGGTGTCGGTGCAGGACATGGAGAAGGCGGTGGAAGTGATCGTGAACCTGGCTGCGATTTGGCACGAACGCGCCTGACCGGAGCCGGCATTTGCCTTGTCCAAAAGGACCCGGGCCTCCAACCCCGGCGCGTTAACTTGTAACGATGGTGCGGAATGACGGCGCCATCGGGTTGCCCACTTGGCAATGCCGACGCGAAGAAATATGTCGTGAAAAGCAGGGTCTGATCTGAGCGCAGCGAGGCCGACGTCGCCGGCTGTCGAAACAAGATCGATGTCGTGCTCGAGATATGCCTTCTCGATCCATATGCGTGTGCCCTGCTTGTCATCGAGCCCTGCGTAAATACGCGCGATTGTGGTCGGGCCCACATATTCGTGGCGAGAGCGAAGTTCCAATTCCCCGAGAATCTTGCGTGCCTCCGTCGTTCGACCAGAGCGAGCGTATGCGTACGCCAAGGTGCTGAGAAACCTCTGATTCTGCCGCGATAGCTCGACGGCTCTTACGAGCTCAGTCATCGCATCGTGCAGCATTCCTTTCACCAGATACGTATTTCCGAGCTGAAAATGGGCGCGACCCAGATTGGCGTCTTTCTTTAGACTGTTGCGAATTTCATCGATCGCTTGCTCGTACTCGCCGGCCGCTCGATAGGCTTGTCCAAGGTTGAGGCCTGCTTGTTGCGAGAAGGGATCGAGTTCGCGCGCGCGGCGCGCATGGGCGATTGCGTCTGCGTGACGGCCGGTCGCTGTGAGAAATGCCGAAAACATCCGATGCCCGTCGGCGTAGTTCGGATTAAGGGCCAAGGCGCGCTGGAATTCGCGCTCACCGGCAGACCATTCCCATCGGAACCGGTACAAGACGTCTCCAGCACAGCGTGCGCCTCGGCGAGCCCATCGTCCATTGCAATGGCCTTACGTGCGGCTTCTTCAACCTGCGGCATGACTTGCGTTGGCGGCACGTTGCCGAAGAAGGCGTACTGCTCATACCAGAAACCCATTCGAGCGTAGGCAGTTGCGAAGGTCGGGTCCCGTTCGACGGCCTGCATGCTATAGGCGACCGCGTTTCTGAAGCCATCGACCGTCTCCGAACCGGCCGCGACCAGTCCTTTGAAGAAAAGTTCGTAGGCATCTGGATTGATTCGCCGCAATTCACCGACTCGATTGGTCGATCGCAAAATCATTTTGCCGGTGACCGCTTCCCCGAGCGCCTGCGCCACTTCCGTCTGCAAGGCGTCAAGCTCGTCGAGCTCGCGTTCGTAGCTGCGGGCCCATGGCTGCCGCGCGGACCGCGGATCTACTAACTGTGTGGTGATCCGCACCTGCGATCCGGCCCGCGCCACCGAGCCCTCGACGATGGCGTCGACGTTCAGCTCGCGAGCAATCTCCGGCAGGCGCTCCGTCGCGGCACTCTTGTACCGAAGCACCGACATGCGTGAAATGACGCGAGCGCTCGACGTCTGCGCGAGTTTCGTGATGAGCGCGTCCGTAATTCCATCGACCAGGTAGTCCTGCATCGAATCGCCGGTGAGATTGGCCAGCGGGAGGATGTGTCACGAACAATCCGGTAGCACGCAATACACGGGCGTCCTGGTCGCCGGATGGGTCAAAGATCGCATTCGCCAGCGCGCTGGGCTGCTTGGGCACTGGCGAGCCGGATCTGGACATCTGGGTAATGAACGATGACGGGTCGAACCCAACGCGGTTGACTACTGACTGCAGTTTCCAGGTGGGCCATGGAAACAACGGGCCCCAGTGGTCGCCAGATGGTCGGAGGATCGTTTTTCAGAGCACCCGGGACGGCGGCGATCTGGAGATCTACATCATGAACGCGGACGGCACCGACTCGACGCAACTGACGGTTCACCGGGGAACAGACGCTGCTCCGAAGTGGTCCCCCAACGGACAGCAGATCGTCTTTCACAGGGACGTGAATGACGGCGTCGGGGCGGTACAGCTTCAGCTATTCATCATGAACGCCGACGGTTTGGGTTTGACGCAAATCAGCGGGCCCCAAGTATCTGGTTCTCAGACGTCGAATTCGTTTCCGGCGTGGGGCCGCGGGCACGATATTCCGTAGTCAACGGGGGAGGCTGGCGGTCTCGGAGTGTTGACTCCGGCCGCGGCGTCGCGTCACTCGACGACCTCAACGGTGGTCGACTCACATCAATGGATTTGCCGGGAAAGGACCCCGCCTCCAAGGCCCCGGCGTTCAGCTTGCAGCGGTAGTGCGCGATGACGGCGAGAACCAAACCTCAACGGCAGCACTGGGCACGGCACCATCGGATACTCGCCGCGTTGCTGATTGGCGTCATCGTTCTCGCGGTGGGACTGCTCGTCGCGCAGGACGAGGAGACGCTCAGAATCAGAAGTCTTTTGTCCGCGGACGACCCGCGCTTTCCGCCCTATCTGGCTAACCTCCTCGGTCACCGCCTCACGTCGAACGACTCCTACGTCGTCCGCACGGATGGAGAACAGGCGTTTCCCGCGATGCTGGCGTCAATCGAGCACGCGAAGACGCGCATCGCGCTGGAAACCTACATTTACGAGGCGGGGGATGTTGGCAGACAGTTCACCGACGCCCTCGAAGCGGCCGCCAGACGCGGCGTACGCGTGCGCATCGTGCTCGATTCTTTGGGTTCGAAGAAGATGGCCGACCAGGACGTGGAACGTCTCGAGGCGGCTGGCGCGGCAATCAAATGGGTAAACCCCATCGTCAGTTTCCAAATCGAAGAGGCGAACTATCGTACGCACCGCAAAGCGCTCGTGGTGGACGGCGACGTCGCGTTCATCGGTGGAATGGGCATCGCCGATCAGTGGCTGCACGATGAAAAGGATTTCCCCAAGTGGCGCGACACGATGGTTGAGATGCACGGACCTGTCGTCACTGACGTCGAAGCCGCGTTCAACCAGAACTGGATCGTGGTTGCAGGCGTCGTCGAACCCGAGATCGAGCCGAACATCGCACCCGCAACAGGCACCGCGAAATCCATCGTCGTCTGGAGCGCTCCGCAGACCGGCGCCAACGAACTGAAGGTCCTGTATCTGCTTGCAATCGGCGCTGCCCGTCGGTCAATCGATCTCGAGTCGCCGTACCTCATTACGGACGAGTCGTCCAAGTGGAGCATTCAGGAAGCGAGACGCCGCGGAGTCCGCGTCAGGTTGCTCGTCGAAGGCGACATGACGGACGCCAAGGCGGTCAAATACGCCGGTCGGGGCGACTACGAAGAGCTGCTCGAGCAGGGTGTGGAGATCGCGGAGTACCAGCCGACGATGCTCCACACGAAGGCGATGGTGGTGGACGGACTTCTCAGCATCGCTGGGTCAGCGAACTTCGACAATCGATCGCTGGAACTGAATGACGAGCTGAACGTGGCCGTGTTCGATCGCGCGCTGGCGGCGCGGCTGCTGCAGGATTTCGAGCGCGACCTGACGCGTTCGAAGAAGCTGGATCTGGAAAGCTGGCGCCACCGCTCACCGCTCGAGCGCGGACGCGACTGGCTCTGGAGCTATTTCGGCGAAGTGTTCTGAGCTGCCGGTTCGAGCGCCTGAGCGCCGGTCGTCAGCGGGCCCGTCACGTTCACAATGGATCCGGCCGACGTGGAACCACGCGCTGACGTGTACCATCCGCGGCTCAGATAATCCGCCATCGTCAGCGAGAGCATGATTCCCAGGAAAAAGAACGCGACGCCGACAATCAGCTTGGTCAACTTGCTGCCGTACTTCACGTGCATGAAGAACAGCACGACCAGCGTGGCCTTGAAGACGGCGATTGTGATCGCGACGGGGAAATTCAGGTCGCCAAGGTTAATAAACGCGGCGATCACCGTCAGGATCGTGCACACCATCAACGCGCCGAAGATGGTGATGTAGGTCGACTTGGGAGAAATATGTCCTGACATCGCGCTAGATGATGTGGTGCGACCGGTCCACGAGATACAGCAGCGGGAACAAGAAAATCCAAACGATGTCGACGAAGTGCCAGTAGAGGCCGCCGAGCTCCACCGGTGTGTACCACTCGGGCGTGAAGCGCTTGCGATACGCCATGAAGGTCAGGGTGCTCATCAGCCCAACGCCGATGATCATGTGAAGCGCATGCACGCCGGTCAGCGCGAAATACAGCGAGAAAAAGATCTGCACATGCGGTGACTGGGGCCCTTCGAATTGAAAGTTGGGACCGGGTACGTGATGAAGCTCGAATTTTTCCTTGTACTCGAAGAACTTGACGACGAGGAACGTCAGGCCGAGCGCGATCGTGAAGAGCAGCCATCCAACCGTCGCGCGCTGCGCTCCGGTCTGCGCCGACCGGACCGCGAGCGCCATCGTCAAGCTGCTGCCAATCAGCACGATCGTGTTGAAGCCGCCAAGATAAATGTTCAGTTCCTCGCTGCCGAGCGCCCATGCCGTCGGGTACCAGATTCGGTACAGCGTGTAGGCCAGAATCAACCCGCCGAAGAACATCACTTCCGTGACCAGGAACAGCCACATCCCGAGCGTTGCCGCCTCGTGCTGCTGATCGAGATCCTGGAAGTGGTGCTGGAGCGCCGGGTGGTGATGCCCGTGATGCTCCTCGTGCGCCGCGATCGTCCCGTTAGGCAACTTTCATCTCCCGCTTCGAGTACGCGTAGGCTCCCTCAGTGACGATTGGCGTCGCAGGGAAGTTCTCGGCGAGCGGCGGCGACTGCGTCGTCCACTCGAGGCCGGTGGCCTTCCATGGATTGGCACCGGCCTTTTCACCGAACTTGAGGGAATACAGGAAATAGAACAGCGGCAGCACATACCCAACCGCCAGGATCGAGGCGCCCGCCGACGACAGGACGTTCAGTACCTGAAACTCCGGCGGGTAGACGTGATAGCGCCGCGGCATGCCGAGGTAACCGAGGATGAACTGTGGGCCGAATGTCAGGTTGAAGCCCACGAAGATCAGCAACGCCGCCATCTTGCCCATCGTGTCGTTGTACATGCGGCCGGTCATCTTCGGCCACCAGAAGTGGAGCCCCGCGAAGTACCCCATGATGGCGCCGCCGACCATGATGTAGTGGAAGTGCGCGACGACGAAGTACGTGTCGGTCAGATGTATGTCGAGGCCGAGCGAGGCGAGGAAGAGTCCCGTCAGACCGCCAATGAGGAACAGGCCGAGGAAGCCGAAGACGAACATCATCGGCGTCTTCCACCAGATGGCCCCCTTATAGAGCGTCGCCGTCCAGTTGAAGGTCTTAACGGCGGAGGGAATCGCCACCGCGAACGACAGGAACGAGAAGATCAGGGCCGAGTACGGCGAGATGCCCGCGACAAACAGATGGTGCGCCCACACGAGGAACCCGAAGACCGCGATGGCGAGGCTCGAGAACGCCACAAACGAGTAGCCGAAGACATTCTTCCGCGAGAAGCAGGCGATCACCTCGCTGATGACGCCCATCGGCGGCAGGATCATGATGTAAACCGCCGGGTGTGAGTAGAACCAGAACAGGTGCTGAAAGAGCACCGGGTCGCCGCCCAGACGCGGATCGAAGATGCCGAGGTGCAGCCCCCGTTCGAAGACCAGCATCAGCAGCGTGATGGCGATCACCGGGGTTCCCAGCACCATCACAAGGCTGGTCGCGTAGAGTGCCCAGATAAACAGCGGCAACCGGAACCACGTCATGCCGGGCGCGCGCATCCGGTGGATCGTCACCATGAAGTTGAGGCCGGTGAGGATCGACGAGAAACCGGTGATGAAGACGCCGATACCAGTGATCAGCACATTCGACTCGGAACCCTGCGAGCTGTACGGCGTATAGAACGTCCACCCGGTATCAACGCCACCGAGAATCATCGAGGTCACGGTAAACAGGAACCCGATGGTGAAGATGTACCAACTCATCAGATTCAGCTTCGGAAAGGCGACGTCTTTCGCGCCAATCATCAGCGGCATCGCAAAGTTGCCTAGCACCGCCGGAACCGCCGGCACGAGCACGAAGAACACCATCGTGACGCCGTGCATCGTGAACATGCGGTTGTAGACATCGGCCGAAAGCAGATCGCCGGCCGGTGTCGTCAGCTCGAGCCGGATGAGGGCGGCGAAGATGCCGCCGAGGAAGAATGCCGTCGAGACGACAATCAGGTAGAGGATCCCGATCCGCTTGTGGTCGTAGGTCAGCAACCACGAAGCAACCGTGTGCTTGTGGTTGATGTAGTTGACCGGTGATTCGACGACCGTGGTTTCCATAATTTTTTTCCTACTGCGCCGACGCGACGCGGTTACCGCCCGCCTGCATCGACTTGATGTACTCGATGAGTGCTGCCACGCCGTCCTCGTTGATGAGGCCCTGGAACGTCGGCATGATGTGTTCGAAGCCTTTGACGGTCTTGGCCTGCGACGTCAGGATCGACTCACGCAAGTAGCTCTCGTCGGCTGTGACGGTCGATCCGTTGTCGAGCGTCACGGTCGACCCGAACACGCCGACGAGCGAGGGCCCACGCCCTGTGCCGTCGGGCAAGTGGCAGGTGACACAGGCCAGCTGCGTGAACAGCGCCTCACCCTGCTGCAACATCGTGCCGCCCGTGAGCCCGCCGCCGCCGCTCAACCAGGCCTGGTAGTCGGCCTGCTCCATGACGTAGACGGTGCCAATCATGCCGGAATGTCTCGTCCCGCAGTATTCGGCGCAGAAGATGTGGTACTGGCCGACCTGAGTGGGCTCGAACCAGATGGCGCTGTAACGACCGGGCACCGCATCGGCCTTGACGCGGAAGGCGGGGATGAACAAATCGTGCAGCACGTCTTCTGACGTGAACACCACGCGAACCGGGCGCCCGACCGGGACATGCAGCTCGTTGATCTCGCGCTGTCCGTCGATGTGCTGGAACCGCCACATCCACCGCTTCCCTGTCGAGTAGATGTCCAACGTCTGATCGGGCGCGCGGACGATATGGAAAAAGACGACCGACGCCCAGACGAAGATTCCAATCGAGATGAAGAATGGAATCAGCGACCAGCCGAGCTCGAGCGGCATCGAGCCCGTGATCGGCGCGCCAACCTTCTCGCCGGTATCGTCGCGATACTTGATCGCGAAGTAGACGACGAAGATGACGACCACAACGGCGAAAAACGCGGTGATCGCGACGATCCCGAGATAGAGATTGTCTACTTCGGGAGCGAGCGTCGAGGCCTGCGTGGGGAACAGGGAGAATCCTGAAAACATAAAACCGTTACGCGTGGCCCTCCAAGTGCCGCAGCTTTTCCTGGCGTCGCATGAACAAAATGAAACCGCCAAGCGCGAGCACGGTGAGTACGCCGCCGGCCCTCACCAGGTTCATGACGACGGCGCCGTAGCGGCCGTTTGCCGGATCGTAGTGGTAGCAGAAGAGCAGCAGTTCATCGACCAGCGATCCGATGTGTCCCTGACCTGATTCAAACAGGGCGAGACGCAGTTCCTTCGGCGAGTACTCGATCCCGTAGAAATAGCGTGACAGCCGTCCATCCGGGGTGAGCACGAGGACGCCGCTGAGGTGCGCGTACTGCTGCGTCTTCTCGTCCCACATATAAAAGAAGCCCGCCGCTGACGTCACACGCTTGATCTCCGGTTCTTCGCCGGTGAGGAAATGCCAGGCACCCGACTGGTTCTGCATCGACCAGTAGTTCAAAAGCGCCGTCTTCTTGGCAGCCGCCGTTTCGAAGCGATCGCGTGGATCGAAACTGACGAAGACCACGTCGAAGTCTTTGCCCGCGCTGAAGGGCAGCACCTTCACGGCGCGCGACACGCCGTTCATGATCTGCGTGCACAACATCGGACAGCTGTAATACACAAACGCCAGAACGACAGGCCGCTGGCCGTCGAAGTACTGGCCCAGAGTCACATCGCGACCGGTTTCGTCCTTGAATCGCGCGTCCAGCGGCAGCTGCGTGTTCAGCCGCTGTTTGAAGCTGACGCCATCGAGCTGCGGCAGCCGCGCTGTCGCCACGGTCCCGGGCTCCATCATCTCGAAGCTCGGTTGCGGAAAGCCCGGCTGCTGCGCCGCAGCCGGAACACTCAAGGCGCTCAGCGCGATGCCCACCGCCCAACCAAGAACACGTCGAGCCATTTCTTACTCTCTTCGCCTTTCCAGTACCCGACCCGAACTCGAATCCGACGGGAACTCGTCCGCCGCCGACGCAGGCGCATTCGGATTCTGCGGCCGCGACGTGAGGATGTTCCGCTCGAGCATCAAGCGCATCGCGTCATTAATCGGGATGTGCACCGTCCCGGCGTTCTTGTCCACCCAGCCGTAGCTGTGAAGCTGCTGGTTCTCTTTCGTGCGGAAGTCGTACAGCTCGTTGCGCGGGAACTGCTGCAGGCGCGGATCGGCCGGAAGCCGCGTCGGCGTGTTGACCGCGAGCGGATAGCGCTGCGTGTCGACGCGCTCGGTCGATTCACGGATGAGCAGCCAGTACATCGCCGCGAGGCCGACGTGGACGATGACCGCGGAAATCACCAGCCAGATCGCGAACTGGACCATCGGCCTGACATGAGCGTCGGTATGTTCGTACGTCGAGCCCGGCGGCGTCTCCAGGTACTGGTCGTCCGGGGATACGTGACTGAGCGCGTGCTGGTGATGAACGTGCTCTGCCATCAATGGCCTCCCGAGCTCTCGAGCGCGGCGGGCAGATAGGGATCGCCAATTGGCAGCAATGGGCGCTGTCGAAGCTGCGTGAAAAACATCCAGAACCAGATGCCGCCGATCGCGACTGGTGTGACGATGTCCAGCCAGTTCACGAACAAGACGCTCTGGTGCTCACCCGGCATCATCCACCGGTTGGCACCGGCGGCAGTGAACTCCGGCGTGACATACATGAAGGTATCGATGACGCGGATGATCAGGAGGAACACCGCGACTCTGACGAGGCGCTCGGGCGACCGTTTCAGGGGCCGCGACAGCAGCAGGGCGAACGGTACTACGAACTGGAAGATGAGCAGGAAAAGCGCGAGGTACTGCCACCCGCCGTCAATGCGCGTCAGCACGTACGGAATCTCGTCCTGCAGGTTCGCCGCGTAGATGAGGAGATATTGCGAGAACTGGAAGTAGGCCCACATCATCACGAACGCGAGCGTCAGCTTGCCGTAGTCGGCGAAGTGCGACGGCCGGAACAGCGCGCGGAGCGGTTCTTTCCCGCGCAGGTAGGCCGCCATGATGATGGTGAACGCGAGGCCGGCGAGGCCGAGATAGTTTATGAACAGGAACCCGAACATCGTCGAGTAGAAGTCGGGGTTGAGCGACATGAACCAGTCCACGCCGACAAACGTGATCGAGAGTGCGAGGAACACCAAGCCGCCGCCACTCAATCGTTGCATGCTGCGGGTCGCTTCGACACTGCCCGCGTCCTGCGCGCGTGACAGCGCCGTCATGCGCCAGGCGATGACGTTCCAACCGATGAAATAGACGGCTGCCCGCGCCAGAAAGAAGGTCGGGTTGAGATAGACCGATTTGTGGCGCAGCACCTCGTTGGTCTGCATCAACTCCGCATGCGTCCACGGATACAACCGGTTCAGGCCGAGGACGACAGGGATAAAGAGAACCGTGAGCAGTGGAAGTGTGCGGCTCGACGCTTCCCAGACGCGGCGGACGACCATGCCCCACGCGCCGCCCGATAGGTGATGAATCATCATCCAGCCCATCGACCCGAGCGCGACGCCGAGCCAGAGCATGTAGCCTATGAGCCAGGCGCGGAAGAACTGATCGCGGTTGAGGAAGAACCCGACGGCGCAAAGCAGGAGCGCACCAGCGCCGATGACGAGCGCACGAGAGCGTCGCGCCTCGATGTCGGCCGGCGGAGAATAGGGCATCGTCGCGTTCACTTACCGGGCCTCCGGCCTGGGGGCCTCTCCGGCCGCCGGGGCAGGCCGATCGAGATCCTGGCGTCTATCGTCGGGCACGTCGCCAACGGCGGCATGTTGACTGAATTGCAAAGCGCGCTCGTACGCGACGATCGCCCAGCGATCTTCAACAGGAATCTGCGCCGCGTAGTCCTGCATCGCGCCAAAGCCGTGGGTCATCACGTCGAAAAAATAACCTGCGGCGGCATTGCGCAGCCGGTCTTCCATGAACGACGGCGGCCGCCGCATGCCGCGCTGCACGACCATCCCGTTGCCTTCGCCTGTGCGGCCATGACATGGCGCGCAGAAGATGTTGTAGCGACCCTCGCCGCGCGCCATCAGGGCTGCCGTCACGGGCATCGGGAACTCGTTGGCGAGCACACCATTGATCTTTCCTGTGTACAAAAGCTCGTCGGTATCCTGCAGCGGGTTCCGCGAAACGGTATTGGCCACCGGCATCCGCGCTGACTGACCGTCAGAGAAAAACGAGCTGGCCTCGAGCGGCTCGTAGCGCGGCGCATCGTGCATATCCTGCCGGCATGCCGCGAGCGCGATTGCGGCCAAGACAAGGACGGTCCGCCCGAAGGCGGACCCCACAGACCCCACCGACGATCGTCGACGCGTGTTCGTCACCTCAGGCCGCAACTTCGGAAACTCCCACCGGGTGAAGGTCCTTCAGGAAGGACTCGGTCGCATGACGATCGAACTTCGGATCGTCGGCTTCGATGCAGAGGAAAAATCGATCACGCGACGCGCGGTCGAACGCCGGCACATTGAACACGGGGTGATACGGCCTCGGCAGGCCGTTGAGCGCGAGCATGCCGATAAAGGCCGCGAAGGACGCGACCAGGACCGTGCACTCAAATGTGACGGGGATGAAGTGCGGCCAGCTGTGGAACGGGCGGCCGCCGATGTTCATCGGCCAGGTGATCACCTGCGTCCAGTATTCGAGGAAGTACCCGCCGGTGCCGCCAGCAATCCCGCCGAGCAGAATGATGAGCGGCAGCGGATTCTTCTTGAGAGCGAGCGCGTCATTGAGTTCTTCAATCGGAAACGGCGTGTAGGCGTCCATCGCCGTATAGCCGGCAAGACGCGCGCGGTTAGCCGCATCGACAAGGTCTGTCGGGTTGTCGAATTCGGCCATGAGGCCGTGAATCATCGTTGGTTCTGATTCGTGAGCCATGGTCTACAGATGTTCTGACGCAGCGCCGGGCCTCAACCTCGCCTCCGGCACGAGCGTGCGCACCTCGAAGATCGAGATGGCCGGCAGCAGCCGAACGAAGAGGAAGAACAGCGACAGGAAAAGGCCGATCGTCCCGGTGAACATCCCGAAGTCCCAGCGCGTCGGCGCGTACATGTCCCACGACGAGGGCAGGAAATCGCGATGCAGCGAGACGACGATGATGACGAAGCGCTCGAGCCACATGCCGACGTTCACCAGCAGCGAGAGGATGAACAGCAGCACGACGTTGTCGCGCACCTTACGGAACCAGAACAGCTGGATCATGCAGGCGTTGATCGCGATGAGCATCCAGTAGAACGGCCCGTACGGACCTGTCTGCCGGTTCTGCATCATGAACTGCTCGTACAGGTTGCCGCTGTACCACGCGTAGAAGACTTCGTTCACGTACGCGTACGCCACGATCATGCCCGTCGCCAGCATGATCTTGGTCATGTTGTGGATGTGGCGCATCGTGATCAGATCGTCAAGCTTGAACGCCGCGCGCATCGGGACCGCGAGCGTCATGACCATCGCGAAACCCGAGTAGATCGCGCCCGCGACGAAGTAGGGCGGGAAAAACGTGGCGTGCCAACCTGGAACGTTCGACACCGCGAAGTCGAAGCTCACAACGGTGTGGACGGAGAGAACCAGCGGCGTCGAAAGGCCGGCGAGGATGAGATAAATCGTCTCGTAGCGTTGCCAGTGCCGCGCGGATCCACGCCAACCTAGCGCGAGCACGCCAAACGTCCGCTGTCCGAACTTCGACTGCGCCGTGTCACGCAGCGTGGCGAGGTCCGGAATCAGACCTGTAAACCAGAAGAGCAACGAAACCGTGAAATAGGTCGTGACCGCGAACACATCCCAGATGAGCGGGCTGCGGAACTGCGGCCACAACTGCATCGTGTTCGGATACGGGAATAGCCAGTACGCCGCGAGCCACGGACGGCCCGTGTGCAGCAGCGGGAACATCGCCGCGCACGCAACGGCGAAGAGCGTCATCGCTTCCGCAAAGCGATTGATCGAGGTTCGCCACTGCTGACGAAACAGCAGCAGAATCGCGGAGATCAGCGTGCCCGCATGGCCGATACCGATCCACCAGACGAAGTTGATGATGTCGAACGCCCAGCCGACCGGAATGTTGTTGCCCCAGATACCGATGCCCGTGAACAGCAGCTTGACGATCGTGACGTTCAGGATCATCAAGAACAGGAAGGCCACCGCGAAGCCCAGAAACCAGCCGATCGGCGTGCGATGCGTGAGAACGATGCCGGCGACCTTGTCGGTGACCGAGCCGAAGGTGTGGCCCGGCGCGATGACATCAGGCGTCCGCGCGAGCAGTTCGCGATGCGCGGCCGTCATGCTGCCGGCTTCGGGTGGCGCCTGAAGCGGTTGCTGCGGCTGTGCCATCAGCGCCTCTCCCCGTCGGTGGCGGTGGTGGGCGGCTCGAGTTCGGTGTTGGGATTGCGCACCAGCGCGAGGTATGAGGTCCGCGGACGGTTGTTCAGTTCCAGCAGCAACGTGTAGTTGCGCGGACTCGATTTCAGCTTCGCCACCTGGCTTCCTGGATCATTGATGTCGCCGAACACGATGGCGTTGGTCGGGCAGGCCGCCTGACAGGCGGTCAGGATCTCGCCGTCCCGAATCTTCCGATCGTCGAGCTTGGCAGCGATGCGCGCCTGGCTGATGCGCTGCACGCAGTAGGTGCACTTCTCCATGACGCCGCGGCTGCGCACCGTGACGTCCGGATTGCGCATCGGCCACAGGCTTTGCGTGTCCCAGTCCGAATAGAGCAGGAAGTTGAAGCGCCGCACTTTGTACGGACAATTGTTCGAGCAGTAGCGCGTGCCGACGCAGCGGTTGTAGACCATGTCGTTCAGGCCTTCGTCGCTGTGCGTGGTCGCGGCCACGGGGCAGACCACCTCGCACGACGCGTTCTCGCACTGCTGACACGGCATCGGTTGGTGATACGTGTCGGGACTGTCGATATCGCCGGTGTAGTACCGATCGACGCGCAGCCAGTGCATCTCGCGTCCGTTCATGACCTGCGCCTTGCCGACCACCGGCACGTTGTTTTCCGCCACACACGCCACGACGCACGAATTGCAGCCGGTGCACACGTTCTGGTCGATGGTCATGCCCCAGGCATAGCCGTCGTACTTGAACTGCTGCCAGAACATCGTCAGTCCCTGGCCTTCGGTGTGGTCCATCTTCTGAGCGAATTTCGGGTCGCTGTCGTACTGCGCCTTCGTCGCCACGCGCACCAGGTTGCGGCCCTCAAGCGTCCAATGATCCTGCGTGCACGCGAGGTCGTAGTTCTCACCCGTCTTGGTGAGCTCGACACCCTGCAGAATGTCAAGGGCATCCGAGGTCCGAAGTGCGTTGACATTGAACCCGGTGTTGTTCCCGGTCCGACCGGCGCGCGTACGGCCATAGCCGAGATTCAGCGTGAGCGTGTCCCGTGCCTGCCCCGGCGCCAGCCACACAGCGATACGCAGCGTCCGGCCGCCTTGCTTCAATTCAACGACATCGCCGCTGATGAGCCGCAGCCGGTCGGCCGTCGACGGGGAAATTAGCGCCGCGTTGTCCCACGTCAGCTTCGTCAGCGACTTGGGAAGCTCCTGCAACCAGGCGTTGTTGGCGAAACGTCCGTCGTGAATAGAAGGATCAGCACGGAAGACCACTTCGAGACCCTGCACAGAGGCTTGCGCCTGCGTCTGTCCGGCAAAGTTGGCCTTTATTCCCACGGTCTTCGGCGGCAGCGCCGTATTCGGCACGACGCCGTCGTGCAGCCACTTGCGCCAATCGCGATCGAACTGCGATGTGGCGCTCGCGGCGGCCGGTGCCACCGCGGCCGCACTCTGACCCGCGGTGTTCGCCGTCCCACGGTTGGCGTTCGCGGCGGCTGGCGCTGAAGGCGCCTGGCCAGCGAGTGCCGCTGCCGCAGGTCTCGCACCGGGCGCGGCCGCGCTAGCGCCGCCTTGCTGAGGAGCAGCGGCGGCCGCCGTGCTCGCGGAAGCAGCGCCGGAACTGATCGTGCCCGCGCCCGACGCTGCGCCGGGACTGCTCCAGTACGCACGAACGAGTTCGTACCCGGGACGTTCGGCGCCGCTCAGCGCCGCCATCACTTCATGCGTCGACTTGCCGCCGTACAACGGAGCGATGAGCGGCTGAATGATCGTCACCGTCCCGTCGTCCGCGCGCACGTCGCTCCACGATTCGAGGTAGTGCGCTTCGGGAACGTGCCAGTGACACCGCGCCGCCGTCTCGTCTTCATAGAGGCCGAGGTGCACGCGCAAGGCCACCTTCTCCATCGCATCCGCGAACTTCAAGTCCACGGGCGCGGTGTAGACAGGGTTTCCGCCAAGAATCACCAGCAAGCTGACATTACCGGCGTTCATGTCGGCCGCGAGCATCCGCAGCGCTCCGAGCTGATCCATCGGCTGCGACTCAATGGTCTGCGTGTACACGACCGTCGCGCCGACATTGCCGAGCACGCCGTTCATGGCATGCGCCAACGCGTGGACGACTGCCGGCTGACCGTCACCGGCAATCACGAGGCTGCGGCCGCGACTGGCCTGCAGATCGCTAACGAGCGGATCAATCCATCGGGTCGCCGCCTGAGGCACCTGCGCATCGCCGGCACCTGCGACGCCGACGCGCGACGCAACCGCCCGCGCAAACGCTTCAATCTCGCTCGCCTTGAGAGGCAGACGATGATCGGCACGCGACCCGGTGTTGGTGGCATCACTTTCAACGGCATAGAGCCGATTCAGCTGCGTCTGATCGCCTTCGAGGCGTCGGCGCGACGCAAAGGCGCGCGAGTGGCGGACGCCCGACGCGCCCGTGCACAAGAAATCGGCGTCGAGTGCAAGGATGACGTCGGCCTTTTCGATCGCGTACTGCGCATCGACGTATTCGCCGAAGGCCAGCTGACTGCCGGCGCGGGCATTGTCGCGGCCAGCAGGATCCCATTCGAGCCACTTCGCCTGGGGATACTTCGCCAGAAACTCTTTCATCTGCGCGGCGAAGGTCGGCGACGCCATCGTTTCGGTGAGAATCCTGATGCCTGCGCCCTGGGCGCCTTCCTGCGCCTGCAGCGGTGCGCGCATCGCACCGGTGAACGCGCTGAACGCACGAATGTCACCAAGGTTGGTGACGTTTCTGGATCTGTCGGGGTCGTACAGGCCAAGAATCGATGCCTGCGCGAACAGGTCGGTCGCGCCGCGGCTCGACGGGTGATCCGGATTCCCTTCCACCTTCGTCGGCCGTCCTTCGTGGCTCTCGACGAGCAGCCCAAGACCGGCGCCGTTCATCGGCATGGCCGTGGCGAAAAACAACGGCTTACCGGGAACTTCGTCTTCAGGCTGGCGGACGTACGGGACGATCTCCTCGTCGGGCTGGCGCGTGCAGGCGCTCACGCCCGCGAGGGCGAGTGAGGCGCCCATCAGCTTCAGAAAGCTGCGTCGTCCAACGGGATCGAGCCATTCTGAAGCGTTCTGGGGAAACTCTCGGTGAAGGAATTCCTTGAACTCGGGCGTCTCGGCAAGCGACTCGAGACTGCGCCAGTACTCGCGGCCCCTTGTGGTTTCGAGCTTCGCGCGCAGTCCCTCGATGTCGTTCCGTTGGTTCATGTTCGCGTCACTCATCGATGGCACGTCGAGCAGCTCGTCGACGGGTTGACGGCGTATTCCTTGGCCAGTTGCGGCCCAAGCACCGCCTGGTCCACCGCCGGTCGATATCCCATCGTGGTGATCTCGCTGCGTGGACGAAGATTCGGCGCCGGATTCTTATGACAGTTGATGCACCACTCCATCAGAAGTGAATTCTGCTGGTAGGTCAGCGGCATCTGATCGATGCGGCCGTGACAGGTTTCGCAGCCCACACCTTTCTTGATGTGAATGCTGTGATTGAAGTAGACGAAGTCGGGAAGGTCGTGCACGCGCACCCAGCGCAACGGCTTGTTGTCCCTGAAGCTCGCACGCACGGGCTCGAGGAACGACGCGTTGGCAAACAACACTGAGTGGCAGTTCATGCAGGTCTTCGTCGGCGGAATGCCGGCGAACGACGACGTCTCGACCGACGTGTGACAGTAGCGGCAATCGATACCGTCGTCGGTGACGTGGTGCATATGGCTGAACTGAAGCGGCTGTTCGACGAAGATGTCCTGCCTGGTGACGTAGCTCGACCTCGAGAGCATGATCGCCAGTAGAATCAGGCCGCCGACGAGGGATAAAAGGCCGAAAATGCTGACTTTGGAGAGGGTATTGGCACTTCGACGGAAAATCTGCGGCATCTGGCTGTTATGACGGCCGACCGCGTGATGAGCGCCTGCCCGAACAGGCGTGTGGCGGCGGACCAACATGGGGTTGTACCACAGTTGTGAAAAAAGGATCAAGGAAGGACAATCACTTTTATGAGCGATGACCGGAAGTACCGGCAACGCGGTTATCACGATGATGATCGTGAGCGCGCACCGAAGCCCGCAGCGCGCAAGCCGCAGGAGCCCGGCGCACCGGCCGGCGCTCGTCGCATCTCGCAGGACGGGCCGAAGAACATCAACATGCCCGGCTTCCGCGAGGTCGTCCGCTGCTCGCAGTGCGGCAATCCGGTTTCGTCCGAGATCGGTTTCGACACGCGGTGCCCGCGATGCGGAAACGATCTGCACGCGTGCTCGCAGTGCGTGTCGTTCGATCCTGGCAGTCGCTTCGAATGCATGGACCAAGCGCTCACGGCGCGCGTGTCGCCGAAGAACACACGCAACGCATGCACGCTCTTCTCGCCACGCACCACGGTCGAGCGCGAGACCACGACGCCGCGGAGCGACGACGCCCGCAAGGCGTTCGACGATCTATTCAAGTTCTAACTGATCCAGGCGACCCGCACCAGCCTGTAGGTTGAGGTCAAGGCCGGAATTCCGCGCGTCCGTTCCCGCTAGCCGCGCATGCTGGGACGAGTAAACCGGGCTCCCCGCGCATCACTCTTCTGAGTTGGATCACGCATCTCGCGTTTGCGTTCCGGTTGTCCCTTGCGGCGCCTCGCGACAATGAAAAGCGCCACCGCAATCGTCGTCGCAACGATCGTGATGAACACAGGAAACAATTCGAAAAACAGCACCGGTTACAGCTAGCCCGGCAGCAACGGTACCACGTCAGTCGTGCAGCGCCGACTGCCAGGCTTCCAGATATTTGTATCCACTGCCGGTGTTGAACAGCACGACGGATTCCGACGATTCGATTTTTTTCCGAGCGACGAGCTGGCGGATTGCCGCAAGGCCTGCGCCGCCTTCGGGCGCAGCAAGAATGCCTTCGAGCCGCGCCATCTGCATGCATGCGGCCATCAGATCGCCATCGCTCACGGCGACGGCTTCGCCGTGGCTCGCATAGACGTCCGCCAGAATCAGAAAGTCGCCGAGCGGTTTCGGGACGCGTAGCCCCGCCGCAACCGTTGCGGCGTTCTCCCACATCGCCGACGCGGACTCCTGACGGTCGAACGCGCGAACGATTGGCGCGCAGCCTTCGGCTTGCGCAGCGATCATGCGTGGACGGCCGCTGCCAGTCAGCCCCATCGCCTCGAGCTCGTCGAACGCTTTCCACATCCCGATCAGGCCAACTCCGCCCCCCGTCGGATAGACGATGACGTCGGGCAACGCGCCGTCGAATTCCTCCCACAGCTCGTACCCCATCGTCTTCTTGCCTTCGATGCGGTACGGCTCCTTCAGCGTCGATACTTCGAACCATCCGTGAGCGGCGGCGTTGCTCGCGATGAATGCGCCGCAGTCGGAGATCAATCCGTCGACGAGGTGAACGTCGGCACCGAACGCGCGGCATTCGAGAACGATCGCGGCGGGTGTGTCACGCGGCATCGCAATGACGCATCGGATGCCGGCATGCGCTGCATAGGCAGCGGCGGCGCCGCCTGCGTTTCCCGCCGTCGGAAGCGCGATCGTGTCGATGCCGAGCGCCTTCGCCATGCTCACGGCCGCGGAGAGTCCGCGCGCCTTGAATGAGTTCGTTGGATTCTGGCCTTCATCTTTGATGAACAGCCGCTCGAGGCCGAGCTGCTCGCCAAGCCCGCGCGCGTGGATGAGTGGCGTCACCCCTTCGCCGAGCGTCACAGGTGCGGCGGCCGGCATCACTTCCTGATAACGCCACATCGACCGCTCGCGGGTACGCAGCGCGTCGCGCGTCAGCGTGCGACGTGCTGTGTCGAGGTCGTATCGCGCGAGCAGCGGCGCGCGGCAGGCAGGACACAGATTCTGCGGCTGCGTGTACGGGACGGTCGTTCCGCATCCCGGCCGCGAACATTCAAGATGAGAAAGGGTAGAGGGCATGTTGCGGGATATTGTCCGCCTCCGCACGCTGCGCGTGCTTCGGCGAGACAGACTTCCTGGGCGCTACGACGCCCGCTTTACGTGGCCGGGCCCGTAGGCCCGGCCTAGACGAAGCTCGCGCGGCAGCGCGAGCGAAGTCTGGCGGAGAGGAAGGGAT
>DASTZI010000062.1:0-9662 GCA_035764385.1 Vicinamibacterales bacterium
GTCTCGTTCCTGGTTCCCGAGGGCGCTCACAAATTCTGATCGCTGCGACGACGTGGATCGTGTCCCGTGTTGCGAATGCCGGGATCGTCAACAGGTTCACGTCCACGATCGTAGCGTCGACATGCCTAACGGCCGGTAAACTGCTCGGCCAGTTGAGTGTGAACGTCGGAACAATCGGCTGTTCCGTCCGAGGCCGTAAAGATCTGCCGCAGCTCACACTCGCCATCACCCGCGACCTTCAGGAATTCCTTCGCCAGCCGGATGGCTTCGTCCTTCGAACTGGCTTCGAGGATGGCGAAGCCGCCGATGACTTCTTTTGATTCGACGAACGGTCCATCGGTGACGCTCAGCTTGCCGCCGGACGAGCGAACCCGCGCGCCGAGCGCGCTCGGCAAGCACCCCTCCGTTGCGACCAGCCACCCGGCCTTCATGCCTTCTTCGACAAGCCTCGTCATGGTCGCGATGTACTCGGCGGTGGGCGGAACGCCGGTTTCAGCACTCTTGTAGATCGACAGGAATCTCATCGTTTGCCTCCTCAGGTCTGGGCCTTTTCCCATCCCTTCATGGATATGTCGAACGAGCCCCGCGGAAATCGACAACTGGAAGAAAGGCCGTTTTACTCGCTCCTCACGGGGAGGGAATAGCCGTACAGAAAGTCGAAATAGTCGAAATCGTCCGGTGAGCGCTTCTGAAGGAGCGCATTGCGCACCGCCCGTCCGACGCCGCCGAGGTGCTTCAGTTCGCCGAAGAAGCGGGCGGTCTGCTGAACCCGTGCCGTCCGGGGGACACGCTCGGCTTCGTAGGCGAGGAATGCGGCGCGCCAGTCGCAGTGCCGGGCCAGCGCATCGCCGAGGCAGACAGCGTCTTCGAGGGCCTGACAGGCCCCCTGCGCGATGTACTGCAGCATCGGGTGGGCCGCGTCGCCAAGCAACGTGATGCGTCCGCTGGTCCATGACGAAATGGGCAGGCGATCGAACATCGGCCAGCGACGATCGCGGCGGACGAAGCGGACCGCATGACGGACGGCCGGACACAGGGGCGCGAAGGCAGCGTCCAGTTCGTCAGGTGTGCCCCAGTCGTCGCGATCGTCGCAGCCTGGTCGATAGCGATGACTACGGAACACCGCGACTTGATTCAACAGCGTGCCGCCGTGGATCACGTACTGGACGAAATGCATTTCGGGCCCGACCCAAATCGTCATGTTCTCGAGATTCGTCTCGGGCGGCGCATCGCGCAAGGGAAGCGTGCCGCGGTAGGCGACGTATTGCGCGCAGATCGGATCGCCGTCATCGTGCACGGTCTTGCGGACGCGCGACCACAGGCCGTCGGCACCGACAACGGCTTGGCAATCGAACGACGTGCCGTCGTGACACGTGACATGAACGGTATCGGCGTCCTGTTCGATTGACATCGCTTCGCGATCGCTGTGGAGCGTAATCAACGGCTCGCACCGGCACGCCTTGAGCTCCGTGGCCAGCAGATCGCCTCGATGCATGACGATGTACGGGAAGCCGTAGTGGGCGGTAAATGCATCGCCGAGATCGAGGCGGGTAAGCGGCAGACCGGTGACGGCGTCCATCATCACGAGGCTCTTGGGAAATGTCGCGAGCTCGAGAACGTCGTCGAGCAGACCGAGACGATCGAGCATGCGGGTCGCGTTTGGCGCCAGTTGAAGGCCGGCGCCGATCTCGGTGAACTCACGCGATTTCTCGACGACATGCACGCGGCGTCCGCCGCGTGCGGCGGCGAGCGCCGTCGCCAATCCGCCAATCCCGCCGCCGATGACGAGGAGCGAGGCGTCCATCCGCGAAGATCATATGATTCGGCACCGTGTTTTACGACGATATCGAATTAGGGACGACCGTTCGCGTCGGCAGCTACCGGGTCGATGCTGACGACATCGTGAGCTACGCGCGGCGCTGGGATCCTCTCCCGGTTCACATCGACGAAGCGGCCGCAAAGCAGACCATGTTCGGGGGATTGACGGCGTCGGGATCGCACACGCTGGCGATTCGGACCCTGTTGCTGCATCGCGTGCCGATTCAGGACGGAGTGATTGCCGCGGGCGGCTGGGACGAAGTGCGCTTTCACAAGCCCGTACGGCCGGGCGACGAACTGTCGCTCGAGGTCACCTGGCTCGAGAAGCGGCCCTCCGCATCGAAGCCCGATCGCGGCGTCGTCACCGCATTGATGAAGCTGCTCAATCAGAACGGCGACGTCGTCCTGAGCCACCGCGACGTGATCATCATGCGGCTCAGAACACGACAGTGAGGGCGCGTACGGTCGTCAGTCGCCCGGCGGCGACCATCCAAACATCGGTAACACGAGAAACCGGACGATCGCGGTGAGGAACGCGAGCGCCACGGCGACGCGGGCACCGAACATCGCCTGATAGCGGACACGCGCCCACCACGCCGCCACGCTCGTATCCCGCTTCGACGGTAAGACCAGCGCGATGAGCAGGAGACCGATGACGATCAGGGTCGGAACGACGAGGACGGCACCGAATCTCATCGTGCCCCGGCAGACATGCGCGCCGGCAGGGCCGCCTTCCACGCGTCCCAGGAGCGCTCGTAGTTCTGCTCCGCTTTGCGCGCTTCCTCAGGATCGAGATACGTCACCTTGCCGCCTCCGAGCTGGATCGCCTGATACTGCAGACGGGCGTTGAGATTCAGGTAGTACGCCTTGCCGACGACAAGGTGGAGCGAGTTGGCGGTCACAACCGCGCCGTGGCCGCGAAGCAGCGCCGCCGAGCTCTTCCCGAGCGCGGTCGCGAGCGCTTTGCCGAGCGCCGGTGTGCCGATCAGCATGTCCGTCATTCCAAACCCGGTGCGATTGTCGAACAGCGGCACACCCTCGCCGATGAAATAGCCCATGTGATGCATCGGCCGCAGCGGGACGCCGGTGTCGGCAAACGGAATCACTTCGGAACAGTGGCAGTGCACGACTGCCATGACATCCGGCCGCGCCCGGTAAATCTCGCCATGAATGAAGCGCTCCATGTAACCGGCGGCCGTCGACCCGCCGATCACGTTGCTATCGAAGTCGTATTCGACGATGTCGGCGGAGGTGACGAGTGCCGGCGCACCGGCGCGCGCAAGAAAATAGTGGTCGCGATTCTGTGGGCTGCGAATGCTCACGTGTCCGTATCCGTCGAGAACGTTTTCGTTCGCCAGGATATGGTTCGCGATAACCAGCTCGTCGATGACGGCTTGACGGTTCGGTGCGTTCGGTGCCTGCGATTGAACGGTTGCGGCGGCGATACCGATCAATAGGACGACCGTCAGGCATTTCAAGACTCGTGGCGCCATTTCTGCCTCCGACTTGAGTACGTCGAGCATCATCGGTGGGGTCCGCTTCCGGCCGAATCCGGCGAGCATCATCGGTGGGGGTCCGCCTTCAGGCGGACCTCCTATCAATAGACATACACCGCGCCGGATGCACGGATCGAATTGTCATTGATGTTGCCGCCGATTCCGGCCGATCCGCCGTCCTCGCCCCACGCCGCAACCGCCAGCGTGTTGCCGTCGCCGCTCAATGCGACTCCTGATCCGAATTCATCGTACGCGTCGGAATTCGGAGCCTTCAGATAGGCTCGCTGCGTCCACGTCATGCCCGTTCGTGTGAACACATACGCCGCCCCGGATTCGTCGGCCGAGAAGTCCTGCTGGTTCGCATTCAGCCCTCTGCCGCCGCCGCCCTGAAGCATGGACGTTGCCGCGAGCACGTTGCCGTTGGTGCTGATGGTGAGGCGAATGCCGAACAGATCGTTCGGGTGCGGATTCGATGACTTGATGTACGCCTGCTGCGACCATGTACCGTTCGTGTTGACGAACACGTAAATTGCGCCGTTCGACGTGTCCTGATTCTCTTTCCCCGAATACTGCTGGCCATTGATGCCGCCAACCAGTCCGTCCTCGTCCGGCGCGTCGATCGCGAGTGTCCGTCCGTCGCCGCTCAGCGCGAGCGCTGAGCCGAACGCATCCTGGGGATGATCGAGATTTGATTCCTTCAGGTACGTCGTCTGCTTCCACGTCGAACCATCGCGAACGAAAATGTACGCGCAGCCCGAGCCACCCTTCGAGTTGTCGGCCTCGTTGCCGTTGACGCCTGGCACGCCTCCGTCTTCGTCGTAACCGCTGATGGCGAGCATGGCGCCATCACTCGACAGGCTCACGGCGAAGCCAAACAGATCGCCCGGGTCCGTTTGCGCGCCCTTCAAGTATGCCTGCTGAGACCAGGTCGAGCCCGACCGCGTGAACACGTAACCGGCACCGGCATTGGCGGAGGAGTTGTCAGCCTGGTTACCGTTAACACCGCGGGCGTTGCTCTGTTCCGTCGGCGCCCCCACTACCATGACATTGCCATCGTCGCTGAGCGTCACCGACCACCCGAACTGGTCGCCCGCATCGGCATTCGACGATTTCACGTACGCCTGCTGCGACCATCGTCCGCCCGTGCGCGTAAAGACGTACACGGCGCCAGAATCCTCGGCGCTGTTGTCGTCCTGGTTGCCGTTGATGCCGCGGGCGTTGCTGTCTTCGCGCGTGGCCGTCACCGCTAGCGTGTTGCCGTTTGCGTTCAGCGCGAGCGAAAAGCCGAAACTGTCATAGGGATCAGTGTTCGACGCTTTCAGGTACGCCTGCTGCGTCCACGGTTTCCCGGCGTCACCGCGCGTGAAGATGTAGACCGCGCCCGCGCCGCCGGCACTCTCGTCCTTCTGGTTGCCGTTGACCCCTTTGGCGCCGCTGTTCTCATCGGGCGCTGAAACGGCCATGGTGTTGCCGTCACGGCTCATCACCAGCGTCTGTCCGGTCAGCGCGCTGCCGAATCCGAGCTTGGCATCAGCCTTCGGGTTGGACGCCTTCACATACGCGATGGGGGAGAAATTTCTCCTCAGAAACGTCGGGTCGTTTGCGCCAGTGCCCTGGCCCAGCACGTTCGCGCCTTGCACGAACGCGATTAGCCCCAGGACAACGCCGCTCAGGATCGTGTTGATGTCAGGTCTCATATGGCCGCCTGTGATTATTAAACAAACCTCGATAGCGGCAACCTCCGAGACGTAGAATTCCCCTTCGTCAACGCGGGACATGAGAAGGATGGGAGGCCGTATGAAGCGAGTTGTCGTGGTCGTCGCCGGGCTCATCGGATTCGCCGCCGCGTCGTCGCTCACGCTGGGCGCGCAGGCACAGCGCGGTTGGACGACGTTGTTCGACGGGAAGAACATCGACGCATTCAATAAGGTTGGCGACGCGAACTGGACGATCGCTGACGGCGTGCTCCAGGCCGACAAAGGCATGGGCGGGTATCTGGTGACCAAGCAGCCCTACACGGATTTCGAGATCAGGGCGGAATTCTGGGTCGATACCCCCGCCAACAGCGGCATCTTCATCCGCTGCGAGAACCCGCAAATGCCAGGCGCGGAGGCCTGCTACGAAGTGAACATCTTCGACACGCGTCCGGATCCGGCCTACGCCACGGGTGCCATCGTCAACGTTGCGAAGGTCGCGTCGCCCATCAAGGCCGGGGGCAAATGGAACACGTACGAGATTCGCGCGCAGGGGGGACACCTGACCGTGACGCTCAACGGTATGAAAACCGCCGATGCCAACGACGCCAAACACGCACGCGGCCCGTTTGCGCTGCAGTATGGTGCCGGTGTGGTCAAGTTCCGAAAGGTGGAGGTTCGGCCGCTCTGATACCCGATACCTGATACCTGCTGTCATTGAATCAGGCGAAGCCGTGTGGTCCAATACGCGCCCATGGCGAACTGGTTCACGAGCATGAACGTCCGCGAACGACGGACGTTCGCGGCCTGTTTCACCGGGTGGGCGCTCGACGCGATGGACGTGCAGCTGTACGCCGTCGTCATGCCGACGCTCATCGGCCTGTGGGCCATGTCGCAGGCACAGGCCGGCACGCTGGCGACCGCCGCCTTGTTGTTTTCGTCGGTCGGCGGCTGGATCGCCGGCATTCTTGCGGACCGGTACGGCCGGGTCACGGTCCTCCGCCTGACGATTCTCTGGTTCGCGTTTTTCACGTTCCTGTCAGGGCTCACGCAATCGTACGAACAGCTGCTGCTCACGCGCAGCCTGCAGGGACTCGGCTTCGGTGGGGAGTGGGCAGCCGGCGCCGTCCTGATGAGCGAAGTGATCGACAAGCGCATTCGCGGCCGCGCCGTCGGTACCGTTCAGGGTGGCTGGTCGGTGGGCTACGGCGGCGCGGTGCTGTTGTTCACGGTGGTCTTCAGCGTCGCGCGTCCTGAAGTCGCCTGGCGATATCTCTTCATGCTCGGCCTGATCCCAGCGCTACTCGTGCTCTGGATTCGGCGCAACGTCGAAGAGCCGGACGTCTACACGTCGATGAAGGCGACGACGACGGAACGGACGCCGATGCAGTTCGTGGAGATCTTCGGGACCGCGCTTCGGCGACAAACGTTTCTCGCATCGTTGCTGGCGGCCGGTGGCCTTGGCGGCAACTATGTGACCCTCACGTGGCTCGCCACGTATCTGAAGACAGTACGCGGCCTGTCGGTGCTCAGTACGGGCGGATACCTCGGCATCAATATCTGCGGTTCCTTTTTCGGCTACGTCATCAGCGCGCATCTGAGCGACTGGCTCGGACGGCGGCGGACGTTCGTGCTCATGGCGTGCACGGCGGCGCTCACCGTTGCGTGCTACACCCTGCTCCCACTGAGCAACACCGCAGTGCTGCTGCTCGGATTTCCCCTCGGCTTCTTCCAGTCCGGGATCATCGCGGGGATGGGCGCGACGTTCGCTGAGTTGTTTCCGACGCGCGTACGCGCAACCGGGCAGGGTTTTTCCTATAACACCGGTCGAGCCGTTGGCTCGTTCGTGCCGACTCTCGTCGGCGTTGTGGCTCCCAACCTCGGCCTCGGTCCAGCGATGGGCATCTGTTCGGCGTGTTCGTACGTGCTCGTGCTGCTTGCCGTGGCCATGCTGCCGGAGACACGCGGTCGCGAACTCGAGAGCACGGTCGTGTCCGAAGGGCGTGACGCCATCGCGGCGTCCTACAGTCCGCAGCCCGTTCCCAGGTAATTTGCGAGTTGCCGCGGCATTCGCCACAGTTGCTCCTTCCGAGCTACACAAACGCAGGGGACAAATTGATGTCTTGGATGCGCAGTTTCGCGACCACCATGGCGGTTGCCATCGTTGTCATGCTGATGCCGGCAATGGCATCCGCGCAGGCGTCGCTGACCGGAGTCGTCCGCGATGCGTCCGGCGCGGTCCTGCCGGGCGTCACCGTCGAGGCCGCGAGCCCGGCGCTGATTGAAAAAGTGCGGACGACCGTCACCAACGACACCGGTCAGTACCGTATCGAGAACCTCAAGCCGGGCACCTATTCGGTGACGTTCGCGCTCGCTGGATTTTCTACGGTGATTCGTGAAGGGATCGAGCTGCAGGGCTCGTTCTCCGCGACGATCAATGCCGACCTGCGCGTCGGCACGGTCACCGAAACGATTACCGTCAGGGGCGAATCGCCGATCGTCGACGTGCAGAACACGACGCAGCAGCGCGTCCTCAGTCACGAGGTGATCGATGTCATCCCGTCTGGTCGGAGTGACAAGACGCTTGCCACCCTCATTCCGGGCGTCTCGATCGCAGGGGCAATCAGCCAGGACGTCGGTGGGACGACGGACCAGGTGTCTTCACAGCTGACCGTGCACGGCAGCCGCGGCGTCGATCAGCGTCTGACACAGAACGGCGTGTCGCTTGGCATCACGGCCAATGGGGCCAACACGTTGATCATCGCCACGAACCTGAGTGCGTATCAGGAAGTAACGATCGACACGGGCGCTGTTTCCGCAGAACTCTCCACCGGTGGTGTGCGCGTGAACTACATCCCCAAGGATGGCGGCAATCGCCTGGCCGGCACGTTCACTTTTGGTTTCGGCAACGGCGCGATGCAGGGCAACAATTTCTCGCCGGCGCTGAAAGCCGCCGGGCTCGGCACGCCGAGCGCGCTCAAGCGGAGCTACGACTACAACCCGGGCGTGGGCGGTCCAATCCTGCGTGACCGCCTCTGGTTCCACGTGGCGTACAAGAAGCAGGTGAACGAAGTGTATCCGGCTGGCAGCTTTGCCAACCTGAATGCCAACAACCCGAATATCTGGACGTATGCGCCCGACCCGACGAGCCGTCCATTCAATGCGGTCGATGGGTCCGATCTGCACATGCGTGTCACCTGGCAGGTCACGTCGAAGCTGAAGTTCGGCGTCAGCGATCAGGAATCGGGGTACTGCGCCTGCACCGACGGCATCAACGCCATCACCTCGCCGGAGGCGGCCCTGTACCGCAAGAGCATCAAGCAGCACAACCTCATGGCCGACTGGTCGGCACCGCTGACGAACAAGTTGTTGATCGATGGCGCCTTCATCAATCGCCATCAGGATCAGTTGCGGAGCGTTCCGCCGGGCCAGACCAATCCGGCGATGATTTCTGTCACCGAGCAGGCGCTCGGCAACCTTGTCTATCGAACGGTGAATGTCGGCGCCGGGGCGAGTCCCGCATTGCGCAACACCTGGTTCTCGACGATGTTCCTTCGCTCGTCCGTCTCGTATGTGACCGGCGCGCACATCATCAAGGCCGGTTTCATGTTCGGGAACGGGAACGAGGTGAACGCGCTCGGCAATCAGCTCGCCGGTGCGCAGCCCGTGAGCTACCGCTTCAACAACGGCGTGCCCAATCAGATCACCCTCTACGCGTACCCTCTGCGGACCATCTACACGACCGATTCGGACTCCGGCGCCTATGTCCAGGACAAATGGACCATGTCACGCGTCACGGCGAGCTACGGATTGCGAGTCGATCACTTCGGCAACTCTTCTCCCGAGTCGGTTGCTGGCCCGACGACGCTGTTGCCCACGCGCAACCTCGTGTTTCCCGCGACACAGGGCGTGCGGTTCAAAGACATCACGCCGAAGTTCGGCGTCGCCTATGACGTTCGAGGCGACGGCAAGACGGCCGTGAAAGTCAGTCTGAACAAGTACGTGCAGGGCATGGGATCCGGTGATGCATTCTTCGGATCCGTCCTCAATCCAATCAATCGGGTGGGCAACGCGACAACGCGCAACTGGACCGACGCGAATCGTGACTATGTGCCGGATTGTGATTTGGCATTGCCCGCGGCCAATGGCGAATGCGGAGCGATGGCGAACGTGAACTTCGGCAAGGCGACCGGGGGCTCGGTGTACGACCCGGCGATCCTGAAGGGCTGGGGGGTGCGTGGTTACAACTGGGAGTTCTCCAGCGGTGTGCAGCAGGAGCTGCTGCCGCGCACCTCGATCGACGTCAGCTATTTCCGCCGTTGGTACGGGAACTTCTTCACGATCGACAACCGGGCCGTCGCGCCGACTGACGTCGCCGCGTTCAGCGTCACGGCGCCGAGTACTGACTCGCGTCTCGCGTCAGCCGGGCAGACCATTGGCGGCTTCTACGATTTGAACCAGGACAGGGTCGGCCTGGTCGACAACTACGTCACCAAGGCGTCGAACTTTGGCGACCAGAGCGAAGTGTGGTCGGGTGTCGACGTCAATGTGGCCGCGCGTATTCGCAACGGCATCTTCGTGCAGGGTGGCACCAGCACGGGCCGGACGCACACCGACTCCTGCGCGATCCGTCAGAAGCTGCCTGAAACGGCGA
>DASTZI010000063.1:0-16514 GCA_035764385.1 Vicinamibacterales bacterium
GCTGCCCGTGATCGTCTTGACGAGCACACTGGCGTCCTCGGGAACCATCACCGTGAAATCGACCGATCCGGGAAAATTGCGAGGCCGGGGCACGAGCGTCCGCACTTCGACCCGATTTGCCTGCTCGGTCACCTGAATGTCGATCATGGCGAGGAGGGCGCGTGCCGCCCGCGGATTCGGCCGCTGCACCCGCTTGACCGCATCGATGCTGACGTCGCGGCCCGTCGTGCCGGTAATGACGACATCCCCGGTGACGTTGGTCAGATCGAACGTGCCGTTCTGATCGAGGTGCACGGTCTTCGAGAACCGCTCGGAGACCTCGTTCTGCGCCGCGGCCGGCAGCGCGAGCGTGATGCTGGCGAGGGCGGCGAGCAGGACACGCGCAGCGTGGCTCATTGATTCAATTCCCTGGCGGGTCCGGCGGTTTCCTCAGGGCCGCCCGAGTCGGTTGCAAGCGCGACGGTTTCCTGCAGGAGCGCAACCTTCGTTTCGAGCGCTTCGAGCAGACTCTCCTGCGCGAGCGCGCTCGCCGGTTCCTGGTCGAGCGCCGCGCGGCTCTCATCGATGGCGCGATCGATCACGGCAAGGTTTTTCGTGAGCACTGCCCGTGTCTCCGGATCAAGTGCCCCGTTCTGAGCCTGTGCCAATCGTTGCAGGCCGGCAATTGCCCGCTCGTAATGCTGCTCGGCCGGAACTGATTCGGTTTCCGGCTGGGGGGCGGCCACTTGTTGCGGCGTCTCAATGCGCCTCTGTTGCCACGCGTTCCAACCACCCGCCACGAGCAACAGCGCGATCGAGGCGGCGACGGCGGCCGGCACCCATGCCGAGAATGTACCGCCGAGCTGACGCTGCCACCACGGCTGCCGCTGTTGCTCGTCGATCGACGAAGCGATCCTGGCCCACAGGCGCGGCGGTGGGATGTGCTCGTCGAGCGCCGACGCGGCGAGCCTGATGCGGGTGAGGTCAGCGACAAGCGCCTGACACCGAGTGCATCCCGCCAGATGTTGCTCGAACGCGGCAAACGGCTCGTCGCTGCGCTGGTCGGACGCGCGCACGCCGTCAACATAATCGTCGAGCAGATCGTCGTACAGTTCGCAGTTCATCGCCTCAAGATCATGCGCAGTTTCAGACGCGCCTTATGCACTTGGGATTTTGACGTCCCCTCGGAAATTCCGAGGATCTGAGCAATCTCGCGATGCTCGAATCCCTCCACGTCGTGCAGGAGAAACACCGCTTTCGCCCCGTCGGGGAGCATGTTGATCGCACGCTCCAGATCGAGGCGGCTCACGGCCGCCGGCACCACGGGCGCCGGAGCGACCGGCTCTTCGGCGCCCTCCTCGTCCAGCGACTCGGTCGCTCGGTTCATCCGCACCTGTCGAGCCCTCAGGTGATCCAAGCAATGGTTCATTGTGAGCCGATACAGCCACGTCCCGAGGGCAGAGTCGCCGCGAAACCCTGAGAGTTTCCGATATGCCTGGAGAAATACCTCCTGGAGCAAATCCTCCGCGTCGTCGACGGAGCCGATCATCCGCACCACCAGACTGAAAAGGCGTCTGGCGTGCTGGCGGTACAGCTCCTCGAATGCGCCGGCGTCACCGGCCCGGCACCGAGCGGCCAGTTCCAGGTCGGCGGTTCTCACGTCTCCTGGCTGCTTAGACGGAGACGACCGTCGCTCGCGTTGCCGGTACGACGGACGGAATTCACAAAACGGAACACTTCTTGTTTAACAAGACTTCTCAGGGAGGAAAGTGCATGGCAACGTTCCGAAGGAAGGCAGCCGAACAGGAAGTAAAAGGAATTGGACAGAAGGTCAAGGGTGTGGCGCAGGAAGTTGCCGGCCGGGCGACGGGCAACCGAGAGCTGCGGGCCAGAGGCGAAGCAAATCAAGTAGCGGGTCATGTCCGCAGCCGCGCCGGTGAAGCCGCGCGGAAGATCGGGACGGCCCTCAACCGCGAGAAGACCCGCGGTCGGCGCTAGGCGAACGCGACGGTTCGCCTCTGCGACTCCCGTCGCGAAGACGGGTGGGACGCCACCGCGCACGCTCGAAGCCGCGCACGCGCCCCATCCCGACCTCCACTCCTTCCGCGCGCAGCAATTCCCGTTTGATCTGCAGGTTCCCGCCGTACCCTCCGAGCAGACCCCCCGCGGCGATTACGCGGTGGCAGGGGACGCCCGGCTCACGGCAGGTTCGCATGATGTTGCCCACGGCGCGCGACGCGCGCGGCTTTCCCGCCAAGGCCGCGACGTCACCGTAGGTGGCGACACGCCCGGCAGGGATCCGTCGGACAACCGACAGGACGTGGCGGCGAAACTCTGTCATCGGCCCACGATGATGCGGCCGCTCAGCGTGAAGCCGCCGAGATTGTGTTCGTCATACAGGCTGGCAACGCTGCTCGCTGAATCGCCGAACGCGTTCGGCACGAACGACCATCGCCCGTCAACGGCGGCAGCCATCCAGTTGCGAATCGGAATCTCCACGCCGGCAAGGACGTGATAACCGGCATTGGTCGTCTTTTCGTCCTCGTCAGCCGTCGAGTGTGCGGATGTTTCGCTGAACCGATACCACCCCACGCCGCCGCCGGCATATGGGGTGAATCGTGGAGGACGAGTGAGACGGGCGGGGCGGCGCCCAAGAAAGCGATAGCCGGCGCTGAGCTGAAGTGGCGTCACTGTGATCGTGTCCGATTCGTTCAGCGTGAACACCTGGTTCTGGAATACGAACACGCGGTTGCCGGTTTGTCTGAAGCGAGACGCGCGGACCGAGACGAACACGTTTCTCGTCAATCCGACCTCGACGCCACCTCCGAACACCGGCCCTGCCGGACTTCCGAGAATCGCTTTGAAGCTTTGCGTGGCCGTGAAGATTGTCAACCCCGCGTCCGCGAAACCGCGCATTGAGATCCGGTCCTGCGCCTGGCAGGGCACGACCGAGGCGAGCAGGAACGCCACCGCACCGGCGAGGACAGCGCGAGTCATTTCGCCAGTCCCAGGCCGCGCAGCGAGGCGCGTGGATTGATCAGGCCGTAGCCGTACTGCTGGTCGACTCCGGTCGGGCCCAGGTCGGTCGCAAACTGTTCCATCGCGGCTTCGACCGCCGCCGGCGAGGTGATCCCCTGCTGCATCAGCAGTGCAGCGAATCCCGCGACGTGCGGCGTGGACATCGACGTTCCCTGCAGGAATTGATACGAGAAGATGTCGAACCGCGGGGGGCCGTAGCGTGCCGGGCCGTTGACGAATGTATCGACGAACGCGAAGTCGTACGTCTGCTGCACGACGCCGCCGGTCGTTCCCCCGGTCCGCTGGTTCCCACCCGGCGCGGCCAGTTCGACAAAGGGTCCCGTGGACGAGTAGTAGGCGCGTTGCCGATCGCGACCGGTGGCGCCCACAGCGACCGCACCCTGGATCGAGGGCGCGTACGCCGCGGGCCACTGCGTCGGGTTGCCGCGTTCGAAGTCGTTGCCTGCCGCAATCGCGACAAACGCGCCGTGCGAGGTCGCATAGGTGATGGCTTCCTGCAGCAGCGGGCTCGGTGCGCCCGAGCGGCCGATGCTCATGTTGAGCACATTCGCGCCGTTGTCCACGGCGTAATGCACTCCTCGCGCGACCACATCGTCGGTTCCCTCGAACGGGCTGCCGAGGATGTCGTCCCACATGGAATCGATCACCTTCACCGGCATGATCCGTACATTGAATGCCATGCCCGCGACGCCAATGCCGTTGTTCGTCAATTGTCCAATCGTGCCGGCGACGTGCGTTCCGTGGCCGTCCAGGTCGAGGGGGTCCGTGTCGTTCCAGATGAAATCGCGCGGCGCGACGAATCGATTCGGACCCGCAAGGTCGGGCGCAGCCGCAAACGGAATGTCGACGACGCCCAGCGCGGGATAAGTGACGAGACTCGGTCCGAAGAAGTCACGCCAGGAAGGAACGTCGCGGCGCAAGACCGCGTTGCGGTATGCGACGCCGCTGTCGAGGACGGCCACCACGATGGACGAGGCCGCGCCAGGGTTCACGTCCCACGCGTGCTCCATGTCGATTTGCGGAAAGTTCCACTGCTGCGAGTACAGCGGATCGTTGGGGACGAACATCGGATGGATCTTGTAGCGTGCCTGAGCGAATTCGACGTCCGGTTGCCGCGCGAGTGTTGCGGCCGCGGCCTCGGGGTCGGCGTTCTCGTCAATGTTGACGATTTGGAAGTCGGCGTATGACGGCGCCTCCATCGTAGTGGCCCCAATGCGATCCATCATCTGCCGCTCGGCGACCGGCGCGGTGCCGGGTCGAAACTTCACGGCGATGCTTCCACGTAGATACGCCTCGCCACTGGAACGCATGATGACATCAGCCGGGTATGGGCGCGGCGGCCGGGGTGCGTCTTTATCTCGCATGCCCGTATCGACGCCTGGAAGCGTCGTGTCAGAGATGAACGTGCGATACCGCGGCGTCGAGTCTTGCGCTGTAACAATGCCGACGGCAAGCGTCAGGACGGTCAGGACGCCAGCTGACTTGAGCAGGAACATTCAGCCCTCGAGCGAAGGTGTGGCAGGCAGGAAACCTAATGTTACTGCAGGTGCGAAAGCGGATCGATTCCGTAAAGTGCGGGATCGAGTGGTGCCTCGATGGCCGTGGCCTGTGCCGAGGCGGCCTCCCACAAGTTGATCTCATAGGCTCGATCGAGATCGGCGCCATCGGCTGCGCGCAATACCTTCACTCGTGGGCGGTAAGGATCGGGGGCGTACGGCTTGATCACTACGGCGATCTCGCCGGTTCGCAGACGGACGAGGTTCCCGGCAGGATAGATGCCCACCAGCTGAGCGAATCGCCGCACCAGGTTCTGATCGAACTGTGTTCCGTCGTTGCGTTTCAAGACGGCGAGGATGCGATCGGTCGGGAACGCTGGCTGGTAGTGTCGCTGCGAGCGCATCGCGTCGTACACATCGGCCACGCCGCATAGCATCGTTGCGAGATTGAGCTGCCCGCGGTTGACCCGTTCGGGATAACCGCTGCCGTCGAGACGGAGGTGATGCTCGAACGCCACGATCGGGGCGAGCGTGGGCATCTCCGGCGTCCGACGAAGGATTTGGGCGCCCTCGACCGTGTGGCGCTTCATGATCTCGAATTCGCGATCGTCGAGCTTGTCGGGTTTGTTGAGAATGTCCGTGGGTGTCTTGACCTTGCCGATGTCGTGCATCAGCGCCGCGAGACCGAACTCGCGCAGCAGCGCGCCGTCGACTCCAAGGCCGCGTGCCTGCCCCATCGTGAGGATGGATACGTTCACCATGTGCGTGAACGTGTAGTTGTCGTAATTCTTCAGCGCGGTCAGTGCCAGCAGTGCGGTTCGGTTCTGTGCGACTGCCTGCGCCAGCGAATCGACGATGCCGCGGCCCGCGTTCGAGTCAGGTTTACCCTCCACCTGGGCGGTGTCCCACAGGCGTTCGGCGACCGTCACAGCGTCCTCATAGAGGCGCTTGAACGTGGCGATGTCGCCGATCGGGGCGTCGACGCGCTTCTCGACCTGAAGACGTCCGACGCGGATGTATCGGAGCGCTGCAAGGCCCGCAACCTGATTCGGATCCGCGGCCGCGAGCACCTGAATGAGCCGCGTAATTTCTGTCGTCTCGACGCCTCGCTCGACAACGATGCGCTCGACGCCGGCCTGTTGGAGCCGTCGCATCAGCTCGCCCATGTTTTCGGCGGCGTGCGGGACAGGAATCTCGCCGACCACGAGGTCCTCGCCGACGATACCGATCGCCAGCGAAGGCGTCGCCGCATGTGCGACCGCCAGCGACTCGCTCAACGCGCTGATGCTGCGTACGACGATCGGATGCCCGCTTGAATA
The DNA here is from genome assembly GCA_035764385.1 of Vicinamibacterales bacterium. Classification (GTDB taxonomy): domain Bacteria; phylum Acidobacteriota; class Vicinamibacteria; order Vicinamibacterales; family UBA2999; genus Gp6-AA40. The sequence goes on from DASTZI010000063.1 coordinate 5,834, forward strand.
CAGTTGTGCGCTGCGGATCGACGCAGCAAGGCGGCGCACCAGGTCGTCCGCCAGGCGGGCACGTTGCACCGCGTTCACGTGACCTCCTGAACGGCGGACGGCAGGTATCGCCGAGCTGCGGCGCGCACGCCGCGGCTGCCATGCGTGGCCGCATCCTCCAGTATCGCGAGCGTCTCCGGCCGGCCGATCTGCCGCAGCGCCGATGCCGCCGCCTTTCGGAGCGCCGCCGTACGGAGCGGCGCCCACCAGTCGCTGCGATGCAGAATCGTGCGAAGCGTTCGGGTCGATTCTGGATGCACGGTGAGGCTTCCGAGTGCATCGATGACCTGCACGTGTACGTCCGTCATCTTCCCGCGCGGCGATGTGTGATGGAGCACGTAACACAGCAGCGGAACGGCCTTGTCGTCACGCAGACCGATCAGCTGCTGCAGGATGGTGTCGCGCGACGCGCTGCCACCGACCAGCGCCTGCTGGAGCACGGCAAATGCGTCGTCGGTGCCAATCTGCACGATCGCGCGAATGGATTCGCGCTGGACCTGCGGGTCGGCATCGTCGAGCATCGAGGCAAGCTCGGGCAGCGCCTCGCTGCCGCCAAACACGCGCAGAAGATCGATGGCCATCCGCCGGACGGCGGGATTCGGCGAGTGCTTCAATTGTTCGACAGACTGCCGCCCCGCCGCGCCAAAGGCGAGCAACAGCTCGCGCAGACGGCGGATCGCGCGGTTGTTCTCCTCGGCTGCCAGCGCCATGGCAAGCGGCCGCACAACCGACGGTCCGATGGTGTGGCAGAGGCGATTGAACGCCTCGACGGCGGCGTCGTCGGCCTTGCGCAGATGAAAGACGATGTGGCGGACGATCTGGCCGGCCGCCAGCTTGTTGAGAATCGACTCGGCAATCGGGCGCAGCGGCGTCCTGCCTTCATCACTTCGCTCCGCCACGAGAATGTTGAGCAGGGTTTGCGCAGGCACGATGTCGCCGAGCAGCGTGCGCCGCTCAATTTCATCCGCTGCGATGGCGGCAATCGCCTGCCAGCCCGCTGGCTCCGATTCGAGACGAAGCAGGTCCTGGATTAACGCAAGGTCGAGACTGCGAACCGCCTCGTCGCTCACCGACTCCCGCCATGCCTGGACGCGCTCGGGCGGGTCATCTGACACGCGTTCGACCTCGATCGCCTGCGTTCGTGCACCCGACAGCTCCCGGCCGTATTCGGTCGAAACGAAATTCTTGTCGGAGTACGACATCAGCAGGTTGGATGCGTCCTGCCAGAGGCTTTCGAAGCCCGTCTCGCCGCCGAGCGGTGACTGCGCAACCGTCTCCTTGGCTAGATCGAGCAGCCGTTCCTTCCGGTCGGCGTCTGGAACGAGCGTCTCGAACGCCAGTGCGAGCCGCTCCGTGGCGCCGTGTTCCGCGACAATCGATCCCGCGACAAAGCTCGCGACTGCGCCGTCGCCAATGCGAGCAACGACAGCTGCGGCGAGGGGCGGCTCGCCGCTTTCAGTGTGCTCCCGGGCCTCCCGCAGCAATGACAACATCATTTCGGCCGTCATGTGCGCGGTTGAATCGGCGACAGTCTGGAACACGGCCGCTTCATTGAGCTGATCGCGTTCCTTCAGCGTGTCCATGGCCTTGCGAATCAACCCCAGCAGCGCGGCGGCGCGCGCACCAATCGATGCGGCGTTGTCGGAGGCGGCCTGCAGGGCCTGGAGCAACTCGTTGAAACGTTCCGGGTTGTCCAGCGCAGTAATGACGGCTTCGAGCGTTCGCTCATCGACGACAGCGCTGTTATCGCCCTGCAGGCAGAACTCGACGATGCGCTCCCACGCAGCCGCATCACCGCCCGCGCGCTCGCGGAGGACTTCTGCATAATCGATTTCGCGAATGTCGAAATGCGATTGGCCCGACGCCATCCACAACTTCGCGATGCCGCCTTCGGCCATCAGCTCCTCGGCGGTTCGTGAGAGCAGCAGCAGGAGCGTTCGCCAGTCGGCGGCATCGGCGTCGGCCTCGACGCGCAGCTCGCCAATCAGCCGATCGTGAAGCAGGTCCGCCAGTTCGCCGATCGATGGATCCGGCCGGGCGGGGGTGCGGCCGTCGATGACGAGCGCGTCGGGCAGCACGGCGATGGCGATGTTTCCGGCCTCGGTGAGGCGGCGTGACGCGCTGACGACCCGGCTCAAGGCGCCCTGAATGGCGGGGTGGGTGGCCGGGTAGAGTGACACCGATCGGGCGGCCGCCTTGCAGCTTCGTGCGAAGTCGGCCAGCGCCGCGCTTTGCGGCGCTGGCATCGGTTCGGTCTGAAGAGGGGCGGCCACTCCCTGGGTGTTCATTTAATAAAATGCCTGATTCATGCGCGTCGTTGACGTCATCGCGAAAAAGCGCGACGGAGGTCCGCTCTCCCGCGAAGAGATCGAGCTGTTTGTCAACGGCGTGACGCGCGGCACGCTGCCGGACTATCAGGCGTCCGCGTTGCTGATGGCCATCGTGCTGCGCGGCATGACCAACGAGGAAACCTCGTGGTTGACCGACTCGATTGTCAATTCCGGCGCTCGTGTTGATTTATCGGACATTCCCGGCGTCAAAGTAGGGAAGCACAGTACAGGGGGCGTCGGCGACAAGGTATCGATTGTGCTCGCCCCCCTGGCGGCCGCCTGCGGGGTTGTGATGCCGAAGATGTCCGGCCGTGGCCTGGGCCATACGGGGGGGACCCTCGATAAGCTCGAATCGATCCCCGGCTTTCGGGTCGACCTCGACGTCAATGAATTCAAGGCGGTGCTGAGGGAGGTCGGCACGAGCATCATCGGCCAGACCGATGCGCTGGTGCCGGCTGACAAGAAACTCTACGCGCTGCGGGATGTCACCGCTACCATTGGCAGCATTCCACTCATTGCGGCGTCGGTAATGAGCAAGAAACTCGCGGAAGGCAGCGAGGTCGTGCTGCTCGACGTCAAATGCGGCGATGGGGCGTTCATGACAGACGAAGCCAGTGCCCGAGCGCTTGCCTCCTCGATGGTAGCGATCGGCACGACGGCGGGTATCCGCACCGAAGCGCTCATTACGGATATGGACACCCCGCTCGGGCGTGCGGTTGGCAATTCGCTCGAGATCCTCGAATGCCTCGAAACCCTGCGAGGGGAAGGCCCCGGGGATCTCTCCGAGGTCGTGAAGCGCTTTGCCACGCGCGCTCTCATTCTGGCGGGACGGGATGCTGATGAGGTATCCGCACTGCAGACAATCGAGCGGGCATTGTCCTCGGGGAACGCGATCGAGACGCTCGGGCGCATGATTGAGCGGCAGGGGGGCAACCGCCGTGTCATCGACGACCGTTCGTTATTGCCCTCCGCCAGCGGACGGCAACAGCTTGTCGCGCCGCGCGACGGTTTCGTCGCAGCCGTCAAGGCCGGCGCCATTGGCCTCGCGACGAACCTTCTGGGTGCGGGGCGGTCCAACGTCGGCGACCGCGTTGATCCAGGCGTTGGCATCGTGCTCTACGTGAAGCCGGGCGTGCGGGTTACACGAGGGCAGCCGCTTGCGGACATCTACCATCGCGACGGGCGAGGTCTCAGCGAGGCACTGTCGGTCTGCTCCGCCGCATTCACCATTACCGACGAGCCGCCAGCAATCGTACGGCCGGTGATCATTGGAGACGTGCGATGACGTATCGAGTATTCGCCTTCGCACTGCTGGTGTGCACCGTCGTCATCGGGTCGGCATGCCGTCGCGTCACGTACGCCGAAGAAGATCGGTCGAAGACGCATGTCGGAATCGTCTTCGACATCGGCGGGAAGGACGATCGTTCGTTCAACGCCGCGGCATGGGCAGGCGTGAAGTGCGCCGAAGGCGGCACCTTCCCGGACGGGAAAGGCTGTGGCAAGCCGGCACTCGGCATCGTGCTGCGCGACGTTGAGCCAGGCACGCCGAACGCGATTGAGCCCGCGATGCGGGCCTTTGCCGAGCGTGGGTACGACCTTGTCATCGGCGTCGGCTTCGCTCAGGCGCCCATCATGCGTGCCGTGGCGCGCGAGTATCCGAACATCCGCTTCGCGATTATCGACGGCCTCGTGCTCGATGACGATGGAAAGACGCCGATGCCGAACGTGGCGGGCCTGCTCTTCAAGGAACATGAGGGGTCGTACCTGGTCGGAATGATTGCCGCGAAGACCTCGCGTACCGGCACCGTCGGTTTCGTCGGCGGCATGGACATTCCGCTCATTCGGCGCTTCGAAAAAGGGTACGAGGAGGGTGCGCGAGCCGTGAACCCGCGGATCCAGATCTTTCAGAATTACGTCGGCGTCACCGATGCCGCATGGAACAATCCAGGCAAAGGCAAAGAGCTGTCACTCGCACAGATGGACAAGGGCGCCGATGTCATTTTCGCGGCTGCGGGAAATTCGGGTCTCGGCGCGTTCGACGCCGTCGAGCAGGCGGGTACAGCGAACGGCCGCGCCACGCATTTCGTGATCGGCGTCGATTCGAATCAGAACGGCGTCAAGCCGGGGTTCGTGCTGACGAGCATGGTCAAGCGCGTCGACAACGCCGTCTACGACATCGTGAAGGAAGTGGTCGAAGGCCGTTTCAAAGGCGGCTTTCACGTCTACGGCCTCGAGAGCGATGGCGTTGGCTACGTCGTCGATGACTACAACCGCAGCCTCGTGTCGCCAGACGCGATTGCCGCCGCCGAAGCAGCGAAGAAGAAAATCATTGCCGGTGAAATCAAGGTGACGGACGCGATGGCGCAATGAAACTCGAGCTGCGCAACGTCACCAAGCGCTTCGGCGCGGTCCTGGCAAACGATCACCTCAACATCACCGTCGATTCAGGCACCATTCACGCCATCGTCGGCGAGAACGGCGCGGGCAAGTCCACGGCGATGCGGATCGCCTACGGGTTCTATACCGCCGATAGCGGAGACATTCTCCTCAACGATGAGGTCCGCGAGATCCGTGCACCACGCGATGCCATCGCCCTCGGCATCGGCATGGTTCACCAGCACTTCATGCTCGTACGACCGATGACCGTCACCGAGAACATCGTTCTTGGTGCGGAGCCCGGATCTGCAGTGGCGCTGGATCTCCGGAAAGCGGCTGCCGACATTCGCAGCTTGTCCGAGGAATTCCGGCTCACGGTCGATCCTGACGCGACCATCGAAACCTTGTCCGTCGGCCAGCAACAGCGTGTCGAGCTCCTGAAGGCGCTCTACCGGCGCGCGGAACTCCTTATTCTCGACGAGCCGACTGCCGTGCTGACCCCTCTGGAGGTCGAGGAGTTCTTCTCGATCCTCAGGCGAATGCGCAGTCAGGGGAAGACGGTCGTCATCATCACGCACAAGCTGTCGGAAGTCCTCGCGATCTCCGATCGCGTCACCGTGATGCGTGACGGCCGCGTCGTCGGCACCGTGAACACCAGGGAAACCAATGCGGCGGAGTTGGCCCGCCTGATGGTTGGACGGGAGGTTTTGCTCCGCGTTGCGAAGTCCCCTGCGAGTCCGGGGCGGGACGTGCTCACGGTTCGGAATCTTTCGGTGCAGCGCGTCCAGGGGGTGTCCTTTGACGTCCGAGCCGGCGAGATCGTCGGTATCGCCGGTGTCGAAGGCAACGGACAGACTGAACTCATCGAAGCGCTTGCAGGGCTGCTTCCCGAATCGCAGGTCACTGGCACCATCTCGTTCAGTGGACGCGATCTTCGCGCTGTCGACGCAAGGCGGCGACGCGAGATCGGAATCGCGCACGTCCCCGAGGATCGTCATCGTCGCGGTCTGCTACTCGAATTCAGTCTGGCTGAGAACTCGATCCTCGGGGTTCATTACCGGCCGCCGGCGGCATCGGGGGCGGGAGCGATACTGCTGGACCAGAAGGCGATTGACCGCCGTGCCGATCTCGTCATCCGCGAATTCGACGTCAGACCACCGGATCCGGCGCTTCCGGCGCGGGCGCTATCGGGTGGCAATCAGCAGAAGCTGATCATTGGCCGCGAGTTCGAGCTTCCACCGGTTCTGCTGCTGATTTCGCAGCCAACGCGAGGGGTTGATATCGGCGCCATCGAATTCATCCACCGCAAGATCATCGCGATGCGCGACGCCGGCTGCGCCGTCCTTCTGGTTTCCGCGGAACTCGAAGAGGTGACAGCGCTTGCCGATCGCCTGCTCGTGTTGCACAACGGCCGGATCGCTGGCGAAGTCGATCCGTCTCTCACCACCGCAGAAGAAATCGGACTGCTCATGACGGGTGGACGTCATTGAAACTGCGCGAGCTGCTGTTCCCACTGATGGCCGTCGTCTGCGCATTTACAGTTGGCGCGATTGTCGTTCTGATCATTGGCGATAGCCCGCTGCAGGTCTACGGCCTTCTGCTCGGCAGCGCCCTTTCATGGCCAGACGGAATCGGATACACGCTGTTCTTCGCAACGCCGCTGATCTTCACGGGTCTGGCGGTGGCGGTGGCGCTGCGTGGCGGGTTGCTGAATATCGGCGCGGAAGGGCAGTTGTATGTCGCGGCGTTTGCGACCGCATGGGTGGGAATCACATTCGCGGGGCTGCCGTCGTTTCTCCTCGTGCCCCTCTGCTGTCTCGCTGCGGTTGTCGCAGGCGCGGTGTGGGCGGCGATACCTGGCGTATTGAAAGCCCGGTTCGGATCGCACGAAGTGATTAACACGATCATGTTGAACTTCGTCGCCATCGCGCTCGTCGGCTACCTGACGCAATATGACTACCGAGTCGCCGGCGATCCGATCATGGAAACCGCGGAGATTGGCGGGACGGCGCACATCGCGCGACTTGGCCGCTTTATTCCGGGCCTGCCGGAACGCATTCCGCTGAATGTCGCATTTCTATTGGCGCTCGTCGCGTCGTGGCTCGTGTACGTGCTGTTGTGGAAAACGAAGTGGGGTTACGAGATCCGCGCCACTGGTCAGAATCCGGCCGCCGCGGAGTACGGCGGCATATCCATCCGCCGGCAGATAGTCGTGACCATGGCGATCTCGGGGGCTTTGGCGGGCATGGTGGGGATCAACGAGGTGCTCGGATACCGCTATCGGTATTACGACGGCTTTTCGGATAACTACGGGTTTACTGGGATTGCAGTCGCATTGCTTGGACGGAACCATCCCGCAGGCGTCGTCCTCGCGGCGTTGTTGTTCGCGGTGCTGCAGCGGGGTGGTGTTCCGGTCGATGCGTTTACGCAGCTTGTGTCGAAAGACATCGTTCAGATCCTGCAGGCACTGGTGATTCTCTTTGTTGCCGCTGAGGCGATGTTCCGATGGCGCCAGAAGGCGACAGTGGGAAGGGGGAAGGGCGAAGAAGGGACGAGGCAGCAGGCACCCATAGCGGGTCAGCAGGCGAGTGTCGGCAAAATCTGATGCGCGACATCTTTACGATCTCGCTCCTGTTCTCAACGATTCGACTTGCGACGCCGCTCGTCTGGGCAGCCATCGGTGGGCTCTATTCAGAACGAGCTGGCGTGGTCAACATCGCGCTCGAGGGGTTGATGCTCGCCGGCGCGTTTACCGCGGCGGCGGTGACGTTCTACGCCCATAGCCCGTGGGTCGGTGTGACCGCTGCCAGCATGGCCGGTGCGCTCGTCGCACTGCTTCTCGCTGTCGTGTGCATCCGGTTCAAAGCGAACGAGGTCGTGGCGGGAACAGGCATCAACATCTTGTTTCTGGGGCTGCCCGGGGTGCTCAGCGCCGCGTTATTTCTTTCATCCGGCTCGACGCCGCAGATTCCCGAGGCAGAGCTGCTGCCGACGCTTGCGCAACTGGTCCCCATTGCGCCACAGTGGCGAATTTTCACGAACGTCTCTGCGATCTCGATGCTGGCGCTCGTCGTTGTCGGATGCACGTGGTACGTGCTCTATCGGACACCTTTCGGTTTGCGCCTGCGGTCGGTCGGTGAAAACCCGGAAGCGGCGGATGCCGCGGGCATCCGCGTGCTCCGGATGCGGTACCTGGGCGTCGTCTTCTCCGGGGTGCTGGCGGGGATCGGTGGGGCGTACCTGTCGATTGGACAGTCGTCGTTGTTCACGCGCAACATGACCGCGGGGCGCGGCTTCATTGCGCTGGCCGCGCTGATCTTCGGGAAGTGGCGCCCTGTCCAGACGATGCTCGCGTGCCTGCTGTTCGGATTTGCGGACGCGGTGACGATTCAGATGCAGGGGGTGGTCAAGATGCCATCCGGCGAGGATGTTCCGGTGCAATTCATTCAGATGATTCCGTACCTTGTCACCATCATCGTGCTGGCCGGCTTCATCGGCCAGTCGCGTGCACCAGGCGCGCTGGGCGTGCCATACGATAAGGAAGCGTGACCGCGCCATCCACCTGGGAGCGAGTGGACCAGGCCGCTGCTGATATTCGCAGACGCTCTGCTGCGCTTCCAGACACAGCGATCGTTCTCGGTTCCGGCCTCGGCGACTTCTCGGACACACTGCGTGACGCCATCGCCGCGCCCTATACGGAGCTGCCGCACTGGCCCGCCTCCAACGTCGTCGGCCATGCGGGGCGACTGGTGATCGGCAATGTCGCTGGCAAGCGTGTCGCCGCCCTCTCGGGACGCGTGCACTTCTACGAGGGATACGACCTGGCGACCGTGGTGTTTGCGACGCGAGTCATGGGACGGCTTGGCGTTCGGCATCTCATCCTGACGAACGCGGCCGGAGGCATCAATACGGCGCTGACGCAAGGTGCGTTGATGATCATTGACGATCACATCAACCTGATGGGGACAAGCCCGTTGATCGGGTCCAACGACGATCGATTCGGACCTCGTTTTCCGGATATGAGCGAAGTGTATTCGGCGCGGTTGAGAAACATCGCCGACGAGGCGGCGAGGACACGTGGAGTCGCTGTGTCGCATGGGGTGTACATCGCGGTCCAGGGACCCAGCTACGAAACGCCGGCGGAAATCAGTTTCTTTCGAAAGATGGGAGCCGACGCGATTGGGATGTCGACGGTTCCTGAGGCGATCGCGGCGCGCCACATGGGCGTCGAGGTCCTCGGGATCTCGTGCATCACCAATGCCGCCGCCGGCGTGGGGCATCAACCGATCGTCCATGACGATGTGATCGCCACCGGGCGGCGCGTCCGCAGTTCGTTCATCTCGCTGCTCGAGGGGATCATTGAGCGACTCTAGAGCGCAATCCAACCGGGATCCGGGATCCGGGATCCGGGATCCGAAAAACGCAGCCGGACGAGATGCGAAACTCGACGCACTGACGGACGCTGCTCGGGCGGTTCGCGAGCACGCGCATGCCGACTATTCCGGGTTCAAGGTGGGTGCCGCGCTCGAAACCGCGGACGGGACGATCGTCACGGGCTGCAACATCGAAAACGCAACGTATGGCCTCACCGTGTGTGCCGAGCGCGTCGCGATGTTCAAGGCGCTGTCGGAAGGGCACCGCGAGTTCCGGCGAATCGTGGTCGTCGCGCCGCCTGACGCGCCGACGCCACCCTGTGGCGCGTGTCGACAGGTCTTGTGGGAGTTCGCCGGAGATCTGGAAGTGATCTTGGCGAATGCGAAAGGGGAAACTGGCCGCCACAGAATGAGCGAGCTGTTGCCCCAGCCTTTTGATAGGCGGTTGTTGAAGTAGTCGGCAGTGGGCAGTGGGCAGGGTTCTCACGACCCCGCAGCGCGGCGCCTGATTGACTTCATGAGTCCATTGAGGAGGCGACCGACCTCTGCACACTCGTCGATTACGCGATGTTGATCATCGTCACTAATCAGCCGCAGCCGTCCCGCCAGCATTACTTGGGTCTCAAGTTCCCGTAGCGACCCGTACGACACCGACAGCATGTGTAGAAACTGCCCAGGCGTGCGCCGTCCTTCCCCTTCCGCGATATTCGAGGGGATCGACACTGCAGCTCTACGCATTTGCGACGTTAGGCCGTATGTCTCGTGTCGAGGCAGTGTCTTCGCAACTCGATAAACCGATTCTGCGAGATTCATGGCTTTCTGCCATGCGATCAGATCCGCGTAATTCCGGTTCGTCGTGCTCATAGTGGCCTCATGACGAGCGCCGGAATAGCGGATTGCATGCCATTGAGCTCGAAGTCTTCCCTGCAAATGACGACTGCTCCCCTGCCGACTGCCCCCTGCCGACTGCCCACTGCCGACTGCCCACTGCCGACTGCCGACCGCCCACTGCCGACTGCCCACTGCCGACCGCCCACTGCCGACTGCCCACTGCCGACTGCCCACTGCCCACTGCCCACTGCCGACTGCCCACTGCCCACTGCCCACTGCCCACTGCCCACTGCCTCCTGACTGTTATCATCGACCAATCCATGCTCCCGACTATCGAGTGGGAAAACGACGCGGTCGTGATGATCGATCAGCGCAAGCTGCCTGCATCGGAGGTCTACGTCTCGTGCAAGACGGCGCAGGACGTTGCCAGGGCGATCAAGACGATGGTGATTCGCGGAGCGCCAGCCATTGGCGTGGCCGCGGCGATGGGAATTGCGCTCGGCATGCAGCGGAGCAAGGCGATGGGGACCAAGCAGTTTGCGACCGAGTTTCAGAAGCTGTGCGATCTGATGGCAGCCACACGTCCGACGGCTGTAAATCTGTTCTGGGCGATCGAGCGAATGAAGAAAGCGTTTGCCGAATCGGCGCAGGGCGGATGCTCGGTTGACGAAATCAAGCAGCGGCTCGAAGCCGAGGCGCGGAGCATCCACGACGCGGACGTTGCAAGCTGCC
>DASTZI010000064.1:0-4625 GCA_035764385.1 Vicinamibacterales bacterium
GGCTCGTCACCTTCATGCACTATGACTTGGGATATTTCGATGACGAGACGTGCCGGCTCGAACCGATCGAAAATCCCTTCGGTCCGAAAGTGTTACCTATGTCCCCGGAATGAACTGTCACCCATGTGTCCGGAATGGACCATCTGAAAGTGGCTCCTCAGGCTGGACTCGAACCAGCAACCCTCCGGTTAACAGCCGGATGCTCTGCCATTGAGCTACTGAGGAATATTTGTGGGATCGCCGGCGGACCTGAAGGTCCGCCTCTACGTCCGCATCTTTCAGGGCAAACGCGACTTCCGATCGTAGCGGATGCGCGCACCCCGCGCAACCTGCGGCCTATAATCCGCCGCGTGAAAAAGATCCTCTGCCTCGCGCTGCTGATCGCCAGGTCAGCGGTCGCGCAGACGACGATTTACGAAGGCGCCACGCTGATTCGCGGCGACGGGACGCCCGCCATCCAGCATTCGGCATTCATCGTCCAGAACGGCACCATCACACGCGTCGGACGCGCTGACGATGTGAAAGCGCCTGCGGGCGCGATGCGGGTCGATCTCACCGGCAAGACGGTGATGCCGACGCTCATCGACATCCACACGCATACGGGCTTTCAGAAGGGTCCCACGTACCGCCCGGAGAACTACGGCCGCGAGACGATCATCGACGACCTCAATCGCGCGCTCTACTTCGGCGTCAGCGCCGTCGTCTCCGAAGGCCTCGATCCCGGCGACGCCGCCTTCAAGATTCGCGAAGACCAGGCTGCAGGTCGCCTCGGCGGCGCGCGCCTGTTCACCGCCGGCCGCGGCATGGGCGCGCCAAACGCCGGTCCTGGTGCGGACACCTACAAAGGGATCGCGTATGACATCACCACGGAAGAGCAGGGGCGGAGCGCCGTGCGCGAGCTCGCAACACAGAAGGTCGACTTCATCAAGATCTGGGTCGACGATCGCAACGGGCGCGCGCCGGAACTGAGCCCGCCACTCTACCGCGCCATCATCGACGAAGCGCACAAACGCGGCATCCGCGTCAATGCCCACGTCTTCTACCTTGCCGACGCAAAAGGACTCGTTGCCGCCGGCATCGACGGCTTCACCCACATGGTCCGCGACAAGGACATGGATGATGAGGTCGTGCAGGCAATCATCAAGCGTCGCGTCGTCATCATGCCGACGCTGCAGAACGCCGAACGTGGCCGCAACACGGAACCGCCGCCATCACTGGCCGCATGGCTCAATGGTCCGGGCCGCGATGCGATTGGGCCTGAGCTCGTCGCGAAGGTTCTGGGCGCGTACAGCGGTCGACCGGCGGCGCAGGCGGCGGCGGTGCGCGAGCGCTACGCGATTCTGCAGCGCAGCTTTGCGAAACTGTCCGCGGCGGGCGCGCGCATCGTGCTCGGCGGCGACACAGGCCTGCAGGATGACCCATTCGGGTTTGCCGAACACCGCGAGCTCGAACTGATGGTGGAAGCCGGCATGACTCCGATGCAGGCAATCACGGCCGCCACCCGCAACGGCGCCGATTACCTCGGGCTGAAAGCTGCGGGCACACTCGGAACCGGAAAGCAGGCCGACTTCATCGTGCTCGACCGCAACCCGCTCGAAGACATTACGAACACCCGCCAGATTGCACGGATTTTTCTGCAAGGTCGCGAGGTCAATCGCGGGTCGCTGGCCCCTCCATCGACTCGGTAAAACCGAGCCCGTCAACGGCACGGCGCTTGACACCGGAGGCTCGTCCCTCTAATGTCCGCGCATCCCACTACGCTAAGGAGGCTTAATGCGGACCCTTCGGCGGTTGTTGCTGTGTTTGATCACGCTTTACGTCCTCGGCGCCGCGGCGCCGCTGCTCGCGCAAGGCGGGCGAGCCGAAATCAACGGGACAGTCACCGACGCACAGAAAGCGGTGTTGCCCGGAGTAACGGTCACCGTCACCAATGAGGAGACCGGCCTCATGCGCGAGGCGGTCACCGACGGCACGGGGCGCTACGTCATCCCGCAGCTGCTGCCCGGGCCCTACACGATCAAGGCGGATCTCTCCGGCTTCCAGCCGATGACTCGCAGCAACATGGTCGTGAGGGTCGGTGAAGAACTGACCGTCCCGCTCACGTTGTCGCTCGCCGGCGTCACCGAAACGCTCGTGGTAACGGCCGAAGCGCCGCTGGTCGAATCGACATCGAACCGCATCGGCACCAACATCACCAGCAGCGAAATCGACTCGCTGCCCAGCGCGAATCGCAGCCAGTTCAGCCTGATGCAGACGATTCCCGGGCTCGTGCCCACGCTGCAGGTCGGCTCCTTCGAGGGCGGACAGTTCAGCGCGAACGGCCAGGCGACCACCAATAATTTGTTCCTCGTCGACGGCCAGAACGACAACGACTCGCGCCGCGGCGGCTCGCAGGGCACGCAGGCTCGCGTGTCGCTCGACTCGATGGCCGAGTATCAGGTGCAGACGCACCAGTACGGCGCCGAGTACGGCGGCTCGACCGGCGTCGTCGTCAACAGCGTCACCAAGAGCGGCACCAACAACTTTGCGGGCCGCGTCTTCGAGTATTACCAGGACAACAAGCTGCAGGCGACCGACTACTTCCTGAAGCAGGCCGGCGAATCGAATCCGGATTCAGGCAGCAACGTCTATGGCGGCAGCATCGGCGGGCCGATCATCAGGAACAAGGCGTTCTTCTTCTTCAACTACGAAGGGACGAACGCGAGCGAAGCCGCGAACCTGAACTTTCCCGCCTCGGCAGCGCCTCTGGCCGTGTCGTATTCGAGCACGACGAAGTTCTCCGGACCGAACACGTTCGTGCGCCTCGACTACCACCTGAGCAGCAACAACCAGCTCAGTTTCCGGTGGACGCGAGAAGCCATTCTCACCGAGCGCGACACCCTCGAGGACGACAAGGCGGTTCTCGATGCCGCCCGGTACGAGAACGACGCGGGAGACCACGTCTACAGCGGCTCGCTCGCGTCCGTGCTGAACAACAAGACGACGAACGAGATCAAGATCGGGCACGTCCGAGAAAGCCTGCTGCAGGGTCCGCGTCCGCTCTTCGATGACAACTGGAAGTTCATCGGCTTCCACGGCATCGATCCGTTCGACGTCGGCTCGCAGAACACGCACCCGGACTACATCGCCGGACCGCGTAACAACTACGCGCAGGACCTGATTCGAGACGTCACGTTCGACGATACGTTGACCTGGATTGCCGGCGCCCACAACCTCAAGGCCGGCGTCGCGTGGAGCCGCAACGCCGCGCTGCCGCAGGGCACCGCCGCCAATTTCATCGGTCTGTTCACGTTCCCGGGCGATGTGCCGTTCAACCCGGCGGTCCCGCAGACCTATCCGTTCCGCTTCGGCGTCAGCATGGGCCAGTTCGAGTTCAAGCAAGTCGATCATCGCGCCAGCGGCTTCGTCTCCGACAAGTGGACGATGGGCAAACGCCTGACACTCAACGTGGGCGCGCGGTACGACTGGCAGAAGGCAACGCCGAAAACGAAGAACGCGATTGGTCCGCGACTCGGCATCGCGTACGACGCGTTCGGCGACGGCAAGACGGTCATCCGCGGCGGCGTCGGCAAGGTGTACCAGTATCAGCAGCTGGCAATCCTGCAGACGCTGCTGCAGCGCGCCGTCATCGCGCCGACTCTGGCGTACGACACGACGCAGGTCGCGGATCCGCGCACGACCGGCGCGTTCCCGGTCGGTCCGGATGCGACGGCAACCGCTTGCCTCAATCCCGTGACCGGCAAGACCGCCGGCGAGGCGGTGATCAGCCCTGCGTGCCGCGCGGCTCTGAACGGGCTGCGCAACCAGGTGCTGGCCGGCGGCGTGATCAACAACACAACCACCGGTCCGATTGTCGACGGCGATCGCCGCCTCGGCTACACGTGGGCCTTCAGCGGCGGTATCAAGCGTGAGATTGCCAACAACATGGCCGTCTCCGTCGACTACGTCGGCAACCGTGGACGCGACAACACCGCGGTGATCGACATCAACGAAGGTCCGTTGGGCGCCAACGGACGCGTCACGCGCTTAGGCGTTGCGGCGTTCGATCCGTCCGGCGCGCTCGTGCCCGCCGCCGCGCGCAACACGACGTTCGCGCAGTTCAACCAGGAGCAGAACCGCGAGCTTGGAAGCGCGTTGAACTCCGACTTCAACTCGCTGGAGCTCGAGCTCGAGAAACGGATGGCCAACCGCTGGTCGGGCCGCGTCAGCTACACCTACGCTCGCTGCTACGACGTCGCGAACATCGTCGTCGACAGCAACCCGCGTCTCGACTACGGCCGCTGCGATCGCGACAACACGCACGCGTTCGCCACGAGCGCAAACGTCGACCTGACCCACGGCCTCGGAGCCGGAATGGTGTTCCGCACCTATTCTGGATATCCCATCAACGAGACCGTCGGCACCGATGTCAACGGCGATGGCACCAGCAACGATCGGCCGCTGAAGGGCGTGAACGATCTGACCACGCCGATTCTGTCGCCGGTCGACTCGCGCGGCTACGCCATTCGCAACGGCATCGACGGCGAGCGCAAGACGATTCTTGACGCGCGCTTCCAATACGTGCAGCGCGTGGGGCGCTATCAGGCGGGCTTCTTCCTGGAGGTCTACAACCTGACGAACCATGC
>DASTZI010000065.1:0-3189 GCA_035764385.1 Vicinamibacterales bacterium
GGCGTAAAGCTGGGCGAAGCCGGGGTGGTGGTCATGTTTCCCACGGCGTCGAAGCTGCGCGCCATGCCTGACAGGTCGACCTGCTCGATCCGGCCGGCGATTTGCGCTTTGGTCGTTTCGCTGAACTTGAATTCGTTGAACATGTAACTGGCGATCCGCCAGTTGCTGTTCGGATCCCACAGGCCGGCGTTGTCCGGGCTCGGGGCAGTGAGGTCCTGATGCCCGCCTTGCACACCGATCGCGGTTGTGAGCGAGGCGTACCGCAGGTCGAAGGGCACTGACTGCGCTTCGACGCGCGCTTCCTGCTCCTTGTTGGTGAAGGTCTGCCGGATGCCGTCGCTCGCCGGATTGGTGTCATCGGCAAGCCCAAGTTCGTTGTGTTTGTAGTCGGTGATGCCGCCCCAGAAACGGATCGTGTCAATGACGGGGCTCGGCGAGCGCCATTCGCCTTTGCTTATGAGCTTTGTCTGATGCGCATCGATTCGCGTGTCGTGGTCTTGGCCGTCGACTCCCGGAATGTGATAGAGCGCGTCGTTTTGCGTGAGTGCGAGGCCGAAGAAGCCTTCGTTGAAAATGTACGAGGCGCCCACCGCCGCGCCGTTGCTTTGCGCCGAGGAATTCGGCTGGCGGCCGTTGAAATTGCCGGGTTGTGTCGCGTTCGGAGCGTCTGCCGGATTTGGCGGCGGCAAATACGGGTAACTCGGAATACGATAGTCCTGCGACGTGCGGCCGAAGACGTCGGCATGGACGGCGAAGTTCCCGCCGCCGGCATCGAGCAGCGCCGCGCCGTCAATGCCGCTGTCGACCGAAGTACCGGCCCCGCGAAACTCCGCGCTGATGCCGCGGTCGGGGATGTACGTCGGGATGCGGTTGTTTGTTGACTCGACCACGCCGCCGATGGCCTGCGAACCGAACCGCAGCGCCGCCGGGCCGCGGACAACCTCGACCTTGTCACTCGTGAGAGGATCGACCGGGACGAAGTGATCCTCGCCAAGATCGGACGCTCCATTTGCGCCGATGCCATCCTCCTGGATGCGCACGCGGTTCACATCGAGGCCGCGGATGATCGGTCGGCTCGACGCACCGGGCGCGAAGCTCGACCCGGTGATGCCCGGCTTCTCGAAGAGAAGATCGCCGAGGGTCGAAGCCCCGTTGCGGCGTAACTCGTCGTTGGGCACCACCGTAATGGTAGCGAACTGGTCGGTGACGATCGGAACTGTTCCGACCAGCGTCTCCATGGATGGAGCGGCTGGCTGGTTCGGCGCGGGCTGTGCCGGCGCAGTTTGCGGCGAGGGACGTGACGGGGCGCGGCGAACAATCGGGCTTGCGACAGTCACATCGACTTGCGGCAGCGCAGTTTGCGCCCAAGCTGTCGTGTCACAGGCAGCCCAGGCACAGGAAAATGCGCTGTATGACGCAAACATCATCTTCAAACGAAGACGCATTACGAACTCCGGTCTGATTGGAATGACGTGCGCACCCGTTGGCGGGGACGCAGGAACAGGCCTCAATCGAGGCCGTGGTCAGTCATGTTCAGACGGAGTGGGGAGGGGCGCGTGCCTGGAACGGGAACTGGACGCGCTCGAAAACCTGCGCGAACTGCAGAGCGCCGGCCCAGGTGTATGGATGATCGACCGGGGTCGTGGGCAGCACGACGGTCGGCAGCACGGACGACGATGTCAGATTGAGTGCTGCGCAGATGGCGCAGAAGTCATGTCCTGTGCCGCGGTCGTCGTCGTCAGGGGTATTCGGTTGTGGCTGCGAGGCGGAGGCCGTTACCGATGACGTGCCCTGAAAATTGTCCAGGTGGACGTGGCCAAAGGACAGCACGAGCTGGATCGCCAGGGCGAAGACCGCTGCCCATGCGCCTAAGCGGTTGTTTTTCCTGATCCAATGCATTTCAGATTCGCTGCCATCGCAACGATAGTACGCGTGATGTCCGGAGTAAATCCGCCGAAGGAACGCGAGCCGCAGGCTCTATTCCGCGGCTTCTCGCCTCGGCTGGGCATCCTCGTCGCGCAAGTCGTCATGCGGAGCGGATTTCGCCCAGTTTTTCACCCATGAGGAAAACCGGTCGAGATAGAGGTAGATCACCGGCGTCGTGAACAGCGTGAGCGCCTGGCTGACAAGCAGGCCGCCGACCATCGCATAGCCGAGTGGTTGTCGAATCTCCGAACCCGTCCCTTGGCCCAGCATCAACGGCACGCCACCCAGCATGGCCGCCATGGTGGTCATCATGATAGGGCGGAAACGAAGCAGCGCGGCACGGCGGATCGCCTCGGGTGCCGACAGACCGTCGTCGCGCGTTGCCACGATGGCGAAGTCGACCATCATGATTCCGTTCTTCTTCACGATGCCGATCAGCAGAATGATACCGATGAGAGCAACCAGACTGAAATCGAAATGAAACAGCATCAACATCAGCAGCGCGCCGACACCCGCCGAGGGAAGCGTCGAAAGGATCGTAATCGGATGGACGTAACTCTCGTAAAGAATTCCAAGAATAAGATACACCACGATCAACGCGGCAAGGATCAGGAGCGGCACCGTCGAGAGCGAATCTTGAAACGCCTGCGCGTTGCCCTGGAACGTCGTGTTGATCGTCGCCGGAACGTTGAGTTCGGCCTTGGCCTGGTCGATCGCCTCGGTCGCCTGGCCGAGCGCCGTCCCTTGCGCGAGGTTGAAGCTGATCGTGATGGCCGGGAACTGGCCCTGATGGCTTATCGACAGGGGCTGGATCGGGTGTGTGGTCCACTTGGCGAACGCCGACAGCGGCACCTCGCCGTTGGTGGTCGGCGAGCGCATGAAAATGCGATCGAGGGTCGCCGGATCACCCTGCAGCGTCGGCGTGACCTCCATGATCACGTAGTAGCTCGACAGTTGCGTGAAATACTGCGCGATCTGGCGCTGGCCGAATGCATCGTAAAGCGTGTCGTCGATCGCCTGCGGCGTGAATCCATAGCGTGAAGCCTGGTCACGATCGACCTGCAGGGTCAGGGTCAGCCCTTCCGTCTGCTGATCGGTCGCGACATCGCGCAATTCGGGCAGCGTCTTCAGCTTGGTCAGGATTTTCGGCGCCCACTCGTTGAGCTGTTCGAGGTCCGCGCTCTGCAGCGTGTACTGGAACTGCGTGCGCGATGCGCGGCCGCCGACGCGAACGTCCTGGGCCGCCTGAAGGAACAGTCGCGC
>DASTZI010000066.1:0-5174 GCA_035764385.1 Vicinamibacterales bacterium
AATCGCTCTGGCGCCTGCGCCTCCACCGGAACCGTTGCTCCGACCGCGGCTCCGCCCATCAAGCTGAAACCAAGCTTGGAGAAGAACGTACGCCGGGCAAGCGTACGGAAGTTGGTGTTTGACATGGAGGGGATGGTACACGAAAGGCGCCGACCTCTACAGGAACCTCATGAGGTCGATGGCAGATCTGGAACGCGTTGCCAGAGACCGGCTCTGACCTCCCGCACGATCCCGGCATTGACCAGGCTCGAGACGATGCGCCCGGCGGCGTCGCGGGGAATGTGAAGGAAGTCCTGCAGGCCGTCGAGTGTCACAGTCGTTTCCGTTTTGTGAACCACATGATCCACGACGGCTCTGACAACTTCCGCGCGGCGCCCTTTCTCACGGCGCTCGATACCCATTCGGTCCTCCGGCGATTAATGAGGGCAAGCTTGGTGCCCACACTGCCGATCAGGTCGCCGCAGCGCCCCGCGCGCTGCTGATAAGCTCCAGCGCGAGACGCTGCGAAGACCTGTTCGGCTCGCCGAAGGTTTTAGGTACTTTTCTTTTTCGTCAGCTCCGCATAGGCAGCGTCCACGAACCCGGGTGCCGGACCCCGGCCGGCCGCTGGTGCTGCTGCGGGAGGTGCCGCCGCGCGTGCACCCGGCGCCGGGGCGTCGGGAAGCGCTGCCTTGATTTCTTCGAGCGTTTTCCCTTCCTTGACCATCGCCGCAATCTTGTTCCGCCGCTCAGTCACCGCCGTCAGCTTCCGCTGGAGATCGGCCTTCATCAGCACGTCGCCGTGGCCGGTGACGTAATAGTCCGCGTTGAGCCCAATCATCCCTTTGACATTGGCCATCCACCCTTCGACCGATCCGTTTTTGTCCATATGTATATTCGGATTGTCATCGGCGCGATTGGTGACCACGATGTCGCCGGTCGAGACGACCTTCGCCTGCGGGTTGTAGACGATGAGATCGCCGCTCGTGTGCGCTGCCGCCCAGTGATATAGCTCCAGCTTGATGCCGTCGACGGTCATCGTCTCCTTGGTCTTCGTGGTGACCTGCGACGGCAGCCGATCCGGTGGGGGAGCGCCGCGGCCGCCGGCCGCGATCGCAGCCTGCTGCTCCTTCTTGTTGTTTTCGTGCGCGATCACCTTCACCGCAGCCGGATAGGCGACGAGGCCATTCACATGGTCTCCATCGCTGTGTGTCAGAAAGACCGTTGTGACCGGCTTCGGCGTGATCTTGGCGATCTCCGCCAGAAGATCCTTGGCGCCTGCCTCAGTCTGCTTGGCATCAACGACGATGACGCCGGTCTTCCCGATGTAGATGGTGCTGTTGCCGCCCGAGCCTCCCAGGCCGGCCCAGACGTCGGGCTTCAGTTGTTTCATCATCACCGGCTGAATGGCCGGCGCCTGCGCAAATGCGATGGCCGCGGAGACAATGCCCGCAGCGGCGAGTACGGAAATATTGAGTGTTTTCATGACGGGGTTCCTCTCAGGCGAGAACTATAGACCCCGGAAATCCCAAACCCCAAACCCCAAATCCCAAATCAAAAATGTGACTTGGAATTCAGGGCTTGGAACTTCGGCCTTGGGATTTCGGGCTTGGAGCTTCGACCTTGGGATTTCGGGCTTGGAGCTTCGACCTTGGGATTTGGAGCTTGGGATTTGGGATTTGGGATTTGCTAGTAATACCCGCTGCCGTAACCGTTATCGTACGGTGGATAGTACGGATCGGCCGGTGGTGGCGGCGGTGGCTGTGGCACGTCGCCGTTGATGCTGCCAACCATCGACGGATGAATCGTGCAGTGGTAGGTGGCCGTCGGCGTCGCCAGCGCCACCGGCGCGCTTGACTGCCCGGGCTGCACCTCGCCCAGGTCCGTGCCGTCATCCAGCACGATGTGATGCATGACGAGGTCGGTGTTGGTGAACGTGATCTGATCGCCCACGTTCGCCGTCGTCGGATTCG
Organism: Vicinamibacterales bacterium; assembly: GCA_035764385.1. Classification (GTDB taxonomy): domain Bacteria; phylum Acidobacteriota; class Vicinamibacteria; order Vicinamibacterales; family UBA2999; genus Gp6-AA40. The sequence goes on from DASTZI010000066.1 coordinate 1,953, forward strand.
GCATGAAGGCGGTCGACCCGAACGACCCGACGATGTTGATCAGGACCTGCATCGGCGTCGGCATCGGCATCGCCGGATCATCGAAGACCCGCAGTCTGCCGGTGTTTGTTGACGCAGTGCCCGGCGAAGCCAGGCCGGAAGGGGAAGACGGGAGGTGGCCGCCACTGCAACCGAGGGTTACGACGCAGACAATCAGTAGCGATGGCAACGCGAGCTTCATGCGCATGTCGATATCGAGGAGCAAGGTGAATGCCCGGCGCAAATTATAGACACGTATAGAAGTTGGTTCCTGCGCGATTACTAGCACCGTAATTGTTTACGGTTGTAGGGGCCAACCTACACAGGTCGGCCCCTCCAGACCACGCGTGACTCCGCAGCGCGTTACGGTTTGTTCACGGTGATTGTCGTGCCGTTGCTATCGCCGTCCGGATCTCCATTGCTCGACGACACGTAGGTGGCGCCACTCGCCGTCACGTTGGTGACCGTGAAGGTGACGCTCGTCTTCGACTTGGCTAGATTGCCCGTCGTCACGTTGCACGTGCCGCCTGCCGCATTGCACGAAGCAGTTCCGGAGAAGCCGCCGCTCCAGGTGCCGCTGACGGTCGCTCCAGATACTGGAGCGGAGTTCGCATCACGGATCGTGATCGTCACCGACGCGGTCAACGTGTTCTTCGACGTGGCCGTGCTGCCATCGAGATCGGCCACATGCAGTTGCGGCGTCGCCGGCGTCGTCGTGGTTGCTGTATTGGAGTAAGCCGAGACGCCACCAGTGTTGACGGCCTGGACGCGGTACGAATAGGTGGTCGACGGTGCCAAGGCCGGTGTCGGCGACAGCAACCGTCTGGGTCGAACCGTCGAACCCGTTCGCGTTGGCCGCGGCTGACCCGATGATCGCGCCGCCGCCGTAGTCGCTATTTTTCTTGCGAAGCACGAACGTCTCGATCTCCGCCACGTCGAGGACGTGCGCAATCGCGTTAAGCTGCCCGGGAGGGGCAGCAATCTCCTGTCATTCGAACCTTGAAGGCGAAATCAGGGATGTAGTCGAGGAACTCGACGCTGGCCGCGAGCGCAGCGGCCGCGACGTACACACCAAGACCCTTACGCATGCGCACTCCGTGAGTAGCAAGTTGTGGAGATGAAGACCGTTCCGTTAATGTGTGATTCTGGCGGCGTGAAACCTTGATACTGATACGCTACAGCTTCTGCGGCGTGCGGACGTCGGCGGAAATATAACCAGTGCAGTCATGTTGCAAGGAGTGCAGTTATGCGTGGCCTTACCTTTCTGACAGTCAGCGTTGCAGCCATTCTCACGATGGCGACGGCGACCGCACAACAGCGCGGCGCCGCGACGCGATTTGAAGTCACGAGCCTTCGCGGGGTGCGTCCGATTCTGGTCAAGACAATCTCCGATCTCGAGAAGAAGGACGTCGCTGCGGCGAAAGCGGATATGGAGAACTACGACTCCGCCTGGAACGGCGTGGAGGTGTACGTCAATACACGGAGCATGGACCTCTACAACGAGATCGAACACCACTACCAGACCGCCGTGACCGATGCGTTGAATAAGCCCAATCCGGATGCGACCGCCATTCTTGCGGACGCCAGAGCGATGCTTGCGAAATACGACGAGATGCTGGCGCTCGTGGAAAAGTCTCCGCCGCTCAATCGTCTCTACGACGATGTGGCACGGCTCCGTATCGAGCGCGCACACTTACGCGAAGTCACGCCGGCGCTGAAGGCAGGCAATGTCGCGAAGGCCAAGAAGTCGTTCGAGGCCTTCAACGACAACTGGGACAACATCGAGGATCTAGTGAAGGTACGCTCGCGCGAGTCGTACGACACGATCGAAAAAGGGATGGTCACGATCGAGCGCCAGTTGATGCCCGCCAAACCGGATGTCGATGCGGTGACGGCGTCCGCCAACGAGGTGATGACCGAGTACAACAAGGTCGTTGCGCAGATCACGCGGGAGGCTCGCGATGCGAAGTAGGGCAACCGCGTTCCTGCTGGCGGCGCTCGCGATTGCCCCGACTGCGGCGTGGGCGGGACAGGCAACGTCTCCGGCCTCGGCGAAACAGGGCTATCACGTCATCAAGCAGACGCAGCTCGGGGGCGAAGGAAACTGGGACTATGTCACCGTCGATCCGGACGCGCACCGGATCTACATTCCACGCGGAACGCACGTCCAGGTCCTCGACGAATCGACGCATAAGCTGGTCGCCGACATCCCTGGCATGAGGGGTATCCATGGCGTCGCGATTGTGCCGAAGGCAAACCGCGGCTTCGTGACCGGAAACGATCCCAAAGGCGTCATCTACGTCTTCGACCTCAAGACCAACCAGATGACGTCTAAAATCCCCACCGGTGAAGAAGACTGCGACGGCCTCTTCTACGACCCGTCCACCGACCGCATCTACGTCCAGAATGGCGATTCCATGACGTCAACGGTCATCGACCCGGCCGCTGCCAAGGTGGTCGGGACCATCAAGTACGGCGGTCCACTCGAAGCCGGCGTGTCCGACGGCAAGGGGATGCTGTTCGTCAACCTGGTCGACAGCGCGGAGGTGGCGGAAGTGGACGCCAAGACGCTGACCGTGAAGACCACGTTCAGCGCGAAACCATGTCAGCGCGGCTACGGCGCCGCATTCGACGTGGCGCATCGTCGCTTGTTCCTGGCCTGTCAGGGAGCGATGCCCGTAGGCGTGGTGGTCAACGCCGATACCGGTAAGGTCATCACGTCGATGCCGATCGGAGGTGGCGCGGACGGAGTCACCTATGATTCGGCCACGGGCGACGTGTTCTTCACATGTCGCGACGGCGGCGATGGGATGTCGGGCGTGGTGAACATCTTCCACGAAGACTCACCCGACAAGTACACGAAGGTCACCGACGTGAAGTACATGTACGGGGCGCGGACCGTGGCGCTCGACCCCAAGACACATCACATCTTCTCGGTAGGGGCGACCAAGAACGATCCGGCTGCGCCGACAGCGCAGAATCGCAATCCGCGCCCGCGGCCGGATTTGACGACGTTCTCAATCGTGGAAGTGGGGAAGTAGGTGCCGTAGTGGAGGCCGGGTCCTTTTGGACCCGGCTCATGCTCCCGAAAAGTTACCAGCTGAAACGAACGCCGACTTCCGCGACCTGCCGCTGCTGCGCGGTGAGGATTCTTCCGAACGTCGCTGCACGGACGTTGGTCTGATAGCTGCTGCCAACTCCGCC
>DASTZI010000067.1:0-13342 GCA_035764385.1 Vicinamibacterales bacterium
CTGCACGCCCGTGCCGGCGGCGCTCGCCAATGCCGTCTTCGACGCCACCGGCGCCCGCCTGCGCACCGTGCCGTTCACGCCCGAGCGCGTGAAGGCGGCGCTTGCGCAACGTGCGGGCAATCAGACGGCGCAGGTTTAGCTGGTATCCGGTCCGCCTGAAGGCGGACCCCACCGGCGATTCTCGGCGGATCCAGGCTGGTGATGAGAACCAGCCCGCTTCCGGCAACAAGCATCGGTGGAGTCCGGCTTTAGCCGGACCTTGGAGGATTAGATGAGGAAGTTCGCGTTCGTTGGGGTGTTGCTGTTGTTGTCGGCCGGGGTGTACTCGGCGCAGCAGGCCGTCAGTCCCGAGCAGCTCAAAACGCCGCCGCCGAAGGAACCTGCGTGGGCATTCCCGGTGCAGCAGGGATCGCTGGCACCGGATCCAGGTCCGAAGAAGCTCGCTGGCAGCGACAAGACCTACACACCCGAGGAAATCGACAACTTGATGGCGCCGCCCGACTGGTTGCCGAACGACCATCCGCCGGCTCCGTCGATCGTGACCAAAGGACATGGCGGCGCGCTCGCGTGCGGGTCGTGCCACCTGATGTCCGGCATCGGCCACCCGGAGTCTGCCGACGTCGCGGGCATGCCCGAGACGTACGTGAAGCAGCAGATGATGGACTTCAAGACCGGCGCGCGCGTCGACATTGCGCGGATGAACGGCATTGCGAAGGAAATGTCGGATCAGGAGATCGCCGAGGTGTCAGCCTGGTTTGCAGCGCAGAAGCCGCGCAAGAACAATCGCGTGGTCGAGGCCGAGATGGCGCCGAAGACCATCGTCGCGCAGGGACGGATGCGATTCGTCGATCCAGCGGGCGGCATGGAGCCGACCGGCAACCGCATCATCACGGTTCCCGAAGACGTGCAGCAGGCGCGCCTGCGTGATCCGAACACGAAGTTCGTCTCCTACGTTCCACCGGGGACGCTCGCGCGCGGCAAGGTGCTCGTGGAGACGGGTGACAACAAAAAGACCGTCGCGTGCGGCACCTGTCATGGTCCTGGGCTCGTCGGGTTGAAGGAAATCGGCAAAACGGGCATCGCGTCGCCACGAATCGCGGGCGCGCATCCGATTTATCTGGCGCGGCAGCTCTATCTGTTCAAGGACGGGAGCCGCAACGGGATGACGTCGAAGCTGATGACGCCGGCTGTCGCGAATCTCACCGACGCGGACATCCTCGCCATCTCGGCGTATCTCGCATCAATGGATCCGACCAGTAAATAGATAGGGTAGGCCGGGTCCTTTTGGACCCGGCAAATCGAGGAGTTTCACGTGAAGACATCGTTAGCCGGAGTTTTCGCCGTCGCACTGGCGATGGCCGCATGGCAGCCACCGCTGGCAGCGCAGGACCAGGCACAGGGACGCGGCGGACGAGCCGGCGGCGCGCCGGCAGAAGAGGCGTTCCCGACCGCCGAGCAGTTTGCGAACTCGAAAGAGGCCCAGACGCATGTCGCCGCCGCGACGAAGATCGGCGGTTCCGATATGGCCGACACCGCGAGGTGGTTCTGCACGAACACCGGACCGCAGCGCGTCGCGCTCGCACGTCAGGCGCAGGGCCTTCCGCGCCTTCCCACGGTTCCGGAAGGGCCGATCAAGCTGTTCGACAACCTCACCTACATCGGCTTCAACGATGTTGGGGCGTGGGTCGTGCCGACGAGCGCCGGCATCATCCTGTTCGACACGCTCAACAGCACAGACGATGCGATGAAGGTCATCGAGCCGGAGATGCAGAAGGCCGGTTTCGATCCCGCGCAGATCAAATACATCCTGGTCGGTCACGGTCACGCCGATCACTTCGGCGGCGCGTCGTATCTGCAGATGAAGTATCACGCCAAGGTCCTGGCGGCGATGCCGGACTGGGCGGCCATTCAGCGCGGCGGACGCGGCGGCGCCGCGCCTGGTTTGATGCCCGATACGGACGTTGCGGACGGGCAGAAGCTCACGCTTGGTGATACGACGATCACGCTCATTCGCCTGCCCGGTCACACGCCGGGAACGATTGGAATGGTGGTGCCGGCGAAGTTCGGCGGACGCACGCACAACGTCGCGATCATGAGCGGCACGCAGATGCCGACGCAGGACTCGCTCGACGCCTTCAAGCACGTCTTCAACGATGAGTTGAAGAAGCTGAACGTCGAGACGTTCCTCGGCAGCCATCCGGACATCCTGATGAACAGCCTGATGCTGATGCAGTCGATTCGCGAGAAGTACCCGACCGGCAGCCATCCGCTGCTGCTCGCGAAGAGCAAGGCCGATCGCTACATGGACATCATGTTGGAGTGTGCGCGCGCCCGCTTGGCCGCGCAGGGAAGATTGATCTCGACGAACTAGGTTGGCGGGGCGTAAAGCCCCGCCCCACACCATCGGTTTTCCGGAGGGCAGGCATCATGCGTGCAATTTCGCTTGTTCTGGCGGCGCTGTTCCTGATGGCATCGGTTCCCACGTTCGCGCAGGAGCCGTTCGACTACGTCAGCAAGCAGGATTACTTCAGCATCAACATGCCGGCGCAGCCGAAGATCGAGCAGACGACGTATCCCGACGAGTATCGCCTTGCGCCGCTGCCCGCCCGTGTCTACACGGCCGATCAGGGCCGCAACCACTACAAAGTGACGGTCGTCGACTACCGCGATGTACCAAAGATGCATGCCTCGCGAAACGCGCAGTGCATCAAGGAGGCGGGCGCCGACAAGCCCGGCCTCACGCCGCAGCAGCGCCGAGATCTGATTGGTGACGCATGCCAGGACGAGACCGTGAAGGACGTCCGCGGCGCCATGATGTGGGCGACGTGGACCATCATCGAGCGCGCCACGAAGGTGACGCATCTGGCGCACTACAACGTCGACGTCATCGAGGGACACGAGGTTCACGTCATCAATCCCGATGAGTCGCGCACCTACGCCGCGATTCACATGTACGAGAACCGCCTCTACATCGTGGAGGCGACCGTGCCGAAGAACGCGCCTGCGGCGAACTGGTTCCAGATTTCACTGCGGATGCTCGATGAAAACTACAAGCCGGTCCGTTATCAGTACTCGGGACTCATGATGTATTCGAACGGCTATCCCAAACCGCCGCTCGCCAATCAGGGCGGACAGAATCAGGGCGCGCAGGGCCAGGCTGCGGGACGGTAGGGCGGGCCTTCACGGCCGTCAAGGAGACGATATGCGGAGATTTCTTCTTGCAACTGTCGGCGCGTTGGCCATCGCCGTGCCCGCGTGGGCGCATCATTCGCACAATGCCTACGAGGTGACGAAGTGGACGGAGATGGAAGGGACCGTCACTGAGATCCATTACCTGCTTCCGCATTCCTGGGTCTACATCGAGGTCAAGGATGCGAAAGGCGGCGAGCCGGCCATCTGGGCGCTCGAGGCGACCGGGCCGCAGGGCATCTTCCGCAACGGCGTCGGCAAAGAGGATGTGAAGGTCGGCGACAAGATCAAGGCTCGGTGCCATCTGCTCCGCGACGGTTCGCCCGGATGCTTGCTCGGGTTCGTGACGCCGATGCACGGAGACAAAGCGCGAGGTGATGGCGTCGAGCATCAGTGGGACTGACAGCGTCGCTGTCGGATGTCAGGTATAGGTATCAGGTATCAGGCCCAGGTAAGGGCCAGGCTCCAGGCGGCCCATTCGGAGGAGACGAAATGAGAGTGACAATGGGAATCCTGGTTGCCATGCTGTTCGCGGTGGCGCCGGCGTGGGCACATCATTCGTTCGCCGCGGAGTTCGACGCGACGAAGTGCTCGGATATCACGGGTATCCTGACGAAGGTCGCCTACGAGAATCCGCACTCCTATGTCTGGGTGGACGTGAAGGACGCGTCGGGCAAGGCCGTTTCGAACACGTTCCAGCTCTCCTCGCCCTCGAATCTGAAGCGCGGCGGCGCGACCTACGGCGTGCTCAACGGCAGCGTCGGCAAGGAAGTGCTGGTTCGCGGCTGCGCGTCGCGCAATGGCGAAGCCAATCGCTACGCCGCGTCGTTCATCAAGCTGCCGGACGGGGCCATTCAGCGCGTGGGCCAGGACGTCGAAGGAATCTTCGGCACCAAGATCTGGAGATAGCGATGAAAGCGCATATCGGGATGACGGTGGCGGCGCTCTGTGCGCTGTCGATTGCGATCGGCGCGCAGGAGCAGGAGAAGAAGTTCGTCGAGGCGCGCGGCAGCGTGAAGCCGGTGCCGCTGCCGCCGGGCGGCCCGGCGCCGCGCATGTCAGATGGCCATAGCGATCTTTCCGGTGTCTGGTTCTCGGGGCCAACCGGCAAAGCCAACGCCTGGAGCGTCGTCCCCGACGCGCCGTTGAAAGAGGATCCCGTGCCCTTCCGGCCCGAGGCGGCCGCCAAAATCAGCAGCATGTCGCGGACGGAGCGCGAGCTGAAGAGCCCGGGTGTCACCTGTCAGCCCGTCGGCACGCCGGGGATGTGGACGATCAATCCGTACCCACATCAGATCGTGATGAAGCCCGGCCTTTACGTCCACCTGATCGAGAGCGACAACGCGTGGAGCGTGGTGCACACAGACGGACGTCCGCACAAGAAGCCGGAAGATCTCGAGCCGCTGTACAACGGCGACCAGACCGCGCACTGGGAAGGCGACACGCTGGTCATCGACACGATCTCGATCGACGAGCGCACCTGGATCAACCAGAGCGGATGGTTCCACAGCGATCAGGCGCATGTCATCGAGCGCCTCCGCCGCCCATCGAAGAACTATCTCGAATACCAGTACACGGTCGAGGATCCGAAAGTGCTCACCAAGCCGTGGACCTCGGCGTGGCGCACCTATTCACTCGGCAGTGAGGACCTGACCGAGAACTTCTGCACGAACAACGAAAACGTCGATCAGCTCGAAAAGCTGAACGAGGCGGAGAGTCGGAAATAACGCCCGATTCGCGCATTCGATTTAGAAATCGAGCTGCACGCTCACCTTGGCAAAACGCGGCGGCATGATCTGCAGCGGGCGCTGCCAGGCGCTGCCGAATGTATTGTTCTGCGCGAGGATCGAGCTGACGTTCAGCGCGTTGTACAGATCCAGGCTGACTGTCTCGCGCATCCGCGCCAGATGCAGCAGCTTGCCGATGCGCAGGTCCACCTGGTTGACGCGATCGCCGAACGTCGACCCCGGTCTGATGACATTGACGGTCACATTTGCCGCGCCGCCTGAGAGCGGACGGCCGAGCGTCCGCGCCGCCACCACCGTCGGCAGCGCGTAGTTCGCCTGGATTTCGGGACCCGGCAGGCTCTGCACCGTTCCGCTCACGAGCACGTCCACTCGCGGCACGGTATACGAGCCCAGGAACTTCACCTGTGTCAGCCAGTTCGTGGCGACGTGGCAGTACTCGAGCGGGACGACGTTGGCGACGGTGACCAGCCCGCTGTTCGCCGACCGGGTCTCGAGCGGCTCGGGCACCTTGGCGAGCACGTCGCAGTTGTCGGTCACCGTGCGACCGGTGCTCGTGCCGCCCTGGACGAGCAACCCTCGGATGTAGCGCATCGTGACGTTGACGTCCGCGCCGTGCCAGTACTCGACCTGCTTGCCGTAGTGGCTCGCGAGCGTCACGAAGTTGCTCGATGGCAAGCCGAACACCGCCGGATTCAGGTTGTACATGCCGCGCACGGTGTAGCCGCCGCCGTCGGGCAGGCCGGGATCCGAGGGTGCGGTGAAATCGAACTGATCGAAGTCCGAGGCCGAGAGCACTCGGTTGTCGGTGACGCGGAAGTTGCCGTAGGTCCGACGGAAGTAGCTGACGTCGAGCGCCGTGCGTGGCAACACCTCGTGCTGGATGCCGGTCGAGAACTCCCAGTTGTATCCGCGCTTGCCCCAGCCGTGCATCAGCGCCGGATCGTACGTATTGCCCGGCACCGGCTGACCGAAGTTCGCATTGGCCATCGCGCCGCATTCGCCGTTGGCGGCCGGGTTCAACAGATCGCATTGCGCCACGTAATCGCGATTTGCATCGTTCCACGATCGCGTCGTACTGGTGATCAGCGTGTTGATCGGATTCGGGTCGGTGAAGATCGGCCCGCCCGCCGACGCATTCTCCAGGTATTTGTTCAGGCTCACCTTGACGGCGGTCTTGCCGTTGCCGAATACGTCGTAGACCGCGCCGAGGTTCGGCGTCAGGTCGTGCCACGTCAGAAAGCCGTGCTGTGCGGGAAACGTCAGGTTGCGAGTCGGCGTGAGCGGCGCGGGGCCCAGGCTCTGTTCGGGCCAGCCGTCTGACACGTAGCTGTAGCGAAGGCCGTATGCCGCCGTGAGGCGATGCATGGACCACTTGTCCTGCGCGTAGAGGCCCAGGTTGTGCTCCATGTCGGTTTCCGTGTAAATCGGAAACGCGCGCTCGCTCAACTGGTTTGGAACCGCGTTCAGCAGACGATAGCTGATGGGGTTGAGGCTTTCGCTCGTGAACTTGTTCCATCCATTCGTGTGATTGAAGCCGACCTTCACCGCGTGCGCGCCGGTGATGTACGACGCGCTGAACCGCGCGTGAATGCTGTAGGTTGGCGCGAGGCGCGTCGCGTCGATGGCACGGAACGCGAGGCCGGTCGCCTGCTCCACGGCGGGGATCATCGTGGCGCTCAGGCCCCTCATGTGTCCGACGTTACTTGCTGCGCGGTAGCGGTTCACCCCCGCTTCGAGCAGTAGATGGTTGTTGACAGGCGACGACCAGTCGATCTGCGTCTGCCGCTGCAGCGGATAGTTTCGCGTCTGCGCCGCCTCGGGAGCGGTCGTCAGGCTCACGGCCGACGGCGTATAGTCGATCACGTCGTCTTGCCACGTGATACCGATTTTGTTCTTGGATGATGCCTGCCATGTGAGGCGCAGCTGCCCGCCCTTCCAGACGGTGGGATTAAACGCGCGGCGGCTCGTATCGGGCTCGAAGGTCCAGACGTTCGGGTTGTTGAAATTCTTGTCGTAATACATCCCGGCCACGTAGTTGCCAGAGCTCTTGTAGCGCGTCGAGAGGAAGAACCAGAGCTTGTCTTTCTTCAGCGGCCCGCCGAAGCCGGGATTGAAGTCGACGTTGTTCTTCAGCCGATCGCCTTCGCGAAGTCCGCGAGCCTGCAGCGCGGAGGTGACGTTGCTGGACTGCCACGAGGGGCTGGCGTAGCTTGCGAACAGCGCACCCGTGAACGCGTTGCCGCCCTCGCGCGGGATGACGTTGATGCGTACGCCGCCGGTCGTGTACTCGGCGCCGGCGGACGAGGTGTCGACGTTCACCTCCTGGGTGGCGACGGGGTTGATGTTGACCGGCGTCGAGAAGCCGGTCGAGGCCTGGCCGACGGTCTCGACGCCGTTACGCAGCATGATCTGATCGCCCGTCCGGCTGCCATGCACCCCGACGCTGCCGATCGGATTGCCCGCCGACGAGGATCCGCCGACGTCCTGATTCGTCAGGCCGCCGCGCGACACACCGGGAATCAACGACGCCATGTCGTAGGCGGTACGGCTCGTCGGAATGTTGTCGATGATTTCACGGTCGATGATGCGCTGGCGTTTGGTGTTCTGCACGTCGACGATAGGCGTCTCGCCGGTGACGGTGATTGTTTCCTCGAGCGCCCCGACGCGCATTTCCGCGTCAATCTTGGCGGTGAACGAGCCTGCCAGCACCACGCCTTCGCGCTTCACCGCGTTGAAGCCGCCGAGCGTGAACGTCACCGTGTAGGTGCCGGGAACGAGGTTGACGATCTGAAACTGGCCGGTGGCGTCGCTGATCGCCGTGCGGACCTTTTCGATCAAGGCGGGACTGGCCGCCTCGACGGTGACCCCGGGCAGGACCGCCCCAGAGGTGTCCTTCACAACGCCTGCGATGGTGGCTTGCGCAAAAACGGTGGCGGGTAGTGCGGTGAAAACCAGGATCGATAAAGCCAGCCGGGACAGTCTCGCCAGTACTCGCATATCGGCTCCCCTCAGGATGAATGGAAACAACAGGAGCGATGAGTGCCGCGTTCTCCCTACGACGCAGCGCGGATGGGCCCTGGGGCGCGGCGCGCATCATGGCTCCCGGCGCACGCGCCTGTCAAATACTCCGCCCGAGCACACGCCCGGTGACTATCGCCCGGCGGCGACGCGGCAAGTGTCGGCCTCGTCTGGTGCCGAACTGCTATTCAGTCCAGTGATTGTGGTGTTCGCTGGCGAAACGATCGGAGGCTGAAGATGAGAAAAGCCGGAGTCACGTCGCGTGACATCCGGCTTGTTGTGTTCAGGCTGGCCGTGCGCCGAGCGCTATTTTTTTTCTGGCGTCGGATCCGTCGTGCTCTTCAACAACTGGTTGAACAGCGCCTGTTGCGACACCGCGCAAATCATCTCTCGAATATCGAAGTCCGGCGCATTCATTCCCAGGCGGAAATTCTTCAGCGGGTACCACGGCTGCGTGTACATGACCGGGTCCGTGATCTTGACCGTCAGCTCGATATTGAGCTCGTCCACGCGATGGTAGGTTTCCTCTACCACCAGTTGGTCGCTGTGCGGCCGGCCCGTGTTGTCGATCCAGGTGCTCTCGTCCAATCCGGTCGTCGTGACGACCAGCGTCGTCGGGTCCGTCCACTTGCCGACTGAATAGCCGAACCAGCGCGGCTCGGTAATCTCCTTCGGGATCTCGCGGCCGTCCGTCCAGATGGTGCGGAACGTCCTGGTGTTCTGATAGAGCATCAGGATCTGTTTCGGCGTTTGCACGATCTGGACGGCTCTCAGGTTGAAGAGGATGATGCGCGGGAACCCGATCGGGTCGCAGTTGTCGAACGGATCATTGATCTCGGCAATCGGAGCAATGTTGACGCCAAACCCCGATTTATGGGACTGCATCGCCTGCTTTCCCATCGGCGTGTACGGCATTTGCGCTTCATGTGCCGGGTCCGAAGGCATGTCCCTCGGGCCGCTCGCAAACACGCCATCGCGATACCGCGGCACGGGCTCCCAGATCCCGGACAGGTCGTGAACCGGAGCTGGGCCTGGCTTCTTGCCAGTTGCCTCGAGGGACTCTTGCTTCTTGTTCCAACCATCGACGTGGATGTTCTCGTTCTGTCCGTTCGGAGCAGGCACCGCGGGGGCGCCGCCGCGCCGGCCACCCGCCTGACCGCCTCCACCCGCCTGGCCGCCTCTTCCCTGGCGACCCTGTGCTCCGGCAGGTGCCTGCGCGTGCGTCACAGGTGAGAGCGTCAACGCCGCGATGGCGATCGCTGAGGCAAGAAAGGGGCGTGGCATCTTGGTGGTCCTTTCTGCGGTGACTATCTGATCTCGGAATTCATGATATAGCCGTCGGCGAGGATCACCCTCGTGATGCGCCCGGCAGGCGTGCCGTTCTTGGCTACGGCTGACATCACGACCGTCACTTCATCCCCGGCCTTGAACGTCTTGGCGGTGAAGCCGAAATTGACGAGCGTGGATGGAGCGTTGTTCTCGCAGATCCAGTGCGTGACTTTGCCGTTCTCATCGGTCACGTCGACCATCAGGAACGAATGCGGATTCGTCCACAGCCACTGCGTCACTTTTCCCTTGATGGTGACCTCTTTGTTCTCGTACGACGCATTCCCATGGTGCGCGAGCAACGGTGTTGCACCGGCAACGAGAACCGACAGCAGCAAACTCGCCTGAAACAGCCTTTTCATAGCTAAAGCTCCCAATGTCATCGAAGGCCGGGGTCGCGGCGGCAAGAGTATATGCTCACCCGAACGAGCGATCAACGCGCCGGCGGTATCTATCTCACCTCGGAATTCATGACGTAACCATCGGGGAGGATGATCCTCCTGATACGCCCGACAGGCGTGCCGTTCTTGGCCACGGCTGCCATCACCACCGTTACTTCGTCGCCGGCCTTGAAGGTCTTGGCGGTGAAACCAAAATTGACGAGAGTCGAGGGAGCCTGGTTCTCGCAGACCCAATGCACGACCTTGCCGTTCTCATCGGTGACGTCGAGCATCAGGAACGAATGCGGATTCGTCCACAGCCACTGTGTGACTTTTCCTTTGATGGTGACCTGCTTGTTCTCGTACGACGCATTTCCGTGATGCGCGAACAACGGGGTCGAACCGGCAAGGAGAACCACCAGCAGCACACTCGCCTGAAAGCGCCTTTTCATAACCAAACTCCAATGTGAACCGCGCGGGCCTTATGGCATGGTGAATTCTACCCGTCACCGTGGCGGCGCCGGCGGTTTCGGCTTGGCGAACCTGGACGCATCCACCGCCGTATTCACCTGCACGGAATCGAGCTGAAACACGGTCCGGCCATCGGTCCACGTGGCCACGCGTTTGAAGGGAACCTTCACACCGGACACCGCGCGATAGTCCGAATAATCGACGCGCACCGGCACTTTGCCCACCGGCGAATCCGAATATCGCACGGAACGCAACAGCAGGCCGGTCTTGGTGTCGAAATACAGCTTCACCAGAAAACCACTGGGCGTCGAGGCCTGAACGATTTGCACATCCTGTTCATCCACCGAGCTCTCCGGGCCGACTCGCCAGTTGGTGAGCGCCTCTTTGAGGCGTCCGGGGAACTCGAGGAGGGCATCGATGCGCACGCCGTCCAGGTTTCCTCCGCTGTACTGAACGACCGGAAACGGTCGAATGTCTCTCGGGGCCGCCATCCACGCGTTTTTGCCGTCGTAGGTGATCGTCAGATCGCCGTATGGCGAATGCTGGATCGTTGTCCGTTGATCGGGCGCCTTGGCGTAGAGGTCGAGCGGAGACAACTGGAAATCGTCGTAGGCGCGGTAGGACCCTTTTCCCGTGATGCTGGTGATGCCAGCCGTGCGCTGCGCTCCGCCGAGGGCCTCCAGATACTTGTCCAGAATCTGATCGGGCGTCGGTGCGCCGGGGGTGGATCGGGTAATTTGGTCCGGGTCCACCGGCGGCGGCTCGCCATATTGCAGGTCCAGATCGGGCAGCGTGGCGGGAACTTTCAAACCGCGGTGGCATGTAAAGCAGGTGACCATCTTGCGACCGCCGAAGGAACCCTCGTTGAGGGTGTTCACCATCGCCACCATCCGGCGGGTCGTCCGTTTGAACGCGGTGTCGTCGGCGTACTTCGCCCAGTCGCCGCCCGCGTCCGACACATGGCAGTCGACGCAGTTCATTCCCGTGGCCGCGGCAAACATCCCCATGGTGTCCATGAACTCGTCAACCGGGATGCCCTTCAGCGACTGAATGTTCTTGAAGTATTGCTCCGCCAGCACGACGCCGTCGGCGGGCGACGGCGGGCCTTGGATGGCTCGTTGTGGCGCGGCTTGCGCCGTCGCTTTTGCCACCACCGCCATGCTTAACGCCAGCGCCGCACAGACAATCAACGCCACGCCCAGTGTTCCCCGTGTCATGTCGCGAAATTTGAGCACGAATCCCGCCTGATTTCTAGTACGCGCGACTTCGGTCTCGGGCGCGTAGTTTGGCATTACAATCCCGGGGAAAACAGGGAGGCGGGGAACCCCGATGAGAGGCGTAACGAGAGCTTGGTTCATCGTTCTGTCGGTCTTTCTATTTCACGGTCTCTTTCTGACCTCTTCCGCCCGGGCGCAGCTCGCCACGGCGGAACTCAACGGGCGCGTCACTGATTCGAGCGGTGGGGTGCTGCCTGGCGCGACGGTCACCGTCACGCAGACTGCGACCGGCCTGGTGCGCACCGACGTCACCGACGTGAACGGCGCCTATCTGCTTTCAAACCTTCCGACGGGACCGTACAAGCTCGAAGTCAGCCTGCAGGGATTCAAATCGTACGTACAGACAGGAATCGTGCTGCAGGTCGGCGCGACGCCGACGATCAACGCGGTGCTCGAGGTCGGCGCGCTCGAAGAGTCGATTACCGTGGACGCGGCAGCGCCACTCGTTGACGTCAAGAGCGCCGGCATCAGCAACGTCATCGAGAACGCGCGCATCCTCGAACTGCCGCTGAACGGGCGCAATACGGTAGATCTCGTGCTGCAGGTCGGCGCCGCGGTCCAGACGGGCCAGGTCAGCGCCCGAGGGTTCCCTGGCGAAGTGAATATCTCGGTCGCGGGCGGGCTGTCGACCGGCGTCGGCTATACGCTCGACGGCGCAGCGCACAACAACCCGCAGCAGAACACCAACCTTCCGCTCCCGTTTCCCGACGCGCTCCAGGAATTCCGCGTGGCGACGAGCGGTCTCTCCGCGCAGAACGGCGTGCATTCGGGCGCTGCCGTCAACGCGATCACGAAGTCGGGATCGAACCGGTTCTCCGGCAACGCGTTCGAGTTCCTGCGCGATCATCGCTTCAACGCCATCAATTACTTCGCCGCCGTCGGTCCCGATGGCAAGAAGCTGGACGACGGGCTGAAGCGCAACCAGTTCGGCGGCACCCTCGGCGGCCCGATCGTCAAGAACAAGCTGTTCTTCTTTGGCGCGTATCAGGGAACGGTCACGCGCCAGCGTCCGACGTCGAACATCCAGTACGTGCCGACGGCCGCGATGCTGGCCGGCGACTTCACGCAGATCGCGTCACCGGCGTGCAACGGCGGCCGGCAGGTCACGCTGCGCGCGCCGTTCGTCAACAACCAGATCAGCCCGTCGCAGTTCAGCCCCGCGGCGCTGAACATCGCGAAGCGGCTGCCGACGACAACCGATCCGTGCGGCTTGATCAACTTCGGCGTGGCGAATAATCAGGATCAGCGCCAGCCGCTGGTGCGAGTGGACTACCAGCTCAGCGCCAAGCACGCCTTCTTCGGCCGTTACATGGCGACGCAGGTCCTCGCGCCGCCCGGCTACGCCGGCGGTTCTGACAACCTGCTGAAGACCGACTTCCCGGGCTTGAACGACATGATTCACTCGTTCACCGCCGGAGAGACGACGGTGTTCAGCGCGGCGGTTGTGAACGCCGTGCGAGTCGCCGTAAACAAAACCAAAGTCAATACCTACCAGACGCCGTTCTTCTCGCCGCGCGACATCGGGGCGAACCTGTACAGCTACCTGCCCGGCTTCATGCCGATTAACGTCACCGGCGGCTTCCGGCTCTATCAAGGCACGAACACCTACGCCATTTTTCTCAACAACACGTATCAGGGGGCGGACGACCTCACGATCGTGAAAGGCACGCATCAGCTCGGCTTCGGCGGCAACGTGCAGTACTGGACGGGCGACTACACATCCTCCTCGCGCGCCAGTGGCAACTGGATCTTCGACGGCTCGACGACCAGCCTTGGTCTCGCCGATTTCCTCACGGGGCGGCTCACGAGCGTGGAGCACGGCGGCCTCGGAAAGCTCCCTGTCGACAACTGGTACGTCGGGTTGTACGGACAGGACTCGTGGCGCGTGAGCAGCCGCGTCACGCTCAATTACGGCGTGCGATGGGAGCCGTAC
>DASTZI010000068.1:0-10084 GCA_035764385.1 Vicinamibacterales bacterium
ACCAGCTCGTCGGCGGTCTCCGGGCGGGAATGGGGTACTGCGGGAGTGCGACGATTTCCGAGCTGCAGCGCAAAGCGAAGCTGATTCGGATCACGGCCGCGGGCGCCCGTGAAAGCCACGTCCACGACGTGCAGATCACCAAAGAAGCGCCGAACTATCGCATGGAGTAAGGGCGGCTGATCGTGATGCGGCGCGATGCGTCGTCCACCACATCCAGCCTGACCAACGTTGCGCCCGCCAATTCGTGCGTCAGACGATCGGGCCATTCGATGGCGAGCACACCATCCTTCACGCCGATTTCCTCGAGCCCGAGATCGTCGGTCGCCGCGCGTTGAAGCCGATACAGGTCGGCGTGATACAGGGTCAGCCCGTTACCGCGGTACTCATGCACGAGCGTGAACGTCGGGCTGCTGACCTCGCGCGGATCGATTCCAAGTCCCTCCGCGAGACCACGCACGAACGTCGTCTTCCCAGCCCCGAGATCGCCTGAAAGCAGCACGACGTCGCCGGCTCGCAGTGTCGCGGAGAGTTCGCGCGCAATAGCCTGCGTTTCCTCCTCCGACGCCGTCACGCGATCTGCCACCAATCACCAACCACCAGCGGTTAGCCTTGCGTCGATTCAGGATTGTTGAGGCGATTGAGCGCACCACCGAGATTCGCGATCACATCGGTGGCCGTCATCGCGACCTGCCCTTCTTCCGTTTCCGCAAGGTCGCCGGCGGCACCATGCAGGAACACGGCAAGCCGGCAGGCCGCTTCGGCGTCGAGGAGCTGAGCGAGCCATGCCGCAATCATCCCGGTGAGGACGTCGCCCGTACCCCCAGTCGCCATCCCGGCGTTGCCGGTCGGGTTGATGTAAACGTGCCCCTCTGGCGTCGCGACGATCGTGCGGTGCCCTTTCAACACGACGTAGACGCGATGGGTCGTCGCGAAGTCGGTCGCCACGTCGATGCGGTTTGCCTGCACGTCCTCGATTGATGATCCGATGAGACGCGCCATTTCTCCGGGATGCGGCGTGATGATCACGTCGCGGTCTTCCCTGCCGAGGAGCCGACCGGGGTCATCGGCCAGCACCGTGATGGCATCGGCGTCGAGGACGAGCGGCAGCGCGGCCCGATCGAGCAGCGCCCGGACGAACTCACCGACGGCGGGACTCCGGCCCAGACCGGGGCCGCATGCAATGACATCCTGCTTGAAATCGAGCAGGCGATCGATTGCCGTGGAGGCAAGGGTCCCGTCGGCCGACTCCTCGAGCGGCTCCGTCATGAATTCCGGCGCCATCGAGGCGACGATCGGAAGCACCGAACAGGGGGTTGCGACGGTCACGAGGCCCGCGCCGGAGCGCAGAGCGCCCATCGCGGCGAGGTGTGCGGCACCTGTTTTCCCGCGCGAGCCGGCAACGATCGTGACCCGGCCAAAGTCTCCCTTGTGAGAATCCGCCGCGCGGGGCTCGACGACCTCGCGAAGCTGCTCTGGCGTCAAGAGCTCGATGTGCCGTCCTTCGACGCCGTCGATGACGTCGTGCGGAATGCCGATGTCGGCGATCACGACGTCACCGGCGTGCTCTTCGCCCGGAGGAAGAACGAGCGGCAGCTTCGGGGCGGCGAGCGTCACGGTCATTGACGCGTCAATGCAGTCGCCGATGACGTGCGGTGTATCTGCGGACAACCCGCTCGGCAGGTCGATCGAGACGATGGGAATCGACGAGGCGTTGACATCGGCCACGATCGTTTCCATCATGCCGCCCAGTGCCGACTTCAGTCCTGTTCCGAAGATGGCGTCGACGATCAGCGTGCACTGCGAAATTTCCGAAAAATGCAGTTCCCAGCTCTGTTCGTCGTTGATCTCGACAACCGTGACGCCCAGGCGGCCGAGGATCTCGAGATTCGTTTTGGCGTCGCCGCGAACATCCGCCAGCGAGCCAATGACGAAGACGACAGCCTCGACGCCGCGCTGCGCCAGCGTTCGCGCGACGACGAAGCCGTCGCCGCCGTTGTTGCCGCGGCCACACAGGACCGCGACGCGGCCGTTGAGGCGTGTCTCGTAGGCGGCTTCGATCGCCGCGACCACCTGGCGTCCGGCATTCTCCATCAGCACGAGCGAGGGAATGCCTATCTCCTCGATGGTGAAGCGATCGGCCTCGCGCATCTGCGCGGCGTTCAGGATCCGCATTCCTGTGTGATACATACCACTACATATGTCCGCAACGGTCAACGTCAATGGGCGCATCACTCCGGAGTGCGAGGCGGTGATCTCCGTCTTCGATCATGGTTTTCTGTACGGCGAGGGGATCTACGAAACGATGCGCACCTACCACGGGCGGCCGTTTCTCTTCGACCGTCACATGCGGCGGCTGCGCCGCTCGGCGGGCATGATTGAACTGGCTCTTCCCTTCAGCGACGAAGAGCTCGCCTCACAGATTCGGTCCACGCAGACGGCCGCACAGCTCGAGGGCGAGGCGTACATCCGCGTGTTGGTCACGCGCGGGGTCGGCGAGCTTACCTACGATCTGAAAGCCACCCCGAATCCTTCGGTCGTGATCATCGTCAAACCGCAGATTGACCCCGCGGCAGAGGTATACGAGAAGGGTGTCCGGGTCGTCATCGTGGACATCGTCCGCAATCACCCGGCCACGGTGAACCCGATGATCAAGAGCAACAACCTGATGAACAGCGCGCTCGCCATGCAGCAGGCGCTGCGAGCGAACGCCTTCGAGGGCGTGATGCGCAACTACAAGGGCGAGCTGACGGAGTGCACGACCGCAAATCTGTTCATCGTGAACAACAACGTTGCCCTCACTCCACCTCTCGACGCCGGTTTGCTGCCAGGCATCACGCGGGAGTTTGTCTTCGATATCGGAAAGGACGTCGGGGTGGAGGTGGCCGAACAGGCCCTTCGCGATGACGACCTATTCAGAGCGGACGAGGCGTTCCTCACGAGCACGACGCGGGAACTGGTCCCGATCGTCTCGGTGAACGATCGGACGATCGGCACCGGCAGGCCCGGCGCGGTGACCTGGAAGCTCCTGAACGCGTTCCGCGGCGCCGTGGAGGCGAGCTAACGGAAGGCGGACCTCGAACACCGTCCCGCGGCCGTCAGCCGCGCGGCAGGCAATCGAGCCACCGTGTCGTTTGACGATTTCCGAGCTGATGAAGAGGCCAAGACCGGTGCCCGGAATCGCACCGACGGTGTTTGCGCGATACCCCCGTTCGAAGACATGACTGCGGTCCGCCTCCGGGATGCCGATGCCGTGATCGCGGATCGAGATCGCCGCGTCCCTGCCGTCGGCGCGGATGTTGATGTCGATGTCTCCACCGTCCGGCGAGTATTTGATCGCGTTGCTGATCAGATTCTGCAGCACCCGCTGGATGCGGCGCTCGTCGTAATCGACCATCACCGACTCTACTGACCCGGTGTAACGAAGCGCGTGGCCTCGCGCAATCGCCTCCATTTGATCCTTCGCCGCTTCAACGGTCCGGCGCAGATCAGCGGGCCGGCGCTCCAGGGCGATTCCGCTGCCGTCGAGCGAATGGAGATCGGAGAGTTGGTCAACCAGCGACGCCGCCTGTAGCGCCGCCGATTCGATGCGCTGGAACACGCGCGGGTTGTCGCTGCCCCGATCGCGAATCGCAACCCTCGCCGAGCCGAGAATGACCGCCAACGGGTTCTTCACGTCGTGTGAAATCGTGGCGAGAATCGCGGCACGCTCGGTGCGCAGCTGGCGCTCGCGGCGTGCGAGGTCCTCTGCTTTGAGCTGCTGCTTACGCTTGGCGGAGACGAGCACGCCGACCGTAATCGCAATCGTGCCGAAAATAACCTCGTCTTTCCACTGCTCGAGCGGAGGCAACCGTCCGGAGAGCACGAGGTCGTCGCCGACAACCACGGTAATGGCGACGGTCACCGCCGGTCCGGTCCCACCGAGCAGCGCAGCCATCACGACCAGCAGCACGGCAAACATGACGTAGACGTTGTCCGACGCTCCGGTCGCGGACGCGAGTACCGCAACCGCGACGCCTGCAACAATGCCCGCCGTATAGGCCAAGACAATGCGCCACGCCCCTCGTTTCAGCGGTGCCGAACCCTCGACGTCCATGGCGTGATGTGCTTAAGACGGATCGCTGGCCGAATTAGTTGCGATTTCCGGTCCAAGGGCGAGGCGCGAATATCAGGCGAACGCCTCGAGTGGCGGGCACGAGCAGAAGAGGTTGCGATCACCGTACGGATTGTCGATGCGCCCGACGCTTGGCCAGAACTTGTTCGTCCGGACAAACGGCAGAGGGAATGCCGCCTCTTCACGTGAGTACGAGTGTGACCAATCCGCCGCGGCGATCGCCTCGGCGGTGTGCGGGGCATTCTTGAGCACGTTGTCCACCCTGTCCACCTTTCCGGAGACGACGGCTTCGATTTCGTGGCGAATCTGAGTCATTGCGTCACAGAAACGATCGAGCTCCGCCTTGTCCTCGCTCTCGGTCGGTTCGACCATCAGCGTCCCGGCCACCGGGAACGACACCGTTGGCGCGTGAAAGCCGTAATCCATGAGGCGTTTTGCCACGTCCATCTCTTCGATGCCCGCCGCCTTGAAGCCCCGCAGATCGAAGATCAATTCATGCGCGACGCGGCCGTTCGCACGCGCGTAGAGCACTGGATAATGCTGCTGCAGCCGCGCCTTGATGTAGTTCGCGTTCAGGATCGCGTATCGCGTCGCGTCCGTCATCCCCTCTGCGCCCAGCAGCCTGATATACGCATATGGAATCAACAGAATGCTGGCACTGCCCCACGGCGCTGCCGACACGGCGTGGATGGCGCGATCCCCTCCAGTTCTCGTCAACGGATGCCCTGGCAAATACGCGGCCAGATGCGCGGCGACTCCAATCGGGCCCATGCCAGGCCCGCCGCCGCCATGTGGGATGGCAAACGTCTTATGCAGGTTCAGATGACAGACGTCCGCACCGATCGCCGCGGGGCTCGTCAGCCCGACCTGCGCGTTCATGTTCGCGCCGTCCATGTAGACCTGGCCGCCGTGTTCGTGGACGATCGCGCAGATCGCCTGGATGTCGTCCTCGAAGACGCCATGCGTCGAGGGATACGTGATCATGAGCGACGAAAGGTGATCGCGATGCTCCGCGGCCTTCCTGCGCAGGTCCGCCACATCCACATTGCCGTTGGCGGCGGTCGCGACAACGACGACGCGCATGCCCGCCATCGCGGCGCTGGCTGGATTGGTACCGTGGGCGGACGCGGGGATCAGCACGATATCCCGATGTGAATCGCCGCGGTCGCGGTGGTACGCGCGAATCACCATCAGGCCGGCAAATTCCCCCTGCGCGCCGGAGTTTGGCTGGAGTGAGACCGCCGCAAAGCCGGTGATCTCCGCCAGGGCCTGCTCCAGCTCCGCAATCACTTGCGCATACCCCTGCGCCTGGTCGATGGGTGCGAATGGATGGACGCGGGAAAAGTGCTCCCATGTGACCGGCAGCATCTCGGTCGCGGCATTCAGCTTCATCGTGCACGAACCGAGCGGAATCATCGACGTATCGAGCCCGATGTCCTTCCGCTCGAGCGAGCGGATGTAGCGCATCATCTGCGTTTCCGATCGATGCGTGTTGAACACCGGGTGGGCCATGAACGGCGATGTCCGCGGAAGTGGCGGGTCCAAAAGGACCCGACCGGGTCCTTTCGGACCCGGCTTGCCGAGGGCCTTCGCGAACACGTTCACGATGTCCTGCACATCCGCCGTCGTCACCGTCTCGTTCAGCGAGATGCCGATCGTGCGGTCGTCGATGTACCTGAAATTGATGCCCGCCTCCAACGCGGCGCGGCGAACCGCCTCCAGTCCAGACGGGGCCTCGAGGCAGAGCGTATCGAAATAGGCCGGATTCGTTTGCGTCACACCGATGGCGGCGAGCTCACGCTCCAGCACCCGTGTCAGTCCGTGGACGCGATCCGCGATCGATTTCAGGCCCTCGGGACCGTGGTAGACGCCGTACATCGCGGCCATGTTCGCCAGCAGCGCCTGTGCCGTGCAGATATTCGATGTCGCCTTCTCGCGGCGGATATGCTGCTCACGCGTGGCCAGCGCCATTCGGTACGCCTTGCGTCCATGTACATCGACGGACACACCGATGATGCGTCCCGGCACCTGGCGTACGTAGGCGTGACGCGTCGCGAAAAACGCCGCATGCGGACCGCCGTAGCCGAGCGGAACACCGAATCGCTGCGAGTTGCCGAAGACGACATCGGCGCCCATCTCGCCGGGGGGCTTCAACAGCGCCAGCGCAAGCAGGTCTGCGCCAACCGCGACGAGCACGCCTGCCCGATGCGCACTGGCGATAAACGGCTCGAGATCAATCACCGCCCCGTACTGGTCAGGGTACTGAAGCAGCACGCCGAACACGCGCGGCTCGAATGTCATCGCCTCCATCGGGCCAACATGCAATTCGATGTCGAGCGGTTCTGCACGCGTGCGCAGGACATCGATCATTTGCGGGAGACAGCGATCGCTGACGAGAAAGAGGCTTCGCTCCGCTTCGGTACCAGACGAGGTTCGCCCTGCACCCGAACGTGCGCGGTGCAGCAGCGTCATCGCTTCAGCCGCCGCCGTCGCCTCGTCGAGCAACGATGCGTTGGCGACTTCCATCCCCGTCAGCTCAGCGACCATCGTCTGAAAATTCAGCAACGACTCGAGACGTCCCTGCGCGATTTCGGCCTGGTACGGCGTGTAGGGCGTGTACCAGCCGGGGTTCTCCATGACCATGCGCAGGATCACAGCCGGTGTGATCGTGTCGTGGTAGCCCAGCCCGATGTACGAGCGGAATGTCTTGTTCCGGCGGGCGATGCTCGACAGGCGCCGCAGATACGCATATTCGCTTTCGGCCGGCGGGAGATTCAGCGGCCGCTGCAGGCGAATCGAGGCCGGAAGGACCTCGTCGATGAGCGCATCGAGCGAGGCTGCGCCGGACGCGGCAAGCATCCGATCGCGATCGTCTGGCGAGGGACCTATATGGCGGCGGGCAAACCTGTCGGTCGCGTCGAGTCGGTTCATCCGAGGTGTGATTGATACTGCGACGCGTCGAGCAACGCGCCCGAATCGGTTGGCGTGGCGAGCTTGACTTTGATCATCCACGTCCCGTGAGGATCGGTATTGACCACTTCGGGATGGTTCTTCAGCTCGTCGTTGACGGCCGTCACCTCCCCGCTCATCGGAGCAAAGAGTTCGGATACCGCCTTCACGGATTCAATCGATCCGAACGACTCGCCCGCCGCGATTGTGCGGCCGACTTCCGGCAGTTCGACGTACACGACGTCGCCAAGCTGCTGCTGGGCGTAATCGGTGATGCCGATCTCGCCCGTCTCGCCGTTGACCCGAATCCATTCGTGGTCCTTGGTGTACTTCCGGTCCGCCGGATACGCCATGGTGCTCTCCGGGCGGTCGCAAGACCCGCCCCTATACATCCTCTAAAAGACCTGTCCCTACATGTGCCGTTTGTAGAACGGCAGCGGGACGACGGTCGCCCGCGACATGCGGCCTCGGACATCGATCGTCATGTCCGATCCCGGTGTCGTCAGATCGAGCGGCACATACGCCATCCCGATCGATTTCTTCAAAAATGGCGTCTGCGTTCCACTGGTGACGACGCCAATCGGCTTGTCACCGCGAACGACCTGATAGCCGTGGCGTGCGATGCCACGATCCAGGAGCTCGAACCCAACGAGTTTGCGCGTGATGCCCTGTTCCTTCTGTTCACGCAGGCGTTCGTGCCCGATGAATGACTCCTTCTTCCAGCCGACAATCCATGCCAGGTCGGCCTCGAGTGGTGTGGTGGTTTCGTCGATGTCGTTGCCGTACAACCGCATCGCCGCCTCGAGGCGCAGCGTATCGCGTGCACCGAGGCCACAGGGAATGACGTCGGCCGAGCGACCCGATTGCAGAATCGCTTCCCAGACACGATCGGCGGTTGCAGGAGGAACGAAGATCTCGAATCCATCCTCGCCGGTATACCCAGTTCGCGAAATCAACGCACGGGCACTTGCGACCTCGCCGTGCGCGAACCAGTAGTATTTGATCGCGGACAGATCCACCGTGCACAGCGGCTGCAGGACGTCGACCGATGCGGGACCTTGAAGCGCAATGAGGGCATACCGGCTGCTCGAATCGACGGCTGCCGCTTCACCGGCCTGCCGAATCTGCGCCGCAATCCACGCGTAATCCTTGTCGATGTTCGACGCGTTGACGACCAGCATGAAGTGATTCGGCGCCATGCGGTAGACAAGCATGTCGTCGACGAACGTTCCTTCGAAGGTGGTCAAAGCTGAGTAGTGCGCCTGCCCGACCTGCAGCCGGCTCGCGTCGTTGCTCGAAATCCGCTGGACGGCCGCCAGCGCAGCCTTGCCAGCGATTTCGATCTCGCCCATGTGGCTGACGTCGAACACACCCGCCCGCGTCCGCACGGCCATGTGCTCGGCCGTAATGCCCGAGTACTCGACGGGCATCTCCCAGCCGCCAAAGGGAACCATGCGCGCGTTGGACCTGCAGTGGCGGGCGTGAAGCGGCGTTTTCTTGAGGGCTGAAGTGATCGTCTCGGTCATCGGAAGTCGACGCGGGGCGATCCGAGTTTACTGTGAAATTCGCTCTCACGGAACGCTACGAGGCGGTGCGAAGCGGTGCCGACGCGTCAATCAGCAGACGATCCAGCACGTTGGCAAGCACGGCGGCGGTGACCGGTCCCGAAGACGAGAGCTCGTGCGCCTTGAGGAGCGAACCGCGTCGATTGACCAGGAATAAATAGAGGTCGCACGCGCCGGCCAGTTCGCTCGGATCGTGTGACGCGAGCACCACCGCGGCGCCCCGATCGCGCTTGGCTTCGATGGTGCGCGACAACCAGCGCGCCCCATCCACGTCGAGCCCTTCCCACGGCTCGTCGAGCACAACCAGTCCGAGGTGAGGACGCGAGAGCACGGTCCGCAGGCCAAGGAGTTGGCGCGTGCCGCGCGACAGGGTTCGGATCCGCCGCTGCTCCGGCGTGATCGGATTGCCGGTCGCCAGACTGCCCCAGTGACGGGCTCGAACCGAGCCTGGCAGCGTGAAGTCACCGGCGAAATACGCGACGTTGACGCGGGCGACGGCACGGCGCGGCGGCATGCCGCGCACCCGAATGTGACCTTCCGCCGGCGATATCAATCCCGCGATCGCACGGAGAACAGTCGTCTTCCCCGCGCCGTTCGGTCCGATGATGCCGAGTACCTGGTTCGGGGCGACAGCGAACGTCAACGCGTAGACCACTTCGCGCCGACCATAAACAAGGCTGACATCATCAACAGAGAGAAGCGCCTCGCTCATTGTGCGGCTTCAAGCGGTGCCGATCCGCGCACGATCGACACCATCGCGGCTCCGAACGCGATGAGGGCGCCCGCACACACGGTGAACAGCATGACGTGATTTCCGGTCGACCACGTCGTACCCACCAGTTGGACCGGGGAGGCCACCCGCGCGATCGAGGGAATCGTCAGGACCAGCAACCACACGACCGTCGTTGCCGTTCGAGACGAGAAGGTGGCAACACCCCAGGCCAGGAGCGAGGCGGCGATACACGCCGCACATGTGCCAGGAGCAATCGACAGCCAGCGCGTACCACGACTCGCTGCCGCCTCGAGCGCGCCAATGCACACCCAACTGACGATGCCCGGGAGAATAGAGACCAGGCAATGGGCGAGTGCAATTTGCCAGCGCGGCGTGCTCGACGTGAGCAGCAAATCGTAATACCCACGCCGTGCGGCAAACCGGAAGCCAGATGCCGCAACAAACAGCTGCAGTAATAGCACCGGCGTCAACGCGTCGATCGCGCCCGACGGGTCGTTCATCAGGCGCATCGCGCCCGCCACGACGGCGATGGCAAAGGCGACGACAAACAGTGGCGGCACGACGGGAACGACATGAAAGTACCGCACGGCATAGAGGAACCTCACGGCTCGGACGGCCCCTCATGTGCTGTGACGGCCGCGCGCACGTCGGCCGTCGCGCTGGCAGAGCGAACCCACGCGGGCAACTGTCGGCTCGTATCGATGTCCTGCTGCGTATACCGGAGGT
>DASTZI010000069.1:0-5187 GCA_035764385.1 Vicinamibacterales bacterium
TCGACGACTTATGCAA
Organism: Vicinamibacterales bacterium; assembly: GCA_035764385.1. Taxonomy (GTDB): domain Bacteria; phylum Acidobacteriota; class Vicinamibacteria; order Vicinamibacterales; family UBA2999; genus Gp6-AA40. The sequence continues at coordinate 17 of DASTZI010000069.1, forward strand.
CGGACGTTTCTCATGGTGTTCGTGTGTACTGCCGCGCTCGCATGCGGCGGCGGCGGACAACAGGGCGGACCCGGTGGCGGGGGGGCTGGCGGAGGTCGTGGCGCCTTTCCGGCGATGGACGTCAAGACGATTACGCTGGCGCCGAAACCCATTCCTCAGACAAGCGAGTTCGTCGCGACGATCAAGTCGCTGCGATCGACGAACATCCAGCCGCAGGTCGACGGGTTCGTCCGTCAGATTATGGTGAAGGCGGGCGACCGCGTCCGCGTTGGTCAGCCGCTCGTCCAGATTGACCCCGAAAAACAGCAGGCCACGGTTTCGGCGACGCAGTCGCAGCGCGCCTCACGCGAGGCGGACCTCGAGTTCGCACGGCAGCAACAGGCACGCATGCAGAAGCTGTTCGACGCCGGTGCCGTAAGTCGCGCCGAACTCGAGCAGGCCGATACCGCGGTCAAGACCGCGCAGGCGCAGCTCGAAGCCGTCAACTCGCAGATTCGCGAAAACGAAGTGCAGCTGCAGTACTACCGTGTGACCGCGCCGGCTGACGGCATCGTGGGAGACATCGAAGTCCGCCAGGGTGATCGTGTGACGCCGTCGACGCTCATCACGACCATCGACGCGCCGGAAGGGCTCGAAGCCTATGTCAACGTGCCGCTCGAGCGCGCGACGAGTCTGAGGCCCGGTCTGGCAGTAGAGTTGCTCGATACTACTGGCAACGTCATCGCGAGCAATCCGATCACGTTCATCGCGCCGCGCGCCGACGATGCGACGCAGTCAATCCTTGTGAAGGCAACGCTCCGCACCCGGCCACCAGGCATCAGGGTTCAGCAGTACGTGCGGGCGCGCATCGTCTGGAGCAACGAACCGACGATTTCGGTTCCTGTCATCGCGGTCAACCGCATCAGCGGCCAGTACTTCATCTTCGTCGCCGAGCAGGGGCGCGGCGGCTTCGTGGCCCACCAGAAGCCGGTCACGGTAGGCGATCTGATCGGGGACAGCTACATTGTGCGGAGCGGCGTCAAAGAAGGCGAAAAAGTAATCGTGTCAAATATTCAGAAACTGCAAGACGGGGTGCCGGTGAAGCCTGAAGCCTAGTACCTGGTACCTGATACCTGAAACCTGACTGAAGGCCTATGTTCGTCGATACCTTCATCCGCCGTCCGATTCTCGCAACCGTCTGCTCACTCGTCATCGTCCTGGGGGGCGTGCTCGCGATTCCGCAGATGCCGATCGCGCAGTATCCACAGGTCGCGCCGCCGACCGTGAGCGTGACGGCGATCTACACCGGCGCGAACGCCGAGACCGTCGAAACGGCGGTGACCACACCGCTCGAGCAGGCGATTAACGGCGTCGAGGGGATGCTGTACATGACCTCCTCGAGCACCAACAGCGGCGCGAGCCAGATCACCGTCACGTTTGATACGACGCGCAATCCCGATATTGCGGCAGTCGACGTGCAGAATCGCGTCAACCAGGCGGTTGCGCGCCTGCCCGCCGAAGTCCGCGCGCTTGGCGTCACCGTGCAGAAGTCGGCCACCAACTTCGTGATGGCGGCCGGGGCGTATTCGGAACAGGGCGAGTACGACTCGCTCTTCCTGACCAACTACATCGACGTCTACGTCAAGGACGCGCTGAAGCGGATCCCCGGCGTGGCCGACATCTTCATCTTCGGCGCCGGCAATTACTCGATGCGGGTCTGGCTCGATCCCGTTCGCCTTGCCGCGCGTCATCTCACCGCGAGCGATGTCGTCAACGCGCTCCGTGAGCAGAACGTCAACGTTGCGGCCGGCAGCGTCGGCGACTCGCCGGCACCGGCGGGGCAGACGTATCAGCTCAGCGTGCGTGCCGCCGGCCGCCTGCACGAGCGTTCCGAGTTCGACAACATCATCGTCAAGGCTGGCGACGAGGGCGCCCTTGTTCGTCTCGCCGACGTGGCCAACGTGGAACTCGGCGCCGAAAGCTACGGGTCGGTGCTGCGCTTTCAAGGACGTGACGCGGTCGGTTTCGGCGTCATCGCACTCCCGACCGCCAACGCACTGGACGTCAACAACGGCGTGATGGCTGAGTTGACGCGTCTGTCGAAGTCGTTCCCGCCGGGTCTCCAGTACGCGGTGGCGTTCGATACCACGACCGTCGTACAGGAATCGATCAACGAGGTGCTCAAGACGCTCGCCATTGCCGTGGCGCTTGTCGTCCTCGTGATGTTCGTATTCCTTCAGAGCTGGCGCGCGACGCTCATACCAACGCTCACGCTGCCCGTGTCGTTGATTGGCGCCTTCGCGTTCGTGCACCTGCTTGGGTTTTCGATCAACACGCTGACCCTCTTTGCCATTGTTCTGGCGACGGGGATCGTCGTTGACGATGCGATCGTGGTCATCGAAAACATCGAACGCCATGTGCAGGAATATCGCAAAGGTGCGGCGGAGGCGGCGTCGGATGCGATGCGCGAGGTGTTCAGCGCGGTGATCGCGACTGCGCTCGTGCTGATCGCGGTCTTTGTGCCCGTCGCATTCTTCCCTGGGACCACCGGGCGCTTGTATCAGCAATTTGCGCTGACGATTGCGTTCGCCGTTGCGATCTCTGCATTCAACGCGTTGACCCTCACGCCGGCACTCTCAGCGCTTCTGCTCAAGCACGGAGATCTGGGGAAGGGAATGTTTTTCGGCGCCATCGAGCGCCTGATTCATGGTGGCACGAACATCTACATCCGAACCGTCCGTGGCCTGATGCGGGTACGGTGGGCGATGGTCGTCGTGTTCATTGCATTGTTGGGTGCGACCTACTTCGTCTACACGCGTTTGCCGCAGTCGTTCTTTCCTGAGGAGGATCCCGGCTATCTGATGACCATCGTGCAGGCACCGGCCGGCACCTCGCTGCAGTACACGTCGAACGTGACGAAGGAAGCGGAAGGCATCATCTCGAAAGTGCCTGAAGTGGAAGCGGTCTTCTCAGTGGCCGGATTCAGTTTCGCTGGAAGTGCGCCGAACCAGGGATTGATCTTCGCGAAGTTGAGGGACTTCGACCAGCGTCCCGGCGACGAGCATCGCTTGCCGGCGATTCTGGCGCGACTGCGCGGTCAGCTCTTCGGCATTCAGAACGCCTTCGTGATTCCGTTCGCGCCGCCCTCCATTCAGGGTCTCGGACAGTTTGGCGGCTTCACGTTCGAGGTGCTCGATCAGGGTGGGGGAACGAACATTCAGAACCTCGCCGGGGCCACCTTCGGGATCATCGGCGCGTCGCAACAGTCGCAGCGAGTGACGGGGCTGTTCAGCTCGTTCACCGCCAACGATCCGCAGCTCGCCGTCGACATTGATCGCGAGAAGGCGAGGAGCCTCGGTCTGCCGATCAGCGAGATCACCAACGCGATGCAGATCTATCTTGGATCCACGTACGTCAACGACTTCGACTTCAACAACCGCGCGTATCGCGTCTACGTGCAGGCGGACAAACAATTCCGCGCCGACCCCAAGGCGCTGGGGCAGTACTACGCGCGCACCAATAGCGGCGAGATGGTGCCGCTGGCGAGCGTCGTCCGCGTGCGCGAGACGACGGCGCCGCAGGTGATCAGTCACTTCAATCTGTTCCGCTCCGCGGAAATCAACGGATCGGCCGCACCTGGCTTCAGCTCCGGCCAGGCCATTCAGGAAATGGAACGGCTGGCGGCACAGGCGCTGCCGCAGGGTTTCGGGTATGCGTGGTCGGGCATCTCGCTCGAGGAGATCAAGGCCGGCCGTCAGTCGGCGTACATCTTTGGCATCGCCATCCTGCTCGTCTATCTCACGCTGGCCGCGCAGTACGAATCGCTCGTCCTGCCGTTCATCGTCCTCCTCGGTGTGCCGCTCGCCGTACTCGGCGCGCTGTCGGCGCAGTGGCTGCGCGGGCTCCAGAACGATCTGTACTGCCAGGTTGGTCTCGTGATGCTGATCGGGCTCGCCGCGAAAAACGCCATCCTGATCGTCGAGTTCGCGGAGCAGCTCCGGGCCAAAGGACTGTCGATCATCGATGCTGCGGTTGAAGCCGCGCGCATCCGACTGCGGCCGATTCTGATGACGTCTTTGGCGTTCATCCTCGGCGTGATGCCGCTCGTCTTCGCAACGGGTGCAGGGCAGGAGGGCCGGCACTCGGTCGGCACCGCCGTCGCGGGCGGCATGTTGTTCGCGACGTTCCTGAACATCCTGTTTATTCCGATTTTGTATGTCGTCATCCAGACGCTGCGGGGACCAGGAAAGCACGTCGTCGCGGAGGGCAACACGCATGCATAGGCTTCTTGTTGCGCAAATCACGAAGGTTTGCGCCACGGGTGTCCTCTTACTGGTACTTGTTCCTTCGACCGTTGTTGCTCAAGGCCTCGAGCGCCTCACGTTCGCGCAGGCGATCGAGCGCGCGATCGCGAACAACCCCACCATTGCGCAGGCGACCGCAGGGATCATGCGGGCGGAGGCAGTCCTCCAGCAGGTGCGGTCGTCCTCGCTGCCGGCGCTTGGCCTGGCGCTCACGACGACCGTCACCAATCCGGTGAAATTTGACACCGTCAGCATCGTTCCAGCGGTACAGACCCAGACGATACCCACATTTGGCGTACCTATCTTGACACCCGTTTTGTGGGCGCAGCGCAATCAGGCTGGCGATCAAGTGGTGGTGTCGCAGCGGAACCAGCGGGATGTTCGCCGCCAGATTGCGGTCGCCGCCGCGCAGAGTTATCTGGCCATCATCGCGCGCCGCCGTGTGTTCGACCTCAATTCCAGGGCCCGTGACAATGCGCGCGACCATTACATGTTCGCGAACCAGCGCTTTCAGGGCGGCATCGGCAGCCGGCTGAACGCGCTGCGCGCAGAGCAGGAGATGCTGAGCGACGAGACGCGCGTCGAGGAGGCGCTGCTCCTGATACAACTCGCGCAGGAAGCGCTCGGCGTCCTGGTCGGTGCAAATGGACCGGTCGACGCAGTGGACTATCCCGTCTTTGATATTCCGGACGAGCTCGGACAGCTGACGAATCGTACGGACATCCAGCTGGTGATGGAGCGCGAGCGGGCCGCTCAGCGCGTGTTCAGTGATTCGTGGAAGGACAGATTGCCTTCGCTGAACGGCGTATTCACGCCGTCGGTGCTCGAGCCCCCCGGTGCGTTTGCCAAGACGTTTTCGTGGCGTGCGCAGGTGCTTTTTGCCGTGCC
>DASTZI010000070.1:0-17058 GCA_035764385.1 Vicinamibacterales bacterium
CACTTGTCCGCTGCTGGGTCGTACTCGTAGTTCTTGCCGCGCGCGGTGCCGAAGCCGCCGAGTACGAACATCTTTCCGTTCACGCTGATCCCGTACAGCTCCTCGTCGGGCTCGGGGAACGGTGCGGCCTTCGTCCAGCGCAGGTTCTGGGTGGATGCGGCGGTCGCGCAAATCAGGATGAGGGCTGCGACGAGGAGGTGCTTCTTATTTAGATGCAGGAACATTGGATTTCTCCGCACAGTAAAAGTTATCGGCCTGGTCGATGCTGCCGGTTCCCTTGTAGGTCGCAATCTGTGGATAGGCGCAGAGCGGACGCGTACGGTCCACTGTGCCGCTGGTCGAATGTGTCGCGAGGATCGAGGCAGGCGCCTTTCTCTGCTCCCGCCACTGCTCGAGCGCGGTCAACGCATCGAAGACGTTCGGCCCTTCGCCGCCGCCGCAGTGGCCCATGCCGGGCGCGTAGAAGAGACGGATCGAGTCATCAACCGCTTTCTTGCCGATCGTCTTGACGACGCGGTCGTAATACATCAGCGGTGACCGGGGCGAGACGTTCGGATCCGCCCATCCCTGGTAAATCAGGAGCTTGCCTCCGCGCGATGCGAAGGCCTTCAGATCCGGATTGGTCGGACTGAGCGCGGAATTATCGAGCTTGTGGATGCGATCGTAGTCCTTCGCGAGATCGAACGTCTTCGGATCCCAGTTCGGATCCTGCAGGAGGATGTATTTGAAGACATCGTAACCGACATCGAGCGGTTCGTTGCCGCCCGTCACCGCCGTCCACTGCAGTTCGCTGCCGGGCTCGAGTCCAGGAAAAATCAACTCGCCGGTCTTTGGGTGCCGTGCACCCGCGTACAGCTTCCGCACCGCTTCCACCTGCGGTGTCGTCAGACACGAGTCATTGTTCGTTCCAGCCTTGCACTCGAGCACCTTCGGATCGAAACGGCAGCCGAGGACGTCGCCGATCAGCCCGTCCTTCAGGCCGTCGAGCGCGTCGCACGCATCGAGCGCCGCGCGATGAATGGCCGGGTATTTCGTCGTCGGGATGAAGCTTTCGGGCGTTTCGTGCGTTGCTTGCCACTTCGCCATGAAGCCGAAGGCTTCGTTGCCACGGTCGTATGCGGGGGCGCCGGCGAGGATGGCGTCGAAGTCGGCCGGGTAGCGCTGCGCTTCCTGGAATGCCATGCGTCCGCCGCCCGAGCAGCCAGTGAAGTACGAGAGCTTTGGCCCGACGCCGTAGAAGTTCGTGATGGCCTGCTTGCTGTCGACAGCGGTCAGGTGCTCCGAGCGGTAACCCCAATCGATGACTCTTTCGGGGTGCCCCGCAGCCCATTTCGCACCCGGGCCCGTGTGGCCCGTATCAGTGGATGCCGCCGCGTAGCCGCGCTTCAGCGCGTCGCCAAGGGCGCCGTATTGAATCGACCCAGCGAACGCGCCGTTGCCCACCTGCTGGAACTTGCCGTTCCATCCGGTGAGCGGCATCCACACTTCGGTCTTGATGTCCGAATCAGCAGACGGAGTGAGCGTGAGCTGCACGCGGCAAAATGTGGGCAGCCCGGTGATCGGTCGCGGCGCCGCGGTTCCCTCCGCCGGCGGCGTGAACGGTCCTGCAGGGACGACGGTTGCGGCGGTTACTTTCGCATCCGTGATTTTCAGCGTCGCTGCGGCGCGACTGCAGTCCTGCGCGAAGGCGACGACCGGTGCGAAGGTGAGCGCGCTGACGATTAATAGGAGCTTCATTCAGGTCTGCCGGGTCCAAACGCACCCGGCCTCCACTTCACACTTACTTCGTACTTCGAACATCGCCCTTCGCGCTTCCGCAGGCGAAGTTGGCGGCATCATCGATGCTTCCGCTTCCCTTGTAGATCGCCACCTGCGGGAACGGACAGAGCGGCCGGCTTCGATCGACCTTGCCGTTGGTTGAATGCGTCGCGAGAATCGACGCGGGCGCCTTCCCCTGCTCGCGCCACTGCTCGAGCGAGGTGAGCGCGTCGAACACGTTCGGCCCGTCGCCGCCGCCGCAGTGCGCCATGCCTGGCGCGAAGAACAGGCGGACGGACTCATCCGCCTGCTTCTGGCCGATCGTCCGGACAACATTGTTGTAGTACTCAACCGTCGATTGCGGCGCGACGTTCTGGTCGGCCCATCCCTGGTAAATCAGCAGCTTGCCTCCGCGGGCGACAAATGGCTCGAGGTCCGGCGAGGTCGGGCTCAGATCCAGGTTGTCGATCTTGTGCACTGCGTCGTAGTCGCGCGCGAGATCGAACTTGCGGAAGTCCCACTTCGGATCCTTGAAGACGACGAACTTGAAGAGGTCAGCGCCAACCGCGAGCGGTTCCGGGCCGCCCGCTGGGCCGCCCCAGCTCAACTCGCTGCCGGGCTCGAGGCGCGGAAAGATTCGTTCACCCGTCTTGGGATTCGTTACGCCCGCATAGAGCTTGCGCGCGGCCTCCACCTGTGGCGCTGTGAGGCAGTTCGGCGCATCGCCGGCTTTGCATTGCGTCACCGCCGGATCGACGTGGCAGCTCAGAGGCTCGCTGATGAGCCCGTCCTTCAGCCCGTCCTGCGCGTCGCACGCGTCGAGTGCCGCGCGATGCAGCACCGCGTACTTCGCGGGCGGAATGAAGCTCGCGGGGTTGTCGAGCGTCGCCTTCGCGTTCATCAGCATCCATACGCTCTGGTTCACCCGGTTGTAGCCAGGCGCGCCCGCGAGGATCGCGTCGAAGTCGGCGGGGAAGCGCTGCGCTTCCTGAAACGCCATGCGGCCACCGCCCGAGCAGCCGTTGAAGTACGAGAGCCGCGGCGCCATCCCGTAGAAGTTGGTGATCGTCCGCTTGCTTTGCACCGCCGTGTCGTGGACCGCGCGATAGCCGAAGTCTTTGAGCTTCTCCGGATGACCCATTGCGAAGCTCGCATCGGTTCCCGTGTGACCCGCGTCCGATGACGCCGCCGCGTAGCCGCGCGTCAGCGCTTCCGCGAGGGCGCCGTACTGAATCGAACCGGCCCAGGCCCCGTTGCCGACTTGCTGGAACTTACCGTTCCATCCGTTCAGCGGCAGCCATAACTCGCTCTTGATGTCCGAATCGGAGGAGGGCGTCAGCGTGAGCTGCACGCGGCAGAAGGCGGGCAGACCCGTGATGGCTTTCGGCGTTTCCGCACCCGGCGACGCAGGCGGCGTGAACTGGCCACCCGTGACGGCTGTTGCGGAACTGACCTTGGCATTCGTCAGCTTCAGCGAGGCAGCGAGCGTGTCGCAGGTCGCCGCACCAGCCACACCCGGCACCGCGAGGAGGCATGAGACAAACGCAAGAATTCTCATGACGCGGATTTTACCGGTTGTCCGACGAGAAGTGCGGGATTTGCGCCTTTGCGCGGGCGGAATTTCTCGGGCCGGCCGTTGTTGACTTCCGCGAGGTACAGGTTGCCGTCCGAATCCACGCTCATGCCGTGCACGTTCCAGATGGCCCCCGGCCACTGACCCTGGCTGCCCCAGGAGTAAAGGTAATGGCCCTCGATGTCGTACTTGACGATCTTCGAGGTGTCATTGTCGGCGGTCCAGAGACTCTTGTCGGTCGCCAGAAAGAGCACCTGTGGCGTGGAAGGATTGCCGGTGCTGAACTGGTCGAGGTACTTGCCGTTTTCGTCGAATACCTGGATGCGATGGTTTTCTCGATCGGTGACGTAGACCTTGCGCGTGTCCGGGTCCACCTGCACGCCGTGCACCGCGTTGAACGTGCCAGGCGTCGTGTCGTTCGGGGTCGTCGATTTGTCTCCCCACGTCATCAGGAACTTGCCATCCTTGTCGAACTTCACGACGCGCGTGTTCGCGTAGCCGTCCGACACGAACATCGTGCTGTCGGGCAACCACGACAGAAACGTCGGCCGGTTGAAATGGGTGTTGTCGTTGCCCGAGACGCCTTTGACGCCAAGGGTCTGCACGAGCTGCTTGCCGTCGTGGGTGAATTTGTAGACAACGTGGTTGCGGTCTTCGACGATCCAGATGTGCTTCTCGGGGTCGTACGGATTCATCGTGACGGAATGGGGCCGTCGGAACAGCGAGTCCCACTTCGTCCAGTCTTCGGTGATGTTGCCGTCGGCATCGACAACGAGCACGCAGTGCTCCCATCGGGCATCGACACCCAACTTGCCCTTCCATCCGTTCCAGCCGTCGCTGCCCTGGTTGCCAGGGCTGGAAACGGGGCCGACCGACGCGTTGCGGAAGGGCGTCTGCGTGACGGGAAAGGAGATGCTCGGTCCGACACTCGGATATGGCACTTCCACTGGCCGTTCGAGGCTCGGCAGCTCACCGCGCTGCAGAATGAAGACGCGGTTCGGCGTCTCCGCGAAAATCCCCTGCATCGCGCCCCACGTCCATTTCTCGTGGCCGGGGAGCTGCGACAGCGGCTTCGGCCAGTCTGGGACGACTTCGTATGGCCCGGTCTGATCCTGGCCGCCTCTTTCACCTGCGACGGCGGCGAAGCCAATCTGTTGCGGCGGCGCCTGCGCCGCGGGTTGCGTCGAACGCTGGCATCCAGTGATGACGGGCCACAGACACACAGAGACACAGAGAATCAGCAGGTTTTTCATTGCGGGGATTGTACTGTGGCGCGAATGATAGAAGTTCGCGCCACAGGTGATTGGGAATGTCTACTTGCCGAATTTGAAATTTGCGCGCTGACTAGTGCCCTCAATGAACTTCACCACGAGCTGCCGGCACGTTCCCGCCCACGCTTTGTCGGTTTTCCAGATGTAGTTGTACCGACCCGTGCTCGCGTCGAACGACAGGCTGCTGGCGCCGGCGGTGACCGTCTCCTCGATGCCCGCGACGAGAACCGATGAATCACAGGGGATCTCCTCGGACCGCGGATAGCCCGCGGCGAAGATGTTCAACCCCTCGTCGCCGCCCAAACTGAACTTGACTGGAATGGCGCGGCCGGCGTTGACGACGTTGAGCGTCGGCAAGTTGTCCACTGGTTGGAAGAATTCGGAAATGTCGAAGATCGTGATGCGTGCGACTTGCGGATCATGGTCACTCGCCTGGTCGGCAAACTCGGAGTTGACGTGCACCACGTCATAGTCGAACTGGTGAGCGTTGAACAGCGGCGTGCTGAACAGGATGTGATCGAGCGTCTGCGAGTTCCCCTCGAACACATAGCTGTATCGCTCGCTTGCGGGCAGGGTGTCGATCAGGTCCTCGAGAATGCCAGGCGTCCCTTTGAGGATGCTGACCGTGTCCGAGAACTCGAAATCGTTCAGATCGCCCATCACGATGACGTCGGCATTGGGATCGGCGGAGACGATCGCGTTGATGAAGTCGTGGGTGATTTGCGCCTGCTGATGTCGCTGCGCTTCCGAGATCCGTACCGTTGGCTGGAAGCGACCAAACAGCGGGTTGTCGCCCCCTTTCGAGTTGAAGTGATTGGCGACCAGGAACAGGTGACGGCCACGGAACACGAATTCGCCCGCCAGCGGCTTGCGGCTCGCATTGAACGCGGCGTTGGTCGGCTCGATTCGTCCCGGGCTGTAAAGCAACTGTGTGCCGACGCCCGCTCCGACTACTGCGTTTGCGATCGTCGAGCCCCCGCCTGGACGGTCGACAAAACTCAAACCGCGATCGGTACGGAACAGGAACCCCTGTCGGATATTGCCGCCAGGCGCACCGCCGTCCTGACCGTCGACAGGGTCAATTTGGCGATAGTCGTACGTCGGTCCGCCGGCGACCTGAATCGCGGCGATCAACATGCTCCACGTTGTCGTCGCACTCACCGTTCCATTGTTGGTCGTGCCGTTGTTGTCCTGGATTTCCTCAATCGCGAGGACGTCGGGGGCTTTCAGGTTGTTGACGATGAGGCCCGCAAGCCTGGCGAACTTCGCCGGCGGATCCGTCGGCGCGAGGTTTTCGACATTGAACGTGGCGACCGCAAGTTGATCCGCTCGCGCGGTCGTCGTCGTCTCGGGTTGCAGGCTGCCAGCCGACAGCAGCGGCAACGAGATCACCTGCAGCTTGAAGTTCCCGAAGCTGTAGTCCATCACACCCGTCGTGGCGCCCGGATACGAAGCGCCGACGTTCACCGCCGGTAGCGTCGGGCCGCCGGCGATCCAGTCGTTCAGAATGATCCGCTCGGGGTTGAAATCGTTGGGTCGGATGACGATGCCGCCGCGCGTCGTTCGCACAGATGCGTTCACGCCGCCATCGACCACGATCGGAATTTCACGATTGCTGCCGAAGTCGCTGGTGGGACCGACGGCCACCACATCGTTCACACGGACGAGCATCCCTTCGAGGCTCTCGTAGAAATCGATTCCGTCAAAGACTGGATCGAAGACACCGCTGGTCTCGGCGTCGCCCGATGCATCGTCTTCGATCACCATTGCTGGCGGAGTACGGCCCCCTGCACCGATGACAATCGGCGCAGGCAGCGCGTTGCCGCTCGACAGCTTGCTGATGCTGAGGGGTGCGACCAGTTCCGTGATCGTGAGGCTGTCGCTGGCGGGACGGAACTCGCTGACCCTGCCGCCGACTCGAACGATGTCTCCCACCGTGACCATCGACGCGGGGTTTGAGCTCCCCCCTGTGAAGACGAACACGCCCTCCGACGTCGCGTCAGATGCATCGGGACTCAGATCCTGGATATAGAAGCCGCGCGTCGAACCGGCCGTCCGAAGGGCGGTGACGATCGACGGTACGGTCGTGAGTGTCTGTCCGTTGAGCGGCGACATGTGGCTCGCACCCTGAATGTTATGGATGGGAACCAGCACCACGGCGGTGAAGCCCGCGGTGAAATTGACGGTCATGTTGTCCGGCGGATCGTGTCCGTCCTGGTCGGTGACGGCGCTTGCGATGACCGTCAACGTACACGACTCGCCGCTGGCGAAATCGACATCGGGATTGATCACGAACGCGGTCGGACCACCCGTCACGACTGCGGTGTGTGCGCCGGAGGTCGAGCACACGACGGAGAACCAGGATCCGGTGACATTGACCGCCTCACTGAACGTCACCGTGATGTTTTGATCGACCGCCACATTCGAGGCGCCATTAGCGGGAACGGTGCTCGCGACCGTCGGTGCATCGTCTCCAATCCTGACCGTCGCGGTAGTGCTGGCGCCGAGGTCGTAATCAACCGTGTCTACGAGCGTCAGGACGACGGTTTCGCTGTCCTCCACGAGCCCATCATCGACAGGTGTGATCGTGACATCCACGGAGGGTTGTCCGGCTGGAATCGTGGCTGTCCCGCTTAGCGCAGGTGTGTAGTCGGCATTGCTGGCAGTGCCGCCGACGGTGTACGTGACGTCGAGCGCGTTGGCGGTGCTACCGGTTCGAGCGATGCGGAAGGTCCCCGAATCCGGACCTGTCTCGAACGCGCTCGCATCTGGTGCGGTGATGGTGACGACCGGGATGACAAACGGCGTCAAAGAAAAATCATCGATCGCGAGTCCATCATCTGCGCCCGGAGCCAGATCGAAATCCACCCACCGAATCCAGAAGGCGCCGCCAACCGGAATGCGCACGCCCGTGATCGTGAATGCGAGAGCCGTCCGGTTCGGGTCGTTGTTGCCAACCAGAGCGCCGACGGTACCCGCGACAACCGGTGACGAGAAGTCGAGCGCGTTGACATCGGTCCATGTCCCCGTGTTGACAGACGTGGCGTCTGTACTGAACTGGAAATCGAGACGATCCGGCGCGCGGCCGGCCGTGTTTTGCCCGAGGCGCCACATCTCACCGGTGTACGCAATTGCCAGGGCCGTAATGACGCTACCTGTGTTGTTCGTGAACTGCGCCCCGATTCGTGAAACGAGAGAGCCGCTCAGGAGCGTTCCGAGTGCGCGCTCCGTATTGCTTAACGCACCGAAGCTATACGTGTCTCCCGCGTTGCTGGACCCTGTTCCAGCGGTGTAGGTCGTGTTGGCGTTCGTCCCGGTTTCGACAAAATCCCATCCGTTCGGCATCGTGGACGATGTGCCTGCGCTGGCGAGCGTGTCGAAATTCTGCGTGTACGGTGTGCCGAGGGTCGTGAGGCTGATGCTCCCCGCGTCCCAGAAGGAGGTGGTCCCCGTCACTGAGGAGGTCACACCGATCGCTGTGATGACGAACCTGCTGCCAACCGAGTCGTCAGGGTCGACGAACCATGTCGTAACGATGGCGCCACTGGCATCGGCGGTTGCATAGAACGGCTGATGGCCGTTGCCATCCGTCTGCCCGTTCGCATGCACGACCTGCAGCTGCACCGGCTCATTCGGTGCGAAGCCGAAGCCGGTGATCACGGCCGTGTCGCCGGGCTGATAATCGCCTTTATCAGACGAGACCGTCGCTATTCGGGCGAATGTCGCCGGCGCCACGTCGCCGGACGCGTTGCCGCTCACGGTCGCGAGCAATTGCGGTCCGGCAATATCAGCCCCGTTGGGCGTCCACGTGAACTGAAAGCTGCCGTCGGATCCGACGACCGCCGTCGTTGGTTCATGGCCCATTCCAGGTTCGGCCGTGCCGTCCGCGTGGGTCACCTGCAGGGTCACGCTCTCGCCCGGGACGAAGTCGCGGCCGGTGGCGGTCACGAGCTCGCCCGCGACGTAGGCTGGGCTATCGGTACTCACCGAGGGGGTTTGGGTCGACGCCAACGTACGCTGGAAAGCGGCGTACGCAAGAAGAGCGGACACGAGAAGAGCACGGCGCACGAGCGTCATCGGAGCTCCGGTGGAAATGGGGACTGGGTCGGCCTGAGCAGTTTATGATGCGAGCGGTGAACCGCAACCATAGATGTGAAACGAATGCGTAAATTCCTTGCACTCGCTTTTGTAATCGCTGCAGCCGCGGCGCAGCCGCTGCACGCACAGACGACTGCGGAAATCGACGCTTACTATCCTGATCTCCAGACGCTCTATCAGGACATCCACCGCAACCCCGAGCTCGGGTTCCAGGAAGTGCAGACCGCCGCGAAGCTCGCCGCGCGCCTGAAGGCGCTCGGCTACGAGGTCACCACCGGCGTCGGGCGAACGGGAATCGTCGGCCTTCTGAAAAACGGCGCCGGACCGACGGTCATGCTTCGTACGGAACTCGATGCGTTGCCGGTCGCCGAGAAAACCGGCGCGACGTTCGCGAGCATGGTCGTGACGAAAAACCTTGCCGGCGCCACAGTCCCCGTGATGCATGCCTGCGGTCACGACCTCCACATGACCGCGTGGACGGGCACCGCCAGATGGATGGCCGAGCATCGCCAGCAGTGGCACGGCACGCTGATGCTGGTCGGGCAGCCGGCGGAGGAGACCACCAGCGGCGCCGATGCGATGCTCAAGGATGGGCTCTTCACCCGCTTCCCGAAGCCTGACTATGTGATCGGCCTGCATGATGACGATTCCATGCCGGCAGGGACGATCGGTTTCCACGCAGGACCGTTCCGCGCGATCTCGATCTCCCCGACATTGACGATGTACGGGCGCGGCGGCCACGGGGCGATGCCGTTCAACACGATCGATCCGGTCGTGATGTCTGCGCGGACGGTGATGTCGCTGCAGACGATTGTCTCGCGCGAAAACAACCCGATGGATCCGGTGGTGTTGACGATTGGATCGATTCACGGCGGCACGCAGGGCAATGTCATCCCCGACGAAGTGACGCTCGGCCTGAATATTCGCACCTACAGCGACGAGACACAGAAGCGGGTTCTTGCCGCCGTCATGCGCATCGCCAGGGCCGAAGCCGCCGCTGCGGGGGCGCCGCGTGAGCCGACGATGACGATGCCCGAATCGGGGCACGTCGTCGTCAACGATCCGGCGTTGACCAGGCGGGTGGCCGCCGCGCTCCAGAAAGCAATGGGGACTCAGCAGGTGATCGAGATGCCGGCCAAGATGACCTCGGAGGACTTCGCGGAGTTTGGACGCGCCGGCGTTCCCGCGCTGCTGCTCCACGTTGGCGCTGTGAGTCCGGCGAAGCTTGCCGAATCGCGCCGCACGGGCATCCCTGTCCCGGCACCCCATTCGCCTGAATGGCTGCCCGATCTGGAACCGACCTTGAAAGCAGCAATTCGCAGTGAAACGGTCGCACTCCTCGACCTCTTCAATGGCCGGTGATGATCCACACAGACCATTACGCGCCGACGTCCGGCTGCTTGGGAAACTCCTCGGCGAAACGCTCCGAACGCACGGCGGCGCCGGCCTCTTCGAGACCGTCGAGCGCGTTCGGATGCTGTCGAAGGCCTCGCGCGCGCAGAGGCAAGAGGGCAAATTCAACGAACTTGCGTCGCTCCTGTCAGACCTTCCGGTTGACTCGGCGACACCGCTCGCACGCGCCTTCGCCCATTTCCTGAACCTCGCCAACGTCGCCGAGCAACACCATCGCATCCGGCGCCGTCGTGCGTATCTCGCGGATCCGAAATCGCCGCCTCAACCCGGTTCATGTCGTGAAACCTTTGCGCGTCTGGTCGCCGCGGGCACACCGGCGGACGATCTCTTCGCGTCGATTTGCAAGCTGCGTCTTGAGCTCGTGTTGACCGCGCATCCCACCGAAGTGTCGCGTCGGACTCTGATTCACAAGTACAACCGTGTCGCCGAACTGCTCGCCGAGCGTGATCACGTCGATCTCACGATTCCCGAACGCGATGCGGTGCTCGACGCGCTGCGCCGGGAAATCGTTTCCGCCTGGGAAACCGACGAAGTCCGTCACGATAGGCCGTCACCTCTGGATGAGGTGCGGGGCGGTCTCATCGTCTTCGAGCAGAGTTTGTGGGAGGCGGTGCCCGCCTTTCTTCGCAGCGTCGATACGGCGCTGCGGCAGGTGGCGGGTCGCGGTCTTCCGCTCGACGTGGCGCCGCTGCGGTTCGGCTCGTGGATCGGAGGCGACCGCGACGGCAACCCGAACGTCACTCCGGAGGTCACGCGCAAGGCATGCCTCCTATCGAGATGGCAGGCGGCCGATCTGTATCTGCCGGAAATCAACGCGCTTCGTGAAGAATTGTCGATGTCGCACGCCTCGGCGGAAATCACCGAACGAACCGGCCGCACGCATGAACCGTATCGCGTATTGCTGCGCGAGGTCCGCAATCGTCTGGCGGCGACGCGTGAATGGGCTGAAGAGTCGCTTCGGCAAGAGAGCAGCAGAAGCCGTGAAGGCGACGCGGATATTTATGTGGAGGCCGAAACGCTCGCCGAGCCTTTGCGCCTCTGTTACCGCTCGCTCGTGGCGACCGGCAATGAGGTGATTGCCAACGGGCGCCTCGCGGCCCTGCTTCGCCGAGTCGCCACCTTCGGTCTGACGCTTGCGCGCCTCGACGTACGTCAGGAATCCGATCGCCACACAGCGGCGCTCGCCGCGATTACTGCCGCGCGCGGCCTTGGCTCGTACGCCGAATGGGAAGAGGCGCGGCGCATCGGCTTTCTCGTCGCCGAACTGTCAACCTCGAGACCATTGATTCCGGCACAGTTCACGCCGGCTGCCGACGAAGCCGACGTCTTCGATACGTTCCGGGTGATCGCGCGAATTCCGCACGAATCATTAGGCGCCTACGTGATCACGATGACGCGTCAGGCGTCGGACATCCTCGCGGTCCACCTGCTGCAGCGCGCGATGGGCGTCAAACACTCGCTTCGCATCGTTCCGCTATTTGAGACCGCGGACGATCTCCGCCGTGCGCCGGAGGTCGTTGCGCGTGTTCTCGAAGTTCCGGCCTACCGGGAAACGATTGGGAACAGACAAGAGGTGATGGTCGGTTACTCGGATTCATCGAAGGACGTCGGCCGCCTGAGCGCGGCATGGGAGTTGTACAAAGCACAGGAAGCGATCGTCCAGGCATGCCGCGAGCGCGGCGTGGACGTCACGTTGTTCCACGGCCGCGGCGGAAGCGTCGGCCGGGGCGGCGGCCCAACCTACCTCGCGCTCCAATCACAGCCGAGTGGGTCGATAGATGGGACGCTTCGCGTGACCGAGCAAGGCGAAATGATCCAGGCCCTCTTCGGGCTGCCCGGCATCGCGACCAGGACGATGGAGGTGTACACGAGCGGAACGCTGGACGCCTGGCTCACGCCCGCCCCTCCGCCCGATGCCGAGTGGCGCGCGTGCATGGATCGTCTATCCGCCGACGGAGCGCAGGCATATCGAAGCTGCGTATACGACCGCCCTGACTTCATCGAGTACTTCCGAACGGCGACGCCGTTGCCCGAGCTGGAACACCTCAAGATCGGGAGCCGTCCGGCGCGGCGGAAGAAGAGCGGCGGCATCGACACGCTGCGTGCGATTCCGTGGCAGTTTGCCTGGACGCAGACGCGCCTGATCCTCGGCGCGTGGCTGGGGACGGAGGAAGCGCTCGAACGCGCGTTCGCGCGCGGCGAAGAGGCGTTGTTGCAACGCATGTATCACGAGTGGCCGCATTTCCGCTCCGTAATGGACCTGACCGCGATGGTGCTGGCGAAGACCGACGCGCGGATCGACGCCGAGTACGAACGCCGGCTCGCGCCCGACCACTTGCACGCGCTCGGGGGCGAACTACGCGAGCGGCTCGCGCGCGCCATTCGCGCCACGCTCAAGGTCAGCGAACACGAGGATTTGCTCGAGGAGAATCAGGTGCTCCGGAGGTCGATCAACGTGCGGAATCCGTACGTCGATCCGATCAACCTCGTCCAGATCGAGGTGCTGCGCCGGATGCGGTGCGGCGAGGGCGACGACCGGTTGCGCGACGCGTTTGTCGTGACCGTGAACGGGATTGCGGCCGGGATGCGGAACGCGGGATAGCGACCTTCGCGCCATGCGCGCGCAGCAGCTCGCCGAGCAGGGATCGGTGGCAGCGCCAGGGATTCTCGCAATAGCAGCCAATCGAAAAATTCGTCTGCTTGCCGAGCGCACCGAGCAGCGCAATCGTGCGCTGGGCATCGGGACGTGCCATCTCGCGCAGGTATCGTTTCGTGAACGCGGCCCAGCGGGCATCGGTCCATGGCTGCGCCTGGGCATACGCAACCAGCTCGCGGGTTGGCGCGACCTCCGGCAGCCACACGTCGAAGAAATTGAGCTTCGCGTAATCCTCTTTCCTGACGCCACGCGGCAGCAGTCTCACCGTGCCGACCCGAACCCCTTCACCGCGTGTTCGCGGCGTGCCAAGGCGTACGACCTGAATCATCTGTGACGCTCCACGGCTTTGATGATGTCTGCCGTGACGTCGTCAGGCAACCGCGCACCGTCGATGCGGCAATAGGTCGAGCGGCTGCCGTAATACGCGATCAGCGGTTCCGTCTGGTCGCGGTACACCTTCAGGCGGTTCAGGACGACCTGCTCGCGATCGTCGGCGCGGGGGATAAGTGGACCACCGCAGTCGTGGCAGGCAGGCCCTTCGCCGACGGCATTCGCGCCGCATTCCGCGCACACCATGCGAGATGCAAGCCGACGAACCACTTCGGCTTCGCTCAACACGATGTCGACGACGACGAGCGGCGAACGCCCCGAGAGCATCCGGTCGAGCGCCGCCGCCTGCGGAATCGTGCGCGGATAACCATCGAGGAGAAAACCGCCGTTCGTATCCGGATGCGCGAGACGCTCGATGACGACGTGCGTAATCACGTCGTCACTGATGAGTCCGCCGCTTTCCATGATGGCGGCAACTTCGCGGCCGAGCGGGGTTCCAGCCTGGACCGCCTCGCGAAGCATTGCGCCAGTGGAGATATGCGGAATGTTCCATTTCCTGCGGAGCTGGCGTGCCTGCGTGCCCTTGCCGGCGCCCGGAGGGCCGAGCATCACCAAATTCAGTCCCATGCAGAGGTATCAGGTGTCAGGTTTCGGATATCAGGAGGTATCAGGGTACCTGACGTCCTGATTGTATATTCGCGATGATGGCTACCCGGTCGGCGACGCGCCGATGGTTTCAGTTGCGGAAGCTCGAACGTCACGAGATCACGTGGCTGCTCGCTGGTGTCGGCGTCTGCCTGTTGTTGTGGGGATTTCTTGCGCTCGCGTCAGAGGTGATGGAAGGCGATACGACCACACTCGATACCACCATCCTCCGAGCGCTGCGCAAAGCGGACGATCCATCGCGGCTGATCGGTCCCGCATGGCTGCAGGGCGTCATGCTCGATCTGACGGCCCTCGGTGGGCCTACCGTCCTCTGGCTGGTCGTGTTGTCGGTGGTCGGATTCCTGCTCCTGCAGGCGCGCTATCACACGGCTATCGTCGTATTCGCGACCGCCGCGAGCGGCGACGTTCTGAATTTCGTCCTCAAAAATCTGTTCCTCCGGCCGCGTCCCGATGTTGTCCCGCATCTGCGTGACGTGAGCGGGACGACCAGCTTTCCAAGCGGGCATGCGATGGAGTCCGCGATTATCTATCTGACGCTCGGCGCCATCCTGATGCAGCTCGCCGAACGCCGGCTGACGAAGATTTACCTCATCGGGATGGCCGTGTTCCTGACGCTCCTGGTCGGCATCAGTCGCGTGTATCTCGGCGTCCACTACCCGACGGATGTGGTGGCCGGCTGGATGTTCGGGTTTTTCTGGGCATCATTCTGCTGGATCGTTGCCAAGCGCTTCGAGCGGGAGACGGGCGTCGCCAGCGAGCGGCACAAGGCGGAATAGAATGACCACCCCATGGCTTCAACAGCTATAACGGCCCACCCCGGATCGACAGCGGTTGCGGTCCCCGCAGCGGCGGATATGCGCCGCCGTGTCAAAGCGATCTTCATCGGCTCGATCGGCAACCTCGTCGAGTGGTACGACTTCTACGCGTACACCGCTTTTGCGCTCTACTTCGCCGCGTCATTTTTTCCGGGTACCGATCCCGTCGTTCAGCAGCTGAACGCGGCGGTTCTCTTTGCCGCCGGCTTCATCGTGCGACCCGTCGGTGGATGGCTGTTTGGCTACATGGCCGACCACTACGGCCGACGGCGAGCCCTGATGGCGTCCGTGCTGCTCATGTGCGGTGGTTCACTGCTCATCGCAGTGACGCCGACCTACGCATCGATCGGCATCATGGCGCCCGTGATGCTCGGCCTGGCGCGTATCGTTCAGGGACTGAGTCTCGGGGGCGAGTACGGCGCCAGCGCTACGTACCTGAGCGAAGTGGCGGACGAGAAGCACCGCGGCTTCTATTCAAGCTTCCAGTACGTCACGCTCATCGGTGGGCAGCTGTGTGCGATTGTCGTCCTGCTCTTTCTGCAACAGCTGTTTCTCACGCCCGCGCAGTTGAGGGCGTGGGGGTGGCGGATTCCGTTTCTCATCGGTGCCGCGCTGGCGCTGACCGCGCTGGCCATGCGGCGCAACCTGCACGAGACCGACGACTTCACTGCGACTCAGGCGTCCGCAGCGCGCAAGACACCATCACTGCGAGCGTTGATGCAGTATCCGCGCGAGGTCCTGATCGTAATTGGCCTCACGATGGGCGGCACGACGGCGTTCTACACCTACACGACCTACATGCAGAAATTTCTCAAGCTGTCGGTCGGCCTCACCGACATGCAGACGACGCTCATCACGGGTGGGTCACTGGTGTTCGCGCTGATCCTTCAGCCCACCTACGGCGCGATCTCCGACAGAATCGGACGCAAGCCGCTTCTGATCTGGTTTGGCGTGATGGGAACGTTGCTGACGATTCCGCTGCTCGATGCGCTGCAGATGACCAAGAGCGCCCTGACGGCCTTCCTGCTGATTTGCGGCGCATGGTTGATTGTCGCGGGTTACACGTCGATCAATGCGGTCGTGAAGGCCGAACTTTTTCCGACGCATATTCGCGCCCTGGGTGTCGGCCTGCCGTATGCGATCGCCGTATCGATCTTCGGCGGTCCTGCCGAATCGATTGCCCTCTGGTTCAAGTCCATCGGGCACGAGCGGTGGTTCTACTACTACCTGACGGCCGTCATTGCGATGTCGCTGCTCGTCTACATCGGAATGCGCGACACCAGACGCCATTCCGCAATCGGGCGGGGGCAGGTCAGCAGCACGAGCTGACCTGCCCCCAGCGTGCGACCGACGACTGGGATCGATCGCTGCGCTTCAGTAAGTGGACGGCGCCGGTTTCGCGACGAGCACGGGCGTTGGTGACGGCGCTTCGAATCCCACAGGTGCTGTCAGGCCGCCGTCGTGGATGTACGCCTCTTCTCCGTGCTGCGTGACGTCCAGGCCTTCCATTTCATCGCCGGCCGCCGCGCGAATCGGCAGCACGACGTTCACGAGCTTGAGGAGAACGAAGCTCATGGCGCCGCTGTAGACGAGCGCTGCGAGGATAGCTGCGCCCTGAATGAGCAGCTGCCGGGGGTTTCCGTATAGCGCGCCGTCCGCCACGCCGTTGAGCGCTTTCTCAGCGAACACTCCGGTCAGCAGAGCGCCGACCGTGCCGCCGACACCGTGCGCGGCGAGCACGTCCAGTGAATCGTCGAGTGACGTCTTGGCGCGAAGCTGCAGTGTCAGATAGCTCGGGATCGCGGCAATCCCGCCGAGCAGAATCGCGCTCATCGGGCTGATGAAACCGGCCGCAGGCGTGATCGCGACGAGGCCGACGACAATCGCGGTCGCCGCGCCGACAGCGGTGACCTTACCGGACCGCATCACGTCGAGGAACGACCAGACGACCAGCGTCGCCGCCGGGGCGAGCATCGTCGTGATGAACGCGAGACCCGCAATCGGGCTCGCGGCGAGCGCGCTGCCCGCGTTGAAGCCAAACCACCCGAACCAGAGCAGGCCCGCCCCAAGTAGGACGAATGGCACGTTGTGCGGAAGCAGCGCCGATGATCCGTAGTCTGAGCGCTTGCCCAGGACGACCGCAGCCACCACCGCCGCTGCCGCCGCGTTGACATGGACGACGGTGCCGCCGGCGAAGTCGAGCGCGCCCCACTGCGCGAGCCAGCCGCCGCCCCACACCCAGTGGGCGATTGGGGCGTACACCACGAGCACCCACAGCGTGATGAACGCCGTGTAGGCGGAAAACCGCATTCGCTCGACGATCGATCCCGAAATCAGCGCGGCGGTGATGATCGCAAAGGTTCCCTGGAATCCCATGAACAATGCGTGCGGAATGGTGCCTTTGGCGTCGATACCGACGCCGTTCAGAAATGCGTTCGACAGGTCGCCGATCCACGCGTTGCCCGTGGTGAAGGCGAG
>DASTZI010000071.1:0-2869 GCA_035764385.1 Vicinamibacterales bacterium
CGTTGAGCGTGACGCCCTTGTCGTCCTCCGCCGTGACCCGCAGCGCGGGTTGTGGCAGCCCCTTGGCCAGGTAGTAATCCTTGTTGCGCGCGCCCTGCGGCGGGACGATCGCATAGGTCGCGAACAGGTCGTTTCGCCGGATATGCTGGTAAATAGCCAACAGATTGTTGCGGCTCCCGCCGGGCTCGCTGTCGAACACCTCGGGCTTCAAGGAAAGGCCAGTAAGATTGCCGGCGAAGGCGTCGGGCGTGCGTCCCATCAGACCGAAGCAGAAGTCCGCGATCTTACGGTGGGCACGGTTGCGGCGCCGCAGATCCTCCTGGGACCGAGGCTGTAGGTAGTACATGCTGTAGCACTCGCCGTCCTCCTCGAATGTCATGAGGTCGCGAACCGCAGGATCCGATTTCATGTCGAACAACGCGGCGTAGGTTCGTGCCCCGTCGGCAAAGGCTGGATGCGTGGTCTGATCCTTGACGCGCTCCTTGCCCACATAGATGACGCGACCGTCGCGGATGCTCTGCAGATATTCCTTTCCGGTCATGAGCATGAGCGTGAACCGTTCGCCAGGATTTCCCCGGAAGACTCCCGAATTGGCATGAATGATAGCGATTCTTTGGACTGCTCGAAATGGACCTAACCCATACCTCAAGACGCGCGCGCGATCGCTGCGCAGCCGCCGAGGGCGCTGACGTCATGGTGACGCAGTCCGCAGTGGAGCGTGTGGGAGCGAATGCTTTCAGATTCGCTGCCGCAAGTCGGCTGTTCGACGCGAGCGGCGAGACGAAGAGATCACGGGGGAGTGCTGCTCGATCGATACGGTCCCGACGGTGAGCGCTATCGTGCGCGGCACCCCGAGATGCAAACTTCGGACATTCTTGGTTTCTGCGAGCGAAATTCGAGCGAGCGTCTCAGTGCCCGCGTTGACCCGCTTGCGGACTCGGTACGAACCGAGCGCAGACCCGTTCGCTTCGGTACGTTACCGTCCTGTCACCGCGGTTGTGCTGTGGAGGGTGGGTGAGGACTGGGAATTCGCCGTTGATCGAAAGCACCTTGCTCCAGCTCTCCTGCCCGCTCGAAGTACCGATTGGCCATGAATGTCAGCTGTGCCTCGTGCTTGCGATCAGAGCAGGCCCGAGACAAGGCGAGACACCTTTGCGCTTGCGCGCGATAATACGTGCTCATCGACATACGCCGATTTTGCGCTTTCCCAAGCTAACAATGCGTGAATGTCGGGCTCGTTGCGAAATTTACGTTAATCGCAGTTCATTCGGCCGAGTGACATTTCGATCACGGGGCGGCGGTATTGCGCCAACATCGAGTGACGCTGATCGGATTCGACTGGCTACGGCCAAGATCCAAACCCCAGAGCATTGCCTGTATGGCCCGCGTCAGGAGTACTGCGGTGTCGTGAGAAATGGCTGTGATGTGTCGCCACCGGGGAGGCCGGTATCCACGCTGTCGGCTGCGTCGCTGCCGTCAAAACCCGCCATCGCTTGCACGAGTTGGTCGGCCTGACCTGAATCGTCCATGGATCCGCTCGATGCGGTCGGGGGATCAACGGCGAAGCCGCCGACCGACCAATCCAAGCCGACCTGACCTAAGAGCGCGGCTGCCGTGATTTGATTATTTGCGATATCGTAGACTTCGAATGCGCCGGTATTGACGTTGCGCAACACCATGTCCGACGTGCCTGTGCGCACCCCTTAGGTTGAGTCGTCGTCAGACATCGCGCGGCGCAGCGCGGCCGATACCAGCCGGCACCGCTCGTTGTAGAACGGCGACGTGCGGAAGTCCTCGGCGCGCGGATAGTTTACCTCGATCGAGATTTCGGCCCTGATCCGTCCCGGCCGCGAGCTCATCACCACGATCCGGCTGGACAGATACACCGACTCATAGACACTGTGCGTGACGAAGATGACGGTCAGGTCCTGGCGCGCAAACAGTTCCAGCAGATCGTTGTTCAGCTTCGTGCGCGTGATTTCGTCGAGCGCGGCAAAGGGCTCGTCCATCAGCAGGATCTTCGGCCTGGTCACCAGCGCGCGCGCGATTGACACGCGCATCTTCATGCCGCCGGACAGCTGATGCGGATGCACGTCGGCGAACGCCGTTAAGCCGACCTGCGCCAGCGCGTCTTCGACGCGTCCGCGCGCGTCGCGCTTGCTCATGCCGGCCAGCATCAACGGCAGATGGACGTTGCCGGCAACGGTGCGCCAAGGAAGCAGCGTCGGCTCCTGGAATACGAAGCCGAGCGATTGTTCCGGCGTCCCGTTCGCGTCGTAGGTCGATTGTGGCCAATCGATCGTCCCGGTCGATGGCGTTGCGAGCCCGGCGATCAATTTGAGCAGCGTCGATTTTCCGCAGCCCGAGGGACCCAACAGGCTGACGAACTCGCCCGGCCGGATGTCGAGATCGACGTCGGCCAAGGCGGTCGTGCCGTTGGCAAACGTCTTCGAAATGCCGCTGAGGCGGAGCAGCGGCCGCGCCGCCGCGCCTTTGATCGGCGCCGCCTCCGGCGCGGCCGTGAGCTGAACTGCTACCGTCACCTCATCACTCATTCCGCATGCGGCACGAAGCTGCGCATTTTGCCCGGGTTGAGCAGCCCCATCGGATCCACCTCGTGTTTGAATCCCAATTGATCGGCATCGACGCGCTTGTAGCGGCTGCCGTCCTCGAGCGTGACGACATGCGGATTGGCGATCATGATGCCGCAGGCTTCATAGCTCGCCACGATTTCGTACAGCCGTTCCGGCGAGCGATAGCGGATCACCGGGATGCCACTCGCCGTCATCAGGCCGTTGAGCCGGATGAACTCGAGATGCTGCGTCACCTCGTCGCCGAACCTCGCCCCTACTTGCGCAACCGCATCGGC
>DASTZI010000072.1:0-3441 GCA_035764385.1 Vicinamibacterales bacterium
TGTCGCTGTGACTTTGGTCACGCCATGCGCGACCAGAGCTCGAAACTCATTTTGAGGGGATCGAGAATTTCAACGCGACCTGGTGTGGTGCGCACCAAGGTCGCTGCGCGAAGCTCGTGCAGAACGCGGGCCACTACCTCCCGAACAGATCCGACACTGTTCGCGAGCTCCTGCTGGTTCACCAGGGCGATGAGGCGACGGTCACTGGTGCCTCGCGACGCAGCCAAATCGAGCAAATGGCGAACGACGCGTTGCCGAACCGAGGCGAACGTGTTGCCGGCGAGTTCTTCGAGGATGTCGTACAAACGATGAACGGATTCCTCGGCAAAGACCCAACTGACAGTTGCGTTCGAACGGACCAGCCTCTTCACCTGAGCCACGTCCATGAAATACATCGCACTGTCGGTCAACGCCTGAACGAACACCGGCGCAGGGCCGCCCACGACCGCGGGCGCACCAAGCAGGCCGCCGGGTCGTACGTACCGGACGGTCACCTGCCGGCCATCGCTCGCGTGCATGTACACGCGGAGAAGGCCTCGAATGAGGACACCGAAGCGCTCCGCCTCCGCCTCGCTATAGACGATAATTCCTGCAGAGATATCGGAAAGCTTGCCACCGGACGTGAGCAGCTCTACCGTCTCTGCTGGCAGCGAAGCCCAAGGACCCTTCCGCAGGAGGGACACCGCGAGATCTTGGGATCCTCGAGCGACCGGGATCTGCATCCGCACCCCCGCCGATAGGTTAGACCGGATCGTGCGGTGGTGGTGCGAGAGCCGGATGTGCTGCGCAGCCATGATCTGTCTTGGCCTTGCAAACCGCTGAACTCGAATCGCTTCTCGGAACGGTGCGATTTGAAGGAGCGTTTCGCGCTACACTGTTCGAGACCGCACCGATGTGCATCGGAGTGGCCCCGTAAACGACGGTGGTTTGCCCGGGTTTCGGGGGTATGTGACCCAGTTTTGACACAACGCGGCCTTCCAACTTCCGCCGGCCATCAGCACGCCCACGCGGCGCTCGCAGGTTTATGATTCCCCGACGATCTTCGTCACTCTGACGACAGAGGTGGGTACCCGGCATGCCGGCAAGCGGGAGGTTTTGTTGGATCCGCCCAGCGTAGATCTTCGGTCTCGGCTCGCCGCGATTGTGGATTCGTCGAATGACGTCATCATTTCGAAGAACCTGGATGGTGTGATCTCGACGTGGAACCGGGCCGCGGAACAGTTGTTTGGGTACTCCGAGGCGGAAGCAATCGGACAACCGATCACGATCATCATCCCCGCCGATTTGCATGGGGAGGAGCAGGACATCCTCCGACGGGTGCGAATTGGCGAGCGCATTGAGCATTACGAAACGCGCCGTGTGACCCGGGACGGACGGACCCTGGATGTCTCCATCACCATCTCGCCGGTGAGAGATGCGAATGGTGCCATCGTCGGCGCGTCAAAGATCCTGAGAGACGTGACGGAGAGCAAACGCGCTCGAGCGGCGCTGCAGGACAGCGAGCGACGGCTGGCGCGGCTGCAGTCGATCAGCACTCGGATGATTTCCGAATCGGCTCAGGAGTCTTTGTTTGCGCAGATTCTGGACGCGGCGATGGAGTTGATGTCCTCCGATGCCTCCAGCATCCAGATGCTCGCGCCGGACGGCGAGTCACTGACGCTCTTCGCCTGGAGGAACTTCCACCCGGACTCGGTCGCTTTCTGGCACAGGGTCACCGCCGATGCCGCCAGTACTTGTGGAGTCGCGCTCCGCGACAACGTGCGCGTCGTGGTGAGCGATGTCGACCTGTGCGAGTTCATGGCTGGCACGCCGGATCTGGAGGAATATCGCCGCTCGGGCATCCGAGCGGTGCAATCGACGCCGCTGTGGTCCCGCGTCGGACGTCCGCTGGGCATGATTTCGACGCACTGGCACGCACCGCACACGCCGCCGGAGAACGATTTCAGGTTCTTCGACGTGCTGGCCCGGCAGGCGGCCGATCTCATCGAGCGGGCTCGCGCCGAGGCGGCGTTGCGAGAGCGCGAGGAACAATTCCGCCTCATCGCAGATAGTGCACCGGTCATCGTCTGGATGTCGGACGTCAGCAAGAGCTGCACCTACCTCAACCAGACGTGGCTCAAAGTCACCGGCCAGCCGTTCGACGCGGCGCGCGGGAACGGCTGGATGGATCGAATTCACCCGGCAGACGTTTCCCAGTGCTGGAGCAGCTATACCAAGGCCTTCGAGCGGCGAGAATCGTTCCAGATGGATTTCCGCCTCCGTGGCTCCGACGGCGAATACAGGTGGATGGTCAGTACGGGTGCGCCGCAATACCAGGGTGACGGTTCCTTTGCGGGGTACATCGGCTTCGCCATCGATGTCACGGAACGCAGACAGGCCGCAGAGGCGCTGGCCACGATCAGTCAGCGGTTGATCGATGCCCAGGAAGCGGAGCGCGGCCGCATCGCTCGAGAGCTTCACGACGACATCCAGCAGCGGTTGGCGGTGTTGAGTATCGATCTTGGCACGCTGGCGGGGGCCGGTGATGCGCCTGCCACGGAAGCGAGGCCAAAGATCGAAGAAGCACGCGAACAAGTCATGAGCATTGCCAAGGACGTGCAGGCGCTCTCGCATCGCTTGCACCCTGCGCGCCTCGAATACCTCGGGATTGTCGCGGCGGCGGCCGCGTTGTGCCGGGAGGCCTCGCGTGACCGCGCTGTCGAGATCACCTTCAACGCCGAGAGCGTCCCGGAAGGTGTATCGAGGAACATCGCCGTCTGCCTGTACCGCGTGCTGCAGGAGGCTCTGCAGAACGCCATGAAACACAGCGGCACGCGGACGATCGATGTGACACTCCGCGGCGGAGTCGATCACATCGAGTTGATCGTCCGCGACTTCGGCGCGGGCTTCGAGATCTCGACGAGCGAAGGGCGCGGCCTTGGTCTGACCAGCATGAACGAACGCGCGAGAGCCGTCCGCGGTCGACTGGCGATTCAGTCGGAGCCGCAACACGGCACCACCATTCACGCGATTGTGCCGCTGGTCCAGGACGATCCGAAGACGCCGGGCCAGTCTCATTCGCTCTAGAAGGTCCTCTCTGAACGACGTCGAGACGTTGCCGATGTTCGTCCGCAAACAGCGCACGGCGTTGTTGCGTGGCGCCGACGGCTTGCCGGTCCACGAGTTCATTTGAAACCTCAGCCGAGAGATCCCGCCGAGCGCTGATTCGCCGTGTCGACGGATCGCCTGCTCGCTGCGGGCCTGGCTGAAGACACGATCGTGTCCAGCGCACGAACAATCGTCCCAAGCCCGCCGCTCATGAGACCGAACCACGAATACTCACTTCAGCTACCTCGCACGTGAATGCGCTTGTCCAACGTTGCGTCCTTCGGTGCAACCACTATCCGGCCGAAACGCGACGATACCAGGCGATAGAGCAGCCAGGCGGTGATGCTTCCGAGA
>DASTZI010000073.1:0-4833 GCA_035764385.1 Vicinamibacterales bacterium
GATCGGCCACGGTGAACTGACTGCAACGCGCGATCATCACCCGGAACACGCTCAGTATCGAGAACTGTTAGGATCGGCGCATTTCTCAAAGTCACGCTCGGACTGTCGGCATCCTGCTCCTGATCACAGCAGGCGGAGTGCTGGGCGCGGCGGGCGCGGTCAGTCCAGCCCGATTCGTCCGCTTCGATGAGGCCCGCCCGATTTTGACCGAGCTGGCGGGCACGCTTCCACCTGACCTCAACACGCTGCGGCCGGCGCAAATGGAAGCGGCATGGCCGCGCTGGATCGAGCGTCGCGATCGCGAGATCCGTGCGCGGCTCGACCAGGGTGACGAAGACACCATCGTCAACTGGTTGCTGTTCGGCACCACATTTACATCTAGACCGCGCGCGGTGCTCGGCACAGTCGAGTCGGGATCGGCGGGCGATCGCGACCTGGTGCTGCGACGAACCATGGAGCTGATCGCGGTCCGACTCGACGATCTGATCGCGGCTTTGGCGGCGCCGGGGAACGACGAGCGCCGCCTCTTCGCGCGGTCCCTTCTACAGCGACGAGGACTTCGCTTCGCTACCGCCGCCGACAGGGAAGCGGCCCGAATGTATCTGCTTGCGGCGATCATTCGCGTCGCGAGCGAACAGGATCAGATCGATCAGGAGCTCGGCGCGACGAGCCGCGGCGACCCGATGTCCGAATTCGTCGAGCGATCGCGACTGTTTCGCACGCGTGGTCTGTCGCTTGATGCGTCGCTGATTCCCAACTATTCGGTCGAACAGGCGCTCGCGGCAATGAAGGCGCGCGGGCTATTGGAACCCCGTGCCGTGAAACGCGTGGCGATCGTCGGTCCCGGACTCGACTTCGCGGACAAAGACGTCGGTTTCGACTTCTATCCTCCACAGACGGTGCAGCCGTTTGCCGTGTCTGAGTCACTCACGCGGCTCGGTCTTGCGCCGCCGCCAGGTCCGGAGATGGCGCTTCTCGACATCAGTCCCCGAATCGTCGATCACATGACACGCGCCCGCGCAAGGGCCGCGAGAAACATCGGCTACACGCTGAACCTGCCGCTGTCAAAGAGTACGCCGTGGGTAGCCGAGGTTCGCGCGTACTGGCAAAGGTTCGGCGATCAGATCGGCGCATCGGTTCCGACGACACCGTCGGCGACTATCGCGGAGCTCGCCGAATTGCGGAGCGTTCGTGCGAGGGCCGCTGAGGTTCGGCGGATGTCGGTGTCGAATGTCAACATCGTGACCCAGCGCCTCGATGGTGAACCATTCGATCTCGTGATCGCGACGAACGTGTTGATCTACTACGACACGTTCGAGCAGGCGCTGGCCATGTCGAATATCGAGGCGATGCTGAAGCCCGGCGCGTTTCTTCTGGCGAATGTCTCGGCACCGGATCTGAGGTCGCTCACGATACGCCCCGTCGATACCACGACGACTCTCTACGCACGCCGTTTGGCCGCCAACGAGAACGTCCTCGACTTCCTCGTCTGGTACAAAGCACACGCGAATTGATGTGCTTAGACGTCCGCGCGGAGCGCGGGCAATCAAGCGCTGGACGAGCGAGGTGGAGCCTCGCCACTTTGCGCGATTCGCCTTGACATGCCGTACGCCACGCAGTTAGCCTCCCCGCGCCACACGTAATCCACTCGAGATCGTTCCCGCGCGTTCGCGTTGGTCCACTTCCACCACCGGTAAGGAGGACAGCGATGCCGAACCTGATCCAGCGATCCTCGTGGGCCCTTCCGTTCGTCCTGGTCTTCCTGCTCTTACCGTCAACGGTCTTTGCGCAAGCCGCGATCACCGGCGTTGTCAAGGACAACTCGGGCGGCGTCTTGCCGGGCGTACGCGTTGAGGCCGCCAGTCCGGCCTTGATTGAAAGAGTCCGCTCGGTCGTGACCGACGCGACCGGCCAGTACCGCATCGTCGATCTCCGGCCGGGTGTCTACACCGTCACCTTCGAGTTGCAGGGGTTCAGCCTCGTCAAGCGCGAAGGGATCGAACTGTCAGGCAACTTCGTGGCGACCGTCAATGCCGACCTGAGGGTCGGTGCACTTCAGGAGACGATCACGGTCAGCGGTGAGACGCCGATTGTCGATGTGCAGAGCGCGCGGACGCAGCAGATCATCACGAGAGACATCATCTCCGCGATTCCCTCCTCGCGGAACGCGCTTGGTCTGCAGAACCTGGTTCCCGGCATGTCTGCGACCGGCGGTGTCGGCATCATCGGGAACTCGAACACCGATTCGGGCGGCATCGGAGGGTCGATGCAGGGCGTGGCCGCGTCCATCCATGGCGGCCGTGCGGCCGACTCGCGGATCTACGCGGACGGCATCAACATGGGGTGGGCAGGCGGAAACGGCGGTGGCGGAAACATGCCGCAGGTGGCCGCCGCGCAGGAAGTGGTGCTCACCATTTCAGGTGGGCTCGCGGATGCCGAGACGAGCGGCGTGGTCGTCAATGTCATCCCGCGGGAGGGAGCGAATAACTTCAGCGGTCAGTTCAATGTGAGCGGCTCGAACAGCGCGCTGCAAGGCAGCAACTACACCGACAGGCTCAAGGCCAAGGGCCTGCGATCGCCTTCCGAACTGATCAAGGTGTACGACGTCAACCCGATGTTCGGCGGCCGGATCGTGCGGAACAAGTTGTGGTTCTTCTCGGCCTTTCGTCAGACAGGTGGCGAGAGCACGGTGCCCGGACTGTGGTGGAACAACAACGCCGGCAAGCTGGATGCGTGGACAGTCGATTTCGACCGATCGAAACCAGCATTTACCAATAGGGTGGAGCGTCAGGCAACGATGCGGTTGACCTGGCAGGCGACGCCGCGCAACAAGTTCAACATGCAATGGGCCGAGCAGTACCTCGACTCGAACTACGGGAGGGGAGGTGGCGCCGAGACCGCCGGTCAGCTGACGACGCCGGAAGCGACGCCCCGGTCGTATTACATCCCCTCCCGTCAACCAAACGCGACGTGGTCGTCTCCGATCTCAGGACGGTTGCTGGCCGAGGCCGGCTGGGGCATGTATCAGGCGCGCTATCGCTTCGGTCCACGCAACGACGGCACGGACGACCGGCGGATGATCCAGGTGCTGGAGCAGGGCGGCGAGGTCCCGAACCTGTTGTCGCGGGCGCCGTCAGCGCCCGTGCAAGGCGGATTCGCGCACTCGTTGATCGGCAACCTTGCGAGCGTACGCGCATCGCTGACCTACGTCACGGGCGCGCACAACGTGAAATTCGGCTACCAGGGCGGGTTCGGCAATCCGTCTCAGACCTACAACTATCCGAACCAGGTCACGCAGATCCGGATGCGAGATGGCATACCGAACCAGTTGACCCAAACCGTCGTGGTGGGCGGTCACATCAAGTACGTCCGCAATCTCATTCCGACCAACTTCTACGCCCAGGATCAGTGGACGTTCAAGCGACTCACGCTTCAGGGCGGTCTGCGATACGACTCGCTCGTCTCGAGCTATCCGGATTCGCGGGTTGGCGGCTCTGGCTATCCGTACGCGCCGGAGGAGATCTTCTATGCGAGTCGATCGACGGCCGGGTATGGCTGGAAGGACCTCTCACCACGCATCGCCGCCGCGTACGATCTGTTCGGGAATGGGAAGACGGCAATCAAGTTCAACATCGGCAAATACATGGAAGCCATCACGGCGACCAATACCGATCTGGATATGAATCCTCTGGTGCGCACCGTCGTCCGGACGACGCGCGGGTGGACCGATACCAACATGAACTACGTGCCGGATTGCGATCTGTTGAACCCTGCCGCGAATGGTGAATGCCAGCGGATGGACAATCAGAATCTGGGGCGGCAAGTGTTCAGTCGCACGTTCGATCCGGGCTACGTTGGCGGCTGGGACACGCGGCCGCACAACTGGAGCCTCGGCATGTCGGTGCAGCACGAAGTTATGCCTGGTCTCTCAGTGACCGCGGGCTTCCATCGGAATTCGTGGGGCAACTGGTACGTCGTGGACAACCGGGCGACTAGCTTCGAGGACTACACGCCATTCAGTATCAAGGCGCCTCTCGACCCGCGGCTGCCTGGCGGCGGCGGCTACACGATCGGTGGTCTGTACAACCTCGTGCCGGCCAAGGTCGGTCTCGTGGACGAGCTCGCGCAGTCGTCCAGAAACTTCGGTGATCAGAAGGAGAACTGGCAAGGCTTCGATTACTCCGTCGCGGCTCGGTTGAAAATGGGGCTGACGCTGCAGGGCGGGGCAGGGACCGGGCGCAAGCTCGCTGACGGCTGCGCTGTGCGCGCGAAGCTGCCAGAACTCGGCAGTGGCCCGACGGGAGCCGCGAACAGCTCGGTCACGGCCAACGTATTGGTGACGACGCAACGGGGTTCGCTCTCGGTGACGAACCCCTACTGTCGATACGTCGAACCGTACCGAACTGACATCCGTGGGCTCGCCACGTACACGATTCCGCGATGGGATGTTCAGCTGGCCTCGACGTGGATCAGCGTACCCGGAGAGTACCTCGAGGCGAACTTCGTGGCAGACAACGCGTGGATCGCCGCCGGACCGCAGCCGCTCGGGCGCGCTCTTACAGGGGCCGCTGTTGCCACGGTGAATCTGATCCCGCCGTACACGATGTTTGCCGATCGACGCAACAACGTCGATTTCCGGGTTGCGAAGATTCTCCGATTAGCCGGAATGCGGACTCAGTTCGGGGTCGACATCTACAACCTGATGAACGTGGACGTCGTCACGGCCTACAACCAGACGTTCGTGCCGGGTGGGCCGTGGTTGCAGCCGACCGCTCTCCAGCCGGCGCGGTACGCGAGGCTCAGCCTGGAGATCGACTTCTGAACCACGAAGAC
>DASTZI010000074.1:0-58208 GCA_035764385.1 Vicinamibacterales bacterium
GACAGTGACCCAGGCGGTGTGCGCGACGGGCATCGCCTGCGCGACCTTGAACATTTTTCCCATAAGCGCCTGCGCCAGACGACGGGCGAGCTCCTGGGCCGCGGCTTCACCGCCGTTGGTTCCCTGCGCATAGTGGCTGATGTCGTCGCTGAGATCCTGCGTACCGGATGGACTCTGATACGCCACGTTCTGCAGGTCCCGGCTGATGTCGCCGAGCTCATTTGCCACCGACTCGGTCGCTTCAGGCATCGGACCGTCAGCCTGACGGCACCCGGCGAGCGAAACTCCCAGACCCACCATCAACACGCACGCAATCTGTCGTAACACGGATTGAGCATAACATCCGTTCCATGCGGCAAAACATCTCCAGCGGCCGGCCGTGGGAGCCGGTGGTCGGCTACTCCAGAGCGGTGCGCGTCGACTCCTACGTTCACGTGTCCGGCACGACGGCTACCGATGCCGACGGCCGAGTCATCGGGCAAGGCGACATGCGCGCGCAGGCGCTCCAGGCACTCCGCAACATCGAGGCGGCGCTGCAGCAGGCTGGTGCGCGACTCGACGATGTCGTGCGGACGCGCATCTACGTCACCGACATCAGTCGATGGGAGGAAGTCGGCCGCGCGCACGGCGAGTTCTTCGGAACCATTCGGCCGGCGACCTCCATGGTGGAGGTCGCAAAGCTGATCGATCCCGACATGCTCGTCGAAATCGAGGCTGATGCTTACCTTGCGCTCCCTCATCCCATTTGATAGGCTTCTGAGCTCAATGGTTCGGTTCCAGGCACACGCGCACGTCCGTCATCACCACGGCCACCAGGGTCGTCCGGCAGGACTGCGCGCGTAAGGAAAACCAGAACCTCACGAGTCACCAAACGCAATGCAGACCCCGCCGGAATCAGGGCGGGGTTTTTTGTTGTACCGGGCCGGGTCAAGCCGGCCCCTACGAGACAGAGATGGATTTTTCGAAACTTGATGGCTTGATACCCGCGGTCGTCCAGGACCACATGAGCGGCGAAGTGCTCATGGTCGGCTTCATGAACCAGGAGGCGTGGGACGTTACACGGCAGACTGGCTACGTGACGTTCTTCAGCCGCACCCGGAACACGCTCTGGACCAAGGGTGAGACCTCCGGCAACCGACTCGCGGTGCGCGACGTGCTGATCGACTGCGATGACGACACCGTTTTGGTGAAAGCGGAGCGGCTCGGCGACGGCAACGTGTGTCACACGGGCGAGCGCACCTGCTTCTTCCGCCGCCTGGAGGGCATCACGCTCCCATGAAGCTTCGACTCGGCATTCCGAAGGGCTCGCTGCAGGATGCGACCGTGCAGCTCTTTGCGCGCGCGGGATTCAGCATCTACGTCAGCTCGCGTTCGTATTTCCCCGCCATCGACGATCCCGAGATCGAATGCATGCTGATCCGGGCGCAAGAGATGACCAGGTACGTTTGCGAAGGCGTACTCGATGCGGGACTGACGGGCCTCGATTGGGTGGCCGAACACAGGCTCGGTCGAGACCCGCACACCTGCGTCACGAGTCTCGCCGATCTGGTGTACTCCAAGCAGAGTTTCGGCAAGGTGCGGTGGGTACTCGCCGCGCCCGAAGAGTCGCGCTTCCACGCGCCCACTGATTTCGCGGGCGCGACGATCGCGACCGAACTCGTGCAAGTCACAAAGAGCTACTTCGAGAAGCTGAAAGTCCCCGTCAAACGCGTCGAGTTTTCGTGGGGCGCGACGGAAGTCAAGCCGCCGGTGCTCGCCGACGCCATCGTCGAAGCGACCGAAACCGGTTCGACGCTCCGCGCGAACCGGCTGCGAATTCTCGATACCGTCCTCGAATCGAACACGCAACTCATCGCCAATGGGGATGCGCTCGCCGACGGGTGGAAGCGGACAAAACTCGAGAACATGTCGTTGCTGCTCCGAGCCGCGATCGAGGCACAGGGGCGCGTCGGCCTGATGCTGAACGTCCGTCGACGCGATCTGGACAAGGTGCTGCAGCAGCTTCCGGCGCTGCAACGTCCGACGATTTCTTCGTTGAGCGACGAGGAGTGGGTCGCCGTCAATACGATCATCGAAGAGCGGACGGTCCGCGACCTGATCCCGAAACTGAAAGCGGCCGGCGGCCAGGGGATCG
Source organism: Vicinamibacterales bacterium (assembly GCA_035764385.1). Lineage (GTDB taxonomy): Bacteria > Acidobacteriota > Vicinamibacteria > Vicinamibacterales > UBA2999 > Gp6-AA40. The sequence continues at coordinate 2,135 of DASTZI010000074.1, forward strand.
TCGAGTACCCCCTGAACAAGATCGTGCTGTGAAAATCGTGGCATCGACCGATCGGGACGCGGTGAGCGAGCTGCTGTCGCCGCAGCGCGTACGGGACGCGGAGACGGACCGTCGTGTGGCGGAGATCGTTGCTGACGTCCGCCAGCATGGCGATGCGGCGCTGCTGCGCTACGCGCGGACCTTCGACGGTCTCGACGGTCAAGCGGAGATTTCGCGGAAGCAGATGACAGCAGCCGCGCGGCTGGTGCCTGTATCGGTCCGCCGCGCGCTGCGGCGCGCCGCCGCCAACATACGAACCGTCGCGAAACGGCAGGTTCCACGTGGCTGGAAGACACAGGTCGGTGGCGGCATCGCGGTCGAGCAGCGGATTGTGCCGCTGGATCGCGTCGGCTGCTATGTTCCTGGCGGCCGTTATCCACTTCCCTCTTCGCTCCTGATGACGGCCATTCCGGCCATCGCCGCCGGCGTGCACGAGGTGATCGCGGTCTGCCCGCGTCCGGAACCGGTGGTGATGGCGGCCGCGCTCGAAGCAGGCGTATCGCGCCTGTTCCGGCTCGGCGGCGCGCACGCGATTGCGGCGCTCGCCTATGGCACCGAATCGGTCCCGCGCGTGGACAAGATCGTTGGTCCCGGCAACCGGTACGTCGCGGCGGCGAAGGCACTGGTGGCCACCGACTGCGGAATCGATTTCTACGCGGGGCCGACTGAAATTCTCGTCGTTGCGTCGAAGGCTGACGCAGGCTGGCTCGCGGCCGACCTCATTGCGCAGGCAGAACACGATCCTGACGCTCGGGCCGTGCTCGTCACCCCGAGCCGCACGCTGGCGAGTCGCGTCGTGCAAGAGATCACGGAGCAGATGCCCGCCGACGGCCCCGCACGCGAGTCGCTGGCAACGCATGGCGGCGTCATCGTCACCGCATCGCTGCGCGAGGCGATGGAGCTGGCCAACAACGCAGCGCCCGAGCATCTCGTTGTTGACGACGAGCGATTGGCCAAGCAGGTGAAGAGCGCCGGATCCGTCTTCGTCGGAGTGTGGTCGGCTCAGGTCGCGGGCGACTATGCGATTGGATCGAATCACGTGCTGCCGACGGCCGGTGCGGCGCGCGTCCGCGGGGGACTCTCGGCCGGCGACTTTGTCCGGCAGATAACCGTCCAGCGACTGACGCCAAAGGGGCTGCGAAGCATCGCTCCGAGCGTGGTCGCGCTGGCGCGGGCAGAGGGGTTGGAAGGACACGCACGATCGATCGAGATTCGATTCGCGGATCCGAAGCGTCCGCGCCGCAGATGATGAAACGGACTGACGAATGCTGATTCAGGGGTATCCGGATCCGGGCGAAGGCCTGCGGCTGCACCTCAACGAGAACACGGGCGGATGCTCGCCTCGTGTGATCGACGCGATCCGCCGCTTGCAGCCAACGGACATCTCGACGTATCCGTCCTATCCCAGCCTCGTGCTGACGATTGCGCGGTACTTCGACGTCGACCCGGAGTGGGTGCTGCTGACCAACGGGCTCGATGAAGGCATCCTGATGGCGGCCGTCGGCCACATCTCGAAGGCGCGTATCCACGATGCCGAAACGATCGTGCCGACGCCGGCATTCGATCCGTATCCGAATTCGACGGCAGCGGCCGGGGCGACGGCAGTCCGGGTTCCCGCCAATCCGGACCTGAGTTTTCCGACGGATGCCGTGATCCGCGCGATCACGCCGCGGACACGGATGATCTTCCTGAATACGCCGAACAACCCGACCGGTCAGTTGATTTCAATCGCGGACCTGAAACGGATCAGCACAGCTGCCGGAGACGCGATCGTGCTGATTGACGAGGCATACATCGAGTTCGGCGGCGAGAGTTTTGTACCCCACGTGACGGGGCACCCGAACGTGCTCGTGGGTCGAACGTTTTCCAAGGCGTATGGCCTCGCGGGCATGCGCGTCGGCATCGTCATCGGTCAGCCACCGGCGCTGCAGCCGGTCCGCGATGTCACGTTGCCTTTCAACATCAATGTGATCGCGCTGACGGCCGTTCAGGCGGCGCTCGAAGATACCGATTTCCTGCCGCGTTATGCCGCGGAGGTCGCTGAGTCTCGGGAGTTGCTCTATGCCGCCTGCCGCCGCCTCGGGCTGCAGTACTGGGAGAGCGCGGCGAACTATGTCCTCGTACGGGTCGGCGAAACGGCGCCGTTCATCCAGGCACTGTCCGCGCGCAGGATCCACGTTCGAGATCGGTCCAAGGATCCCGCGACGCCCGGGTGCGTGCGGATTACGACCGGCGTCCTCGAGCACACCAGAGCCGCCATTACAGCGCTCGAGTCGGTGATGGCCGCGAGGCAGGCGTGATGAAGCGCGGCGCGACATTCGATCGGCGAACCACCGAGACCCGGATCAAAGGGCGGCTGACCATTGACGGCGAGGGCCGTTACAACGTCAGTACCGGCATCCGCTTCTTCGATCACATGCTCGAGCTGTTCACGCGGCACGGCGGCTTCGATCTGGCGCTGAAGGCAAAGGGGGATCTCGACGTCGACCAGCACCACACCGTCGAAGATGTCGGCATCACGCTCGGCGAAACGCTGCTGAAGGCGCTCGGCGACCGCAAAGGCATCAATCGGGCGGGCTACTTCGTCATGCCGATGGATGAGACGCTCGCCGTCGCCGCCATCGATCTGAGCGGACGTCCGCACGCCGTCGTGACCCTCAAGGTGAAGACGCCAAGGGTGGGTGATCTGCAGACGGAGCTCGTGCACGACTTTTTCGACGGCTTCGCGTCTGGTGCGAGGGCGAACGTGCACGTCAAGGTGCTCTACGGCCGTTCGAGCCACCATCACATCGAGGCGGTGTTCAAGGCGTTCGCGCGCGCGCTGCGCGTCGCCTGTGCACGCGACGCGCGACTCGCGAAGATGCTGCCGAGCACGAAGGGCCTGCTGTGATCGCGTTGATCGACTACGGCGCCGGCAACCTGACGTCGGTTCGAAAGGCGTTGACCGCTCTCGGGGCAGACTTTGCCACGCCGGCACGGCCGGAGGAGTGTGCGCGATTTTCGGCGGTGATCGTGCCCGGCGTCGGCAACTTCGCCGCGACCTCCGCGCTCGTCGGACCGTGGCGCGATGCCATTGCGGACACGGTGCGCCGCGGGACACCGCTGCTCGGGATCTGTCTCGGGATGCAGTGGCTCTTCGAGGGAAGCGACGAGGCGCCGGAGGTTCCTGGCCTTGGTGTGTTGGAGGGCCGAGTCACGCGGTTGCGCGGCGACGCGGAAGCGGGCCTGAAGATTCCGCACGTCGGGTGGAATGCCTTGGATTTCCGAGGAACCGGTCGAATCTTGGCAGGTCTCGGCCCGCATTCCCATGTCTACTTCACACACTCGTATGCGGCGCCGATCACTGATGCCTGCGTCGCGGCAACCACGCACAGCGAAACCTTCGCTGCGGTTGTCGAACGCGGCTACGTCTTCGGGGTCCAGTTCCATCCCGAAAAGTCGAGCGACGCGGGGTTGCAGATCATCCGCAACTTTCTCGAGATCGCACGCAACCTGTCGCTCGCAACTCCTCATGTGGAGGCTGAGTGCTGACCAAACGCATCATCGCGTGCATGGATGTTCGTGATGGTCAGGTCGTCAAGGGCGTTCAGTTTCAGCAGCTGCGCCATGCCGGCGATCCCGCGGAGCTGGCGCAGCGCTACAACGTCGAAGGCATCGACGAGGTCGTCGTGCTGGATATCACCGCGACGCTTGAAAGCCGGCAGGCGCTCGCCAGGACCATCAGCGCGGTCGCGCATCGAATTTTTCTGCCGCTGACGGTTGGCGGCGGCATTCGCAAGGAAGATGATGCCGCGGCGGCGGTCGACGCCGGGGCGGACAAGGTCAGCCTCAACACCGCGGCGTTGAGCAATCCCGCGCTCATCACCACGCTTGCACGTCGATACGGCAGCCAGGCCGTGATCGTCGCGATCGATGCGAAGCGACGCGGCAACGGGTTTGCGGTCTATGTCCGAAGCGGAACGTCGGACGCGGCACGTGATGCCGTCGAATGGGCGCGGGAAGCCGAATCGCGTGGCGCCGGCGAAATCCTGCTCACGTCGATGGACCGCGACGGCACGCGGTCGGGGTTTGATTGCGAGATGACCGCCGCCGTCGCCAACGCCGTGAATATCCCCGTCATTGCATCGGGAGGTGCCGGAGATCTCGAGCACTTCTACGACGTCTTTACGCATGGCCGCGCCGACGCCGCGCTGGCCGCTTCGATCTTCCACTACGACGACACGGGGGTCGGCGAGTTGAAAAAGTATCTGGATACACGGAATATTCCGGTCCGGATGTGAGCTGTTCGCCACAAAACCACTCACCACGAACCGCGAACCACCAACCACCAACCACCAACTAAATGCTGATCCCCTCGATCGATCTCCAGGGTGGCCGGATCGTTCAGCTGGTCCAGGGCGAGAAGCTCGCCATTGCAGCGACCGACCCCGAGGTGTGGATCAGCAGGTTCTCGCCATTCCCCCGCGTGCAATTGATCGATCTCGACGCGGCCAAAGGCGAGGGCAGCAACGCCGCCATGGTCGCAGATATCTGTAAGAGGCTGCCCTGCCGCGTTGGCGGCGGCATCCGTTCGATCGAGCGAGCGACGACGGTTCTCGGCGACGGCGCACACGCCGTCATCGCGAGCTCAGCACTGTTCCGCAACGGAACCGTCGACGTGGAATTCGCACGTGCGCTCTCAACCGCGGTCGGCGCCGAACGCGTGATCGCGGCCGTCGACAGCCGCGGCGGCCATGTGGCGATTCACGGCTGGCGGACGGTGCTGCCGATGACTGCCGTCGACGCCGTGCGGGCGCTCGAGCCGTTCTGCGGCGAGTTCCTGTATACCCATGTGGATAAGGAAGGCCTGATGCAGGGCACCGACATCGAGGCGATTTTGTCCGTCCGGCGGGCAACCGGCCGTCGTGTCACCGCCGCCGGCGGCATCACGACGTGGGATGACATCGACCTGCTCGACGCCCACCAGGTGGATGCGGTCGTCGGCATGGCCGTCTACACCGGCCAGCTCCCGCTTGACCGTTACGCCAAGTAGCGTAATCATTACGCCAAGTAGCGTAATCTTATTACGCCAACTGGCGTACTCCTGACGGGATCGGCAGAACGATATGGACAACCCCTTCGTCTACGGCGAGGTCGTCCCCGGCGACGCGTTCGTGGACCGCGAAACCGAGCTCGACCGCCTCGTGGCGGACCTCGGCAACGGGCAGAAGGTCTTCCTCATCTCGCCGCGGCGGTACGGAAAGTCGTCGCTGATCCGCCAGACACTCGACGCCCTGCGCCGCCGCAGCGCGCTCACGGTCGACGTGACGGTCAGCAGCTACAGTTCCTATCTGGCGTTCCTCGAAGGATACGCGCGCGCGATCGCCTCGGTCGAGTCGAAGTGGGATCGAGCCCGCACGTGGTTGATGGACGCGATCGGGTCGACCAGGCCCGAGATCCGGTATGAGCCGAAGGAATCCGGGCTCGGGCGCTTCGCGGTCGCGTTTCCGCAGGTGACGACCACACGCGACCTCAACCGTCTCGCGAACGAAGTCTTCGCGCTGCCCGGCAAGCTCGCCGCCGAGCGCAAGCGCACGGTGGTCGTCGCGCTCGACGAGTTCCAGGCCATCGACAGCTTCAACGGCGGGAGCGTCGAGCATGCGCTTCGTGCCGCCACACAACATCAGCGCCAGGTCGGATACGTGTTCGCCGGCTCAGAACCGAGCCTGATGGAAAAAATGATTGGTCCGAGACGCCCCTTCTACAAAGCTGGACCGGTGATGCGGCTCCAGAAAATATCGCCGACCTTGTTCGCCGATTTCATCGCCCAGCGTTTCGTCAAGACGGGCATGAAACCGGAAGCCGGCGTTGCGGACGCCATCATCGAGCTCGCTGGCAACCTGCCCTACGACGTCCAGCGCCTCGCGCATGAAACGTGGGACGATGTGCGCGCGAAGGGGGCGAGGAAGGCGACGCTCGAGGATCTTCACGGGACGCTGACGCGGCTGTTGTCCGAGCAGGAGACGATCTTCGAAGCGCTCTGGCAGCGGTTGACGCTGCAACAGCGCGCGACGCTGCGCGCGGTCGTGCTGCAGGGAGGTCGTGAGATTCACTCCGCCGATGCACGGTCGCGTCACCGGCTCGGTGGACCATCGACGATTCAAAAGTCGCTGGCCGCGCTGACCAAACAGGACGTGCTCCTGAAGGAAGGCCCGCGTTACGTGGTCGTCGACTCCTTGCTTCGCGAGTGGGTTGCGCGCCGTACCTTCTGACATGAGCCTCCTGGATCGTCTCGGTCTCAATCGTCGCGAACTGCGTGCCTGGGCGATGTACGACTGGGCGAACTCCGCGTTTCAATCGACCGTCATTACTGCGGTGTTCCCGCCGTTCTTCAGCTCGTTTGCCGCGGCCGGACTGCCGGCGGCGATCGCCACGGCGCGGTTTGCGTGGGCGACCACGATTGCGGTGGCAATCACGGCGATGCTCGGCCCGATCCTCGGCGCGATCGCCGACTATCGCGCCATCAAGAAACGCATGCTCGCCATCTTCATTGGCCTCGGCGTCGTCACCACAATCTTGATGGCGACGATCGGCCGCGGCGAATGGATGTACGCGGCGCTGCTGTTCATGATTTCCAACATCGCCATCGCCTCGAGCTTCGTCTTTTACGACTCGTTGCTGCCCCACATCGCGGCGCCGCACGAAATGGATCGCGTCTCGACAGCCGGTTATGCAATCGGCTACTTCGGCGGCGGCATCCTGCTCGTCGTCAACCTGCTGTGGATTCTGACGCCAACGACGTTTGGGATCCCGGACACGGTCGCCGGCATCAAGCTGTCGTTCATCAGCGTCGGCATTTGGTGGCTGGTGTTCTCAGTGCCGCTGTTTCGCCACGTGCCGGAGCCTCCCCGCGTCCTCGAGGCGGATGAGACCGCGAACGAGAACCCCATTCGCGCCGCGTTCGTGCGCGTGTGGGAGACCTTTCGCGAGCTGCGCGGCTATCGCCAGGCCTTTCTGATGCTCGTCGCATTTCTCCTCTATAACGACGGGATTCAGACGATCATTCGCATGGCGGCGATTTACGCCGCCGAGATCGGAATCGATCAGAACGCGCAGATCGGCGCGTTCGTGGTCGTGCAGTTCGTCGGCATTCCGTTTTCGTTTCTGTTCGGCGCTCTCGCCTCGCGCATCGGCGCGAAGGCCGCGATCTTTCTCGCCCTCGCCGTCTATACGGGCATCAGCGTGCTCGGTTATTTCATGACCACCGCGTGGCAGTTCTTTGCGCTCGCGTTTCTCGTGGGAACGGTTCAAGGCGGCAGCCAGGCGCTCAGCCGATCGCTTTTTGCACGCATGATCCCGAAGCATAAGTCATCTGAATATTTCGGGTTCTTCTCAGTGTTCGAAAAGTTCGCGGGCATCGCAGGACCCGCACTGTTTGCCGTCTCCGTCAGCATCTTCGGTTCAAGCCGCGCCGCGGTGCTGTCCGTGATTGTCTTCTTCGTCTGTGGCGCGATCGTCCTGACGCGCGTGAACGTGGCCGCAGGCGAGGCTCACGCACGCGAAGCGTCGGCCGCATGAACGTCGTCATCGCCGGCGGCACCGGATTTCTCGGCTCGGCTCTGGCCTCCTCGTTTCGCGCGGATGGTCATCACGTCACGATCATCAGTCGTCATCCGCGTGGTTCCGACCAGGTGGCCTGGAGCGATCGATCCGTACTCGAAGGGGCCGACGTCGTCGTCAACCTCGCCGGAACGTCACTGGATTCCGGACGATGGACCGAGGCACGCAAGGCGGAGATTCTCCAGAGTCGTGTGCACGCGACCGACTCGATTGTGAAGGCCATGTCGGAGGGATCACGGCGGCCTTCAGTGCTTCTGAATCAATCGGCGGTGGGCTTCTACGGCGCGCATGGATCCGAATCGCTGACGGAGGAATCGCCGTCGGGTTCCGATTTCCTCGCATCGGTCTGCGTCGCGTGGGAAGCGGCAGCGATGAACGCGGCCTGGATGACCAGGGTCATCCTGCTTCGCACGGGACTACCGCTCGATTTGTCGGGTGGTGCGCTTCCCCGACTCGCGCTTCCCTTCCGCTTGTTCGCCGGCGGGCGTCTCGGATCGGGCCAACAGTACTGGTCGTGGATCCATCTCGACGATTGGATCCGCTTGGTCAGGTGGGCGGTTGACGAATCGGGAATCAGCGGGCCGCTGAATGCGACGGCACCAGCCCCCGCGACCAACAGCGAGCTTGCAAGCGCACTCGGGCGCGTATTGCACCGGCCGGCGTTCGCGCCAGCTCCGGCATTCGTACTACGGTTGCTCCTGGGCGAAATGGCGGATGCGCTGATTCTCAGCGGTCAGCGTGTGCTGCCGGCGAAAGCGACCCGAAGCGGATTCCAGTTCCGGTATCCGGACATCGACTCGGCGTTGCAACAGATTTACAAGTAGCTAGGGCATCCCGATGAGGTACCGCTCGCCGGTAGGCGCGGGAACGCCACCTGCTGGTTCGAGCGTCACCGCGACAGCGACGGGCGGTGCGATGTCGGCAGGCGTCATGTAGAACTGCGTGCCGGCTCCGGTCGGATCCGGCGTCAACAGCCCCGCGCTGATCGGTGCCTGCGCCGTCACCACCCACACCTGATACGCCTTGCCCGCGGGCGCGGGCGGCAGGTTTGCGGCTGTGAATACGAGACCCCGCGAGCGACTCCACAACGCTCGTGCACGGGCGTCTGGCGCGACTTGCTGACCCTGCAGATCGATACGGGCCAGATCGGGGGCAGCAAGAACGGCGGTCGTCGCCTGCGCCTGATCGAAGCGCGCCCGCAGCTCGCCAATCTGGCGCTGCAGCCGCACGGCGTAGATACCTGCACCAATCGCGATGATGATGGCCGCTGCGAGCGGAAGCCACGTCAACGCGGCCGGAGATTTTCGGTCGTGAATACGCGCATCCGCCCCAGCCCGCGACGTCGCGCCCGACAGAATGCGCTCGCGCAGCTCGGCACGCGGCGTGACCTGCGGCACCGCGGTCGCGAGCGCGCCGACGACGGGCCGCAGCGAAGCGACCTCCTCTGCACACTCCGCGCATCCGGCGAGATGGGACTCGAACGCACGCCGTTCCTCCGGATCCAGGCTGCCGAGCACGTAGCCGGCGGCGTTCGCCTTCAGCTCGTCGTGCGCGGTCATGCCCGCCCCTCCGTCAGGACGTCGCGAAGCTTGAGCAGGCCCATTCGAATGCGTGTCTTGACCGTGCCCAGCGGCTGCTCGAGACGTTCTGCGATTTCGCTGTGGCTGAGTCCTTCGTAATAGGCGAGCTCGATGGCCATCCGCTGCAGCATCGGCAACTCGCCAAGCGCGCGCCGCACCAGACGCGACCGCTCCTCGTCGAGCATGGTGGAGGTGGCGTCCGGCTGCGCATCGGGCATCTCGTCGAGGGTCTTCGTTTCGCCGGCCACGGTCTCGACGCGCGTGCGACGCGCGCGAAGACGATCGATGGCCCGCGATCGCGCGATGGTGAGCAGCCAGGCGGCTACGGCACCACGCCGTGCGTCATATCGCGAGGCCTGACGAAACGCCTGCGCGAAGACGTCCTGCAGCACGTCTTCCGCCTCGCTTTCGTTGCCGAGGATACGGAGAATGAGCGAATAGAGCGGCCGCGCGTGACGGTCGTACAAGCCGGCGGCCGCCGTCTGATCACCCGACGCGAGCCGCCGCAGGCGCGATTCGTCTTCCGCCTGCGACTCCGCCGCGGGCTGCAGACGCGCAAGAGCCGCGAGAAGCCACATGTGCCCGTTGAATTCTACGAGTGATTGGGGCGATCGGATGTCGCGGTGCAGGGCGGGGCTTTATCCGCCTTCGCCTTCGGCTCCGGCGAGACCTCGCCGAAGCGCCTGCGCGGAGGCGGGCGCCCCGCCTCATCTGCCATTTGGTGCTACTTGGCGTATTTCGCCAGCGCGGCACGCCATTCACCGACGGCATCCGGTGCGCCCGCCTGGCCGTCGAACACGACCTGTCTGGTCGTCAGGCGCTTGCCATAGAACCGTTGGTTTGCATCCTGGTCCTGACGAATCGTGCTGCCGTTGATCGTGACGCCGGCAAACAAACCGCGCGCACGCGAGTAGCTGAGAATCTGGGCGCGCAGTTGAATGTCGGTCGATGCCTGCGCGTCGCGTCCGACCGGCCCGGCGGCGAGGGCCGCATCGGTCCCGATCTTGAACTGGTTGCTGACGAGATTCTGCAACCCGCGATCGCCGTTGATCACGAGAATGATGTCCGCTGATTCGCCGCCAATCTGCAGGCCGAAACTGCCGCCGGTCAGCGTCAGAAACGCGGGCGAGGACCATCCGTCGGCGGTACGCCCGCTCAGGATGCCGCGGCCGCGCACGCCGCCAATGACCAGACCTGCCTTGATCGTGCTCGGAAAGATCGCAATCCCCATTGCCTTGCCGAGAATCGCCGTGGGAATCGACTTGTCCTCCGCGGCCATGATCTCGTCGAAGATCGTAGTCGCGTCCTTGACCCGCTTGGCCTCGTCGCTGTCCTTCTGCGCCCGCGGCTGCGCATGAAGGAACGTCATGAGGCAGACGGCCGCCGCGGCAACCGTCCAGAGTTTTTTCATGCGGCGATCATACATTCACCCGTGGGGCGAGCCTTGATGGCTCGCCATAAAAGTTGGGGGATCAGATAAACGCGGGGGCGTTAGTGCGAAAGTTGCCGCCGAGAATCACTGTTGAGTCGGCTCCCATCCACCTTTCGAGCACCTTGGCATAGACGGAGCGGAAGTCCGTTTCGTAGGTGACGTCGCCGCCGGCGTTCTCCAGCGTGATGTTGTCGGGACGCGGATTGAGGTCCGCCGCGGTGCCGTAGATGCCGCCGCGGACGGAACCGCCAATCACCATCATCAAGCCGCCTGCGCCGTGATCGGTTCCCTGGCTGCCGTTTTCAGAAATGCGGCGGCCGAATTCCGAGAACTCAATCATCAGCGTGCTGTCGAGGAGTCCCTGGTTCTTCAGGTCGTTGTAGAACGCGAGCAGGCCGTCGCCGACCGTGGTCATGAGGTCGGCGTAGGCGCCGCCACCCGCGTTGCCCTGACCCGAATGCGTGTCGAACCCCCCGGTCTGTACCCAGTAGACGCGGGTGCCGATGCCCTTCGAAATCGACCCCGCAACGGTCGTGAGCGCCTGTGCGAAGCCGTTGTTGGGATACGCGACCGTCGGCTGATAACCGACAACGGATCCGACCCTGTCAAGCGTGGCGAACGCAGCTGTGGCGCTCGCGTTCACAAACGACAGGCTCGGTCGATCCGGCCCAGCCATCGAAGCAAGACGAATCGCCGAGTTGCGCTCGTAGATCGCTTCGGCGCCGCTGTTCGGGCTCGCGAAGCTGTAGTTCCGTGGATCGGTGATGGAAGGCATTGACAAGTGGTTGCCGGTCAACGCGCGATACGTGGCGCCCGAAGTATTCCATCCGGCGAGTGGATCGATCGGTGAGGGCAGCGTGTCGAGATAACGTCCCAGCCATCCGATGCCCGCCGAGTTGTTCGGGTCCGCAGTACCCCAGATGTCCGTTCCCTGGAAGTGCGACCGGCTGGAGTTCGGGTAGCCGGCACGCTGGATGATCGCGAGGCGTCCCTGATTGAAGATCGTTTGCAGGCCATCGAGCCGCGGGTGTAAGCCGAGCGCCTTGCCGGACGACTCGGCGCCTATCTGCAGGACCTGCGCGGCCGGCACGGCAATCCCCGGGCGACGGCTGTAGTAGAACGGGTCCGTATACGGAACCAGCGTGTTCAGGGCGTCGTTGCCACCGGCGAGATAGATGACGACGAGGCTGCGAGACACCGCGCTCTGTGCGCGCGCGATGTCGACGAGGAATGCAGGAGCCGCGAAGCTGAGTGTGAACGCGGCGACGCCTTCACGGATGAATTCCCGACGCGTGACTCTGGTCGCCATGGTGGTTCTTTACATGAACTGGTATTCGCCGGATCCGGCGATCAGGCGCGCAAGGCCAGGTGCCTTCGCATTCATTTGCGCATCGGAGCCTGTCCACGGTTCACCGGCGGCGAGATAGCCGAGCAGCTCCGTGGTTTCGTTGGCAGCAAACGGCGCGGGAGTCAGTCGTTTCAACATCCCGTCGAGCACGTCTGCGGGCTGCGCGCGCTCTGCGGCGCTGAACGAGCGCGCGAGATTGAATTTCTGGTTCGATGCAAGCGCCGCGGCGAAGTTCATTCGCGCGAGCATCTGCCCCGTGCCGAACCACGCCGCTCCCAACTGCCAGCCGGCGACGTTGGGCGGTTCAAACAGGGTCTGGCCCATGTTGGTGAGCGGAACGCGGGCGGAATCGACCGAGAAGCCATTCCATCCCATCTCCTTGATCGTCCGCACGACGTATTCAACAGGCCACGAGTACCGCGCGTTGAAGTTGCCGGGGTCCGTGAACCATCGTGAGTTGAGAATGTAGCGAAGCACCGCGCGCATATCCGTACCGGTGCGCAGGTACACATCGGTCACGGCTTCGATAAAGGCCGGATCGGCGGCTTCGAGATCCGATACGAAGAAGTTCCACAGCTTTCCCGCAAGACGACGCGCGGTCTCCGGATGGTTCGCCAACGACAGCAGCAGCTCAAACCCGTCCTGAAGGCCTGCGACGGCGCTGCGAGCGGGAATCGTGTTCGAGCCGCCGTTGATCGAGAACGTGAAGGTCTTCGCGGTCGTGTCATGGTCCGCGGGGCGGTAGACAAACTCCTGATACGCCGCAGCCAGCTCCCCGTTCTCCGCAACGCTTCGGAGGTTCCATCCGGTGAAGACGCGTGCGGCTGCGTAGACGTCAGCTTCGACGTAGTGGCCGAGCCCCCACGTAAAGAGCTCCATGACCTCGCGGCCGAAGTTTTCCTGCGGCCTTGTGTTCGTGTTCGTACGACCATCGAGAAACCACAGCATCGCCGGGTCCTGCGAGACGGCAAGCAACAGATCGCGGAACTTGTTGAGCCCCATCTGACGAAGCAGCTCGTAATGTCCCTGAGGCCCTGGTGTGTCGCCGGCCTTGTTGGCCATCAACTTCGTGCCGACTATGTTCCCCAGGGTGCCGGCCACCTTGCTGTAACCGACGCCGAAGTGGTTGTGCCAGAAGAGCGCCATTTTTTCCTGGAGAGGGCGCCTGGTGTGGATCATCCGAAACAGCCAACGCTGCCGCGCGTCGTCGATGTTGGTGCTCGGCGAGAACTGCCCGCGCGACGTCACGCTCACGTACTCTGCCAACCCGATCTTCGAATCCACATCGTCGGGTTGCTTTTCGAAATCGACGAGATAGTCGACGACGGCCGAATACGACAATCCAGCGACGGCCTGCAGGTCCGCCGCGCTTGCACCGAACCCCGCGCGTCGAAACAAGTGGTCGAGTAGCGGATTGCCCGATTGCATGGGCGGTCTCCAGCAGCTTTGAGCTTGACCGACGCTTGCACAGCGTCCGATCGCGCACGGACCGCGTGCACTGTTCGTACCCAATGTTTTTCGCTGAAGAACGGTGGGTTTCGTTGACTAGACCATCAACGACCGCAATATTCCGGTGATCGAGAACAGGCGGCTGGGATCTGGGATAGGCCGGGAGCGCAGAGTAGGCCGGGTCCTTTCCGCCTTCGCCAAGGCTACGGCGGACCGCCATAGCGCGAAGCGCGAAGGCTGGTTGGACCCGGCAGATCAGATAAACGCGGGGGCGTTTGTACGGAAGTTCCCGCCGAGAATCGCAGTTGAGTCGGCGCCCAACCACCCATCGAGCACCTTGGCATAGACGGAGCGGAAGTCCGTTTCGTAGGTGACGTCCCCGCCCGCGTTTTCGAGCGTGGTGTTGTCCGGGCGCGGATTGAGATCCGCAGCAGTCCCGTAGATACCTCCGTGCACGGCGCCGCCAATCACCATCATCATGCCGCCCGCGCCGTGATCGGTTCCCTGGCTGCCGTTTTCAGAAATGCGGCGGCCGAATTCCGAGAACTCAATCATCAACGTGCTGTTGAGCAGCCCCTGATTCTGCAGGTCCTTATAAAACGCCAGGAGGCCGTCGCCAACCGTCGACATCAACGTCGCATAGCCGCCGCCGCCCGCATTGCCCTGGCCTGAATGCGTGTCGAAGCCGCCGGTCTGCACCCAGTAGACGCGCGTGCCGATACCCTTCGCAATCGATCCAGCCACCGTCTTGAGCGCCTGGGCGAAGCCGTTGTTCGGGTAGGTCACCGAGGATTGATAGCTGACGACGGAGCCGACGCGGTCGAGGGTCGCAAACGCCTCCATGGCGCTGGTGTTGACGAACGCGAGGTTCGGACGATCGGAACCTGCGGCGGACGCAAGGCGAATGGCACTGTTACGTTCGTTAATCGCCTCGGCGCCGGAATTCGGGCTCGCGAAGCTGTAACCCGCGGGATTGGTGATGGATGGAACGGCGATGGTCGTGCCGGTCAGCGCTCGATATGTGGCGCCCGACGTGTTCCACCCGGCCAGCGGATCGATCGGTGATGGCAGTGCGTCGAGGTAGCGACCGAGCCATCCCGTGCCTCCGGAGTTGTTCGGATCCGCGGTGCCCCAGATATCGGTTCCCTGGAAATGCGAACGACTCGAGTTCGCATAGCCGGCGCGCTGCACGATCGCGAGGCGTCCTTCGTTGAAAATCGTCTGCAGGCCTGTGAGGCGCGGGTGTAGACCGAGCGCCTTGCCCGACGCGTCGCTGCCGATCTGCAACACCTGGCCTGCCGGCACCGCAATCGCGGGGCGGCGACTGAAATAGAACGGATCGGTGTACGGGATGACGGTACTCAGTGCGTCGTTGCCGCCGGCGAGATAGATCACGACGAGGTTCCTGGAGACCGCGCCTTGAGCGCGTGCGATGTCAACCAGAAACGCCGGCGCCGCAAAGCTGACGGTGAACGCTGCGACGCCGCCGCGAATGAACTCCCGCCGCGTGACTTTGGTGGCCATGTTTCTTCCTTAGACGAACTGATATTCGCCGGACCCGGCGATCAGACGAGCCAGGCCTGCGGCTTTGGTGCTCATCTGCGCGTCCGAGCCTGTCCACGGTCCGCCGGTATTCAGATAGCCGAGTAGCTCGTTCAATTCCGGCGACTGATACGGCGCGGCCGTCAGGCGCTGCAGCATTGCGTTGAGCACACGCTGCGCCTGTGCGCGTTCGGTGGTGCTGAACGAGCGTGCGAGGTTGAACTTCTGATTGGCAGCCAGCGTCGCCGCGAAATTCATACGTGCGAGCATCTGCCCGGTGCCGAACCAGCCGCGCCCAAGCTGCCAACCCGCGACGTTCGGCGGCTCGAACAGCGTTTGTCCCATGTTGGTCAGCGGCACACGCGCGGAATCCACGGAGAATCCCGTCCACCCCATCTCCTTGATGGTGCGGATCACGAACTCGGCTGGCCAGGAAAGCCGCGCGTTGAAGTTGCCCTCACGCGTGAACCAGCCTGAGTTGAGGATAAAGCGCAGCACGGGACGCATTTCGGTGTCGGAGCGCAGGTAGACATCCGCGACCGCATCGACAAAGGCTCGGTCGGGCGCGTCGAGATCGGATACAAAAAAGTTCCACAGCTTCTGCGCGAGGCGGCGTGCCGTCTCAGGATGATTGGCAAGCGAGGTCAGGAAATCGATCCCGTCCTGCATGCCTGACGCAACGGCCCGCGCGGGGATCGTGTTCGAGCCGCCGTTGATCGGGAACGTGAATGCCTTCGCCGTCGGCTCGTGCTGAGCGGCGTTGTACTGAAACTCCTGGTACGCCGCCGGATCGTTTGCGACCATGCCTGGCACGTTTCGAAGGTTCCATCCCGTGAACACGCGGGCCGCCGCATAGACATCGGCTTCCGTGTAGTGGCCGATGCCCCACGTGAAGAGCTCCATCACCTCACGGCCGAAGTTTTCCTGCGGGCGTGCTCTGGTGTTGGTCCGTCCATCGAGGAACACGAGCATCGCCGGATCCTGTGCGACGGCAATGAGGAGATCACGGAATTTGCCGAGCGCCATCTGGCGCACCAGCTCGTAGTGGCCTTGTGGACCGGGCGTCTCGCCGGCCTTGTTCGCCATCATCTTGGTGCCAAGGACGGCGCCGACGACACCGGCTACCTTGCTGTAGCCGACGCCGAAGTGGTTGTGCCAGAAGAGCGCCATCTTCTCCTGGAGCGGTCGGCGCGTGTGCACCATGCGGAACAACCACCGCTGGCGGGCATCATCGATGTTCGTGTTCGGCGAGAACTGGCCGCGCGTCGTGACGCTGACGTAGTCCGGCAACCCGATCTTCGAATCGACGTCGTCAGGCTGCTTGTCGTAGTCGACGAAATAATCGACTGCGGCGGCGTACGACATTCCGGCAGCCGCCTGAAGGTCCGCCGTACTGGCGCCGAAGCCGGCGCGCCGAAAAAGGTGGTCGAGAAGGGCGTCCCCTGATTGCATGACCTGGTCTCCTGGAGCGCTCGAAGCTTACCCCGATCGGTCCAATACTGGGGGGCGGTTTTGGTCGCGGCGATTACGGTTTTGCACGGGAAGACACGCCTCACCCCGCGGATCGCACACACGTTCTGACTGAAAAACCCTGCGCCGGGTTGCCGTGGCAAATCCCAAGCCCCAAATCCCAAACCCCAAATCAAAACCTGCGTGGGGAGCTTGAGATTTCGAGACTTGGGGATTCGACTTTGGGATTTGGGGCTTGGGATTTGGGATTTGGGATTTATATTTCCGCCCATGCCTTCCAAACGGAGACCCGCATCCCGGCGAGTTCGGAAAACCCCGCCGGCTCGACGGGACAAGCGGCCGGCCAGCGCGCGCGGCGCAGATAAGCAGAAAACGGCGGCGGATTCAAAGCGGCGACCCATGGAGAGCGGGCTCTCGCCGGAAATGCAGACGCTCAATGCCTACCTGGCGGTCGCTAACGTCAACGCTTCTATCGAGTTTCTCGAGCGGGCGTTCGGTTTCAGCCGCGGCGTCGTGCTCGCCGGCACGGACGGCCAGCCTCGCTACGCTGAGATGCGCCATGGCGATTCGGTCGTGATGTTGATCCCCAAGGGCGACTCGACAACCGCGAGCGGCGGAGCGCCGGCGCTCTATACCTATGTCGGCGACGTGGACAAGGCATTGACGAAGGCGCGCACGGCGGGAGCTGGCGTGTCGGAAGCGGAGGATCGTCCGTGGGGCGACCGAACAGCGACCGTCACCGACCCTGACGGCTACCGTTGGGTGCTCGCGACGTTCAAGAAACTCGTTCCCTTTGGTTAGTGGTTGGTCGTTGGTGGTTGGTGGCAAACCACCAACCGTCAACCACTAACCAACTACGAACCACCAACCACCGACAGGTAGCACTCCTCGTACATCGGAACGATCTTCTCGGCGCAGAATTCCTCACGTACCCGGGTGCAAGCGGCCTGTGCAATGACACGATGCTTTTCGCGATCGCGCAACAGCATCACGCCGCTGGCGGCCATCTCATCTAGCGCTTCAGGCGGATGGAGAAATCCGCTCACGCCGTGTTCGATGACCTCGGGCAGCCCTCCGACCCGCGATGCGATGACCGGCACCTCGCACGCCATCGCTTCGAGTGCAGCGAGCCCGAAGCTTTCCTGCGCCGATGGCAATAGGAATAGATCGGCGATCGACAGCAGCGGCACTACCTCTTCTTGTGCGCCGAGCGAATGCACCAGCGTGGCAATACCGAACTCTCGCGCGAGGCGGTATGCCGTCGCCAGCTCGGGACCGTCGCCGACGAGGAGCAGATGCGCCGGCACCTCACGGCGGATGCGATCGAAGACGGCCATCACGGCATCGATCCGCTTGACCGGCCTGAAATTCGAGACGTGGATGACGATCTTCGCGCTTTCGTCTTTGCCGACGTACCGTTTGCGGAGATCACCGACATGCTGTCGCCGATGAATGCCGCAATCCAGGAAGTTCGGGATCACCGAGATCTCGCGCTTGACGCCGAGCTGCTCGTAGGTGGACGCACGAAGGCTTCTGGAAACCGCGGTCACGAGGTCGGATTGTTCGATTGAGAACGCGACGATTTCCGAATACGACGGATCGCTGCCGACGAGCGTGATGTCCGTCCCATGCAGCGTCGTCACCACGCGGGGCGCATTGCCGCCGTGCGCGCCGACCACCTGCCGCGACAGAAAGCCGGCGGTCGCATGCGGGATGGCGTAGTGTGCGTGAATGACGTCGAGGCTGAATTCGCGTGCGACCTGCACAATCTTGTTCGACAGCGAGAGCAGGTACTGCGGTTCGCGGAACAACGGATAGGTTGGCGTGAGTACTTGGTGAAACGAGAGCCCAGCCTGAAACTCGCCCAGCCGGAACGGCGTTTCCGTGCTGATGAAATGCACCTGGTGGCCGCGGCGCGCAAGCGCCTTCCCCAGCTCGGTGGCGACGATGCCGCTGCCGCCCACCGAGGCGTAACAGATGATTCCGATATTCATGACCGGTCAGTGGCGGGCGGGTCCTTTTGGACCCGCCATTCGCGAAGCAAATGCGGACGGAGCACCGGCTCACGAATCATGAATCCCTCGGCGAAGTCGACACCTGCCAGCACGCCGAACTGCGCATCGCGGCTCTCGATGAGCGTCATGAAACGCGGCGACGTCAGCCGTGTCTGCACTGCGCCTGCGCTCGGGGGACGAAACTGACTTGCGTGGCATGCGAGCGCACGCCGCTTGGTCTCGTACTGTTGGCTCACATCGACCACAAACGATGGCTGCGTCGATTCGTTGATGAAGTAGTAGGACGTCATCTCCGGTTTCCACGGTTCGCCCTGGGCGTTGAACCGTCGCAAGCCGGCGTTGAAGATCGCCTCGGTCAAGACGCGGCTGGCGGCCTCGTGATCCGGATGTCGATCCGACCAGTACGGCAGAGCGATCGCCCTCGGGCGAACCTGACGGATTAACTCCGTCGCCGCCAGACTCTGTTTGGGCTCGCTGCCAATCGCGCGATCGGGCCAGCGCAGGTTCAGCCTCCACACTGCGCCCAGCACTTTGCGCGCGTCTTCGGCTTCGGCCAGTCGCTCCTCGACCGTGCCGTTGCTGCCCATTTCGCCGGCGGTGAGGTCGCATAGTCCGACGCGCAGTCCCATGGCCGCGTGCTTCGCGACGGTACCTCCGGCGCCAATCTCGAGATCATCGGGGTGCGGGCCGAACACGAGCAGGTCAACTGGTTCGAGCGTTCGTGTGGGTTCCATGAACTCGTCGTTCCATGAATACGTAGAGGCGGACGTTTCCGCCTACGTACCTACCTCGTGAACCCCCACACGGCGTCCTCTTTCTCTGCAGCGCCCTGAGCAGCGCGCGCGAGCATTCGTGCCGCGAGAAACGCGCCCGTCACGGAATCGCCGCCGCCGCCGAGCGCGAACAGGTGGTGCGGGTAGTTGCGATGAGGACCGATGTACATCAGGCCGTCGGCCGTTTCGCCTGTGATCAATTCCCAGCCGTACTCCGGCATGAGCCCCGAGATCGCCGGAAACATCGTCAGCAGCTCGTACATCAATTGACCCGTGCGCTGCACGAGAACCTCGGGCCGCTTTCGCACCGGCGTCTCGTCCTGCGTGGCTCCCGCCACGAGAATGCGATCGTCGTCGGTCCAGCGCACCCGACGGTGTGGATTGCGCGTGTCACGGAACGTGGTATCGCGCGCGCCAAACTGCTTTCGGATCGGCGCCGGCATGGGCTCAGTGAGCACGAGGTAGCTTTCGCAGCGCTTGAAGTGGCGGCGAAGCTGCCGAAACTCGAGCGTTGCCGTACCCGTAGTCACGATTGCCGTCGATGCGCGAATCGTTCCGCCCTCGACAATCACATCGACATACTTCCTCGTGAACTTGACGCTCTTCACCGGTGACTTTTCACAAATCAGCGCCCGTCTCGCTGCCGCGGCGGCGGCGAGACCGAGGGATGCACGATACGGATCGAACGTGAACGCGTCACGCATGCGTATGGCCGCTGGTGCTTCGGGGGCTGTCAGCTTCCCGAGCAGCTTCCTCGTCAGCCATGTCGACTCGACGCCGGCCTTCGACCGCGCCTCGAAGTCGCGCCGGAGCGGTTTTTCATCATCACGGTCCGCGATGATGAGCGGGATGACAGGCTCCAACCCGCACTTGATGTTCAGACGACGCAGCAGCGCGGTTCCATCCAGCGCGGCGTGCCGCCAGCTCTCGAACGCAATCCGTGCGGCACGAAGGCCGTGCGCCTGCTCGATATCGCGAAAGGCCGGACCCGGTTCCGGCAACAGCAAGCCAGCGCTGCGGCCGGCACTGCCTCGTCCGACACGTTCGGCTTCGAGAACGATCGTCTTGAGGCCCGCGGCGGCGCAGGCATAGGCGGTCGCGCTGCCGGTGAGCCCGGCGCCAATGATCGCCACGTCGAACGTGTGGTTGCCGCGCAGACGTGCGTAATCAGGAACGCGTGATGCGGGAAACCGATCAATCCAGGGTGAGATGCCGTAACGCGTGCGCAACTAGGCGGTCTCCGCGACGTGTCGTGCAGCGAGCTCGAGAACCGGCGCAAGACGATGAGCGTCCCGCGCGGTCCGCGGAACGTACTTAATCCACGCCTTGCTCGGCCTGCCCCGGCGTGTGAATGGAGTGGCGTTGCCGCGCCGAAGCTCTTCCCTGGCGAACTGCGCGGGAAGCTTCACGATCAATCCGTCTTCGACGAGACAGACAAACATCTTCCGGCCAGCGTAGCCGGCCGGAAGACCGAACATGCGACCTCGTCGAAGGCCGCGGTGATGTTCGATGAAATCCGTAAGAAAAGGTTGAAGATCGGCTCGAAACGCAATCGGCACGCAGACGAAGCGATTGTAAGTTATTGCTTTTCCTTCTGCAGCAGTTTGCGTTTTCGCTCGGTGCCCCAGCGGTAACCGCCGAGTCCGCCGTCCTTCTGCACCACGCGGTGGCACGGGATGACGAGACAGACGTGGTTGGTCGCACAGGCGCGTGCGACCGCGCGAACGGCCCTGGGCGCGCCAATCCCCTTGGCGACGTCGGCATAGGCGCGCGTTTCGCCATAGGGAATCGACTGCAGGTACCGCCACACCTTCCACTGAAACGCGGTCGCCTTGACATCGAGCGGTAGCTCGAGGCTCGGCGCCCGCCCATCCAGATGCGCGATGAGGGCGCGCACCCATTGTGCGAACGCACCACGTTCGCGCTGAATCGTCGCAGAGGGATACTCGGCCCGCAGATCCTCCTCGAGCTCTTTGTCGCGGTCGCCGAGCTTCACGGAACACAGTCCCTTGTCGGTACCCGCGACGAGCAATCGCCCGAGTGCGGAATCGACGATCGTGAACGAAATTGACGCGCCTGTTGCACCGCGCCGGTAGTGGCCCGGGGTCATGCCGCGGCCGGTCGGATGCTGCTCGTACACCCGGCTGCTCGATCCGTACCCGGCATCGTAGATCGCGGCGCTGAGCGGCTTGCCATTGCGCAGGTCCCCGCGGAAGCGGCGCGCGCGGAGCGCGTCCTGGTATGCCCGCGGCGAGACGCCGAGCAGCTGCGAGAAGGTCCGCTGGAGGTGAAACGGGCTTGTGCCGACGTGAGAGGCAATCGCGCCAAGCGTCAGCGCCTGGTCCGCGTGGGACGCGATGAAATCCGTCGCTTTGCGGACGTGATCGATCGCGGGTGGACGCGGCGCGCCGCCTCGCGGGCGGCAGCGGCGGCATTCACGAAAGCCCGCGATCTCCGCCGAATCTGCCGTCGTGAAGAAGACCACCGATTGGCGCTTCGGCCGCCGGCTTGGACAGCTCGGCCGGCAGTAGACACCCGTCGAACGCACGGCGTAGACGAACCGGCCATCGCTATGCGCGTCGCGCGCGAGAACGGCGCGCCACCGTGAGTTATCTGAAACCGGCTTGGTTCCGTTGAGGTTCATGATCGCGAGTGCGGTATCCGCAGCAAGTGCATGTGTCATGACGCAACGATATGCGTCCCGGCCAATCGCAATCTATCCGCTGCTTGCGGTCGTTATAACATGCCGAGCAGCATGCGCCGTTTCCTCAAGGTCCTGCTGATCGCGCTCGTCGGGATTCTGGTCGCCGGCATTGCGGGTGCGTTCTGGGCGCGCGGCCAACTCCGGGCCAGCCTGCCACAACTCGACGGCTCGCGGCAGGTCGCCGGATTGAGTGCGCCGGTTTCTATCCAGCGCGACCACCTCGGCATCCCGTCAATCCGCGGCGCCACGCGTGAAGACGTTGCCCGGGCCCTGGGCTTTCTGCACGCCCAGGATCGCTTCTTTCAGATGGACCTTGCGAGACGTCGCGCGGCGGGCGAGTTGGCGGCACTCATCGGCGTTCGCGCAATCGCGCTCGACCGCGAGATCCGCGTGCATCGTTTCCGCGATGAAGCCGAACGCGTCCTGAAACTGCTGACGCCTGCCAATCAACGCATCATGGAGGCGTATACCGCAGGGGTCAACAGCGGCCTTGATTCGCTCGCTGCGCCGCCGTTCGAGTACCTCGTCCTTCGGCAGCAACCGCGGCGATGGCTCGTCGAGGACTCCTTCCTCGTCGTCTTGTCAATGTTCATCACGTTGCAGGACACCGACGGCTCCTACGAATCGACGCTTGGGACGATGCATGACGTGCTGCCGCAGGCGATGTTCGAATTCCTCGCGCCAAAAGGAACCGAATGGGATACGCCCGTCGTCGGCGAAAGCTTCAGCACGCCTCCCATTCCAGGCGCGGACGTTTACAACCTCCGGTCGAGCCGTGTTGGGCGGGCGACGCCGCCGCAGCCGGAACGTCTGGCGCGCCTGGAGACTTGGGATTTGGGACTTGGGATTTGGGATTTGGGATTTGCCGCTCGCTCCGCGCTCGGCAGCAACAACTGGGCAGTTTCCGGCGCGCTCACATCTGACGGCCGTGCCATCGTCGCCAACGACATGCATCTGGCCATCCGCGTGCCGAACACCTGGTATCGCGCGTCGATGGAATGGCCCGATCCGACCGGGAAAGATCCGCACGTTCTCATGGGCGTCACGCTCCCCGGCGTGCCTGCGCTCGTGGCCGGTAGCAACACGCATATCGCCTGGGGGTTCACGAATACGTGGGCGGACTGGGGCGACCTGATCGAACTGGAGGTGGACCCCGCAAATGCGAACCGGTACCGGACACCTGACGGATGGCGTGACTTTGAAAGGTTCGATGAAACGATTGCGGTCGCGGGCGCTCCGGCGCAACACGAGCAGGTCAGGTGGACCATCTGGGGTCCCGTGCTGGGCTCCGACCATCGCGGACGACTGCGCGCGTACGCCTGGGTAGCACATGCCGGCGATCGGCTCGCGACGACGATCACGCCACTCGAATCGGCGCAGACGATCGAGGAGGCGTTCGACCAGGCGAACGGCCTCGGAACGCCCGGACAGAATCTGGTTGTGGCCGATCGCAGCGGCCGCATTGGCTGGTCCGTATACGGGGCCATTCCGCGTCGGATTGGCGAGGATGGCGTGCTCCCCTCGTCGTGGGCCGATGGAACGCGAGGCTGGAAAGGGTGGCTTGACCGCGCGGAGTATCCCCGCATCCTCAATCCGCCAGGCGGTCGTATCTGGACTGCGAACGCTCGAGTTGTGGACGGAGAGATGCTGGCGAAACTCGGCGACGGCGGATACGAAGTGGGGACGCGCGCTCGCCAGATTCGCGATCGCCTGATGGCCCGCGATCGATTCACGGCTCGCGACATGCTCGACATCCAGATGGATGCGAGTTCTCGATTCCTCGATCGCTGGCGGACGTTGCTGCTGGACACGCTGACGCGAGAGGCGCTCGCCGGCCACGCGAACCGTGCCGAGCTGCGTCGGCTTCTGGATACCAGCTGGAGCTGGCGCGCCGCACCCGATTCAGCCGCGTACGCGTTCGTGCATCGCTTTCGCGATCTTCTCTCGCAGCGGGTCATCGAGTTCGTGCTGTCGGAATGCTATGAAGCTGATCGGACGTTTGACTACGAGACGGTACGGCGCCGTGAGGGGCCGATCTGGAAACTCGTGCACGAAAAGCCGATGCATCTGCTCGATCCGCGATATGCGTCGTGGGACGACCTGATCCTTGCGACGGTCGACGAGGTGATCGCCGAGACGATTCAACGAGGATCATCGGCACTCGGTGAACACAAGTGGGCCGAGTACAACGTGACGATGTTCCGGCATCCGTTGTCGGCGGCAATCCCACTCGCCGGCCGATGGCTGGACATGCCTGCGCGGCCACTCGCTGGTGACCTGTACACGATTCAGGTGCACTCGGGATCGATCGGCGCGTCAGACCGGATGGTCGTCTCGCCTGGGCACGAGAAGGAAGGCATCATGCACATGCCGACCGGACAAAGCGGCAACCCACTCTCGCCGTTCTATGCAAATTCCCACGAGGCCTGGGTGAACGGCGACCCGACGCCGTTCGTTCCCGGCCCCGCCGAGTACTCATTGACACTGACACCGTAGGTCCACCTGAAGGTGGACCCCACCGCAACGGTTTGACCGGTGGGGCCGCAACTGCGGCGGCCGAACCGGTGGGGTCCGTTTTCAGCCGGACCTGGCTCACCGGCGAAGTGTGAAGCCGGTGAGCATCGTCACCCTCGTGCCGGCTTTTGTGGGCACGACCGCGAAATTCATCGGCACGTTGAGCACTCCGGCACGCATCGTGACGCCCGCCGCGAGCGCCAGCGCAACGCCGGCAGGCGTCACGTTTGGACCGACGCCGAACTCGGCGCCTTCCCTCGTCCGCAGTCCAACCATCCAGCTGAGACTCGGAATCGCCACGTTTTGATCGAGTCCCCCCAGCAGAAATACCCACTCGTTCAACGCGGTGACGCCACCCTGCTTCGAATAGAACTGCCGTTCGAACTGCCATCCGAATTGCGAGATGTTCTGCCCGACGTCGACATTGCGTTCGTGCAGCTTGTCGACCACTCCATCGCTCAGAAACGTCATGCCGACGCGCGGTCCCGCCAGGCTCAGCGTACGAGCCGGGGGAGGCGCCTGGGTTCCTGACTGGGCATACAAAGGCGACGCAAACGCGACGCATACCAATGCAGCAACTACGTTCCGCATAGTGAACCTCCATGCGGGTAACGTAGCTGGCTGAGGTCGGTCGAGTCCTGATGATTGGGCTGAAAAGTCCTGAAAGTCGGCTACGCGGCGCGATCGCGCAGCATGGCGAGCGTCCGGGCCCACATATCGGGGTGCCGCAACGGGTTCAGCAGGGGATCTACGGGGAGAAGCCACCCTGCGGGGCCGGCTTCGGCATGCGCGAGGGCTTCGCCACAGACCCGCGCAGCAAGTTCACGCTTGCCGTTGAGGATGAGCGCGGCGGCGTTCGCCATGGCGAGATCCACGTTGTTCATGCCTGCCAGGCGTGACTTCGCGCCAGTGACGTCCGCTCCGCACAACGCCGCCGCCAATGGATGGCCTGGGACGCGGTTCAAGGCTTCGCGGAAGGCCGCGTTGGCGTCCGCGCGACGACCGTTGCGGAGATGAATCGCGCCGATGGCGTACCAGGTGTTCGCCGAACACTCGCGCGCGTACAACTGCCCGTCGGCTTCGAACTCGAGCTCGCGCGTGAATTCCTGAAGCGCGCCTTCCTCGTTCCCACGCGCCGCCAGTACGAGCCCATGCAGCAGGTGCAGGCCCACAGCCTTGAATCGTCCGCCCTCCGTACGTTGTGCGTCCTGCGACGCGCATCCGGGGCGCAACTCGTCCAATGCCGCATCAAATGCCTGACGAGCGATGAAGACCGTTGCCGCAAACCAGTGCGCAAGGGCAAGGCCGGGGCACAGTGTCAGGACGCGATGCGCCGCGCGAAGCCGCTCTTCGCCCCAGCTGACAAACGCCAGCCGCAAATGGTGACGCCAGTTGCCCGGGTCGAGGGTGACGGCTTTTCGTGCTGCGGCGATCGCTTCGCCAGTGCTGCCGCTTCTGTGCAGCACGAACGCAAGCGTGCTCCATGCTTCACCCGAGGACGGATCGAGCCGGCACCCTTCGCGCGCATGATGCACGGCATCGCGCAGCGCCTCGAGATCCGGTGAGGCGTGCGTGCGCGTCGACTCGAAACTGAGGGCACAGGCGTTCGCCATCCCGATATGCGCCGCCGCATCGTCCGGCTCTCCACGCAACGCCTCCCCGAACGCGGCGCGTGCGCGCGCCAGAGCGTCGCGATCCAGCGTTTCGAGCGCGGCCCGCCCTTCGACAAAGGCTCGGTAGGGAGCGAGCAGCGCGTCCAGCGACGCGTCTGATTCCCGCGGCTTGCCGCGTTCAACGGCGCCGCTGAATCGGTAACCGCGACGGCTCAGCGTCTCGATATACGGGCCCCCATCGGCGCGGCTGCCGAGCGCCTTCCGAAGACTGGAGATTGCCTGCTCGATGCTGTTGTCGGCGACCGCCACGTCCTGCCACGCGGCTGCAATCAAGTCGTCCTTCGAAATGGTTCGGCCCGCATTGGCGGCGAGCTGTAGCAGGATTTCGAGATGGCGATCCGGCAGTAGCACCGGGTCGCTGCCACGGAGCAGCCGGCGGCGGCCGGAATCGAGCTGGAAGGGACCGAAGCGATAGATGTCGGCTCCGCTGCTGCGCACCTGGATGCGCAGATTATCGCCGCTAACGTGCCAGGGCGACGGCGTCGTGTGTGCCGACGTTGACGCCGTTAATCATCTCGTATTCGTACGTCATCGTCATTGTCGACGTCCCGGCGAAGAGAATCTGCGCTGTTGACTCGATGCGGATGGGGACCCGGAGGCCACCGACGCGCCCGTACTGCTTGACGACATCGACGCGGCGCGTCCAGAACGACGGATTCTTGGCCAGTCGCCCTTCGACGCGAACCAGATCCGCATCGGTATCCGTGATATAGACAGCCCCGTCAATCAGCGTGACGTCCTTCCGCTTCGGCCGAGCGAACAACTTGACCAGGCCTGGTTCAGACGCCGGGGCTGCAGACAAGTCGTAATTGGTTGCCGTGAAGCTCGACCGCGACACATCGCCGTTGGCGAAGATCTGTTCCTCGTCTTCGAGCATCGACCGGAAGACGCGGCCTCGAATGAGATCGCTGCCGCCTTCATTGATCACACGGTAATGGAATCCATCTGGCGAGAGCTCAGTGGCGATTTCCATCCACCCGGAGACGTTGTATCGCTCGTTGCGCCCCTCGAGGTGCCGAGTCCCGCGATACGTGACGAGCGGTTCGTCGGCGCGGGCAAGAAAGCGGTGTACCACCGGTTCGACGGCGGCCGGCATCGGGGCCGACTCAGCCATCACCAAGACCGTCGCCATCGTAATCGCACCGAAGAGAACTGCCAGTCGGCGCATGGCGAACCGTGCCACTGCAAACGGGACGCCGCATTACAGTCGAGGTCGAGCGATTACGATCCCGGGACTAAATCAGCAACGCGTCCCGTGCGGAAATCACAAGATCGAGTGCTTCGTCCGTCGTTCGCCCCATCGCCGTCATGTGGCCCATCTTGCGGCCGCGGCGGGCTTCCGACTTTCCATAGAGATGGATCTTTACATCGCTGTAGCGGGAAGCCGCTGCCCAATTCGGTTCACCGTCTTCCCACAGTTCGCCAAGGAGATTGGCCATGGCTGCCGCGGGGGCAAGCAGTCGCGTCGACCCCAGTGGCAGCGCGCAGACGGCGCGCACCTGCTGTTCGAACTGGCTCGTGATGGCCGCATCGAACGTGAGGTGCCCGGAGTTGTGCGGCCGCGGCGCGAGCTCGTTGACCAGCAGTTCACCGTCGGTGTCCACGAAAAATTCGACGCACAGTACGCCGACATACTCCAGTTCTTCCAGCAGGTGCCGCGTGATCTCGGCCGCGCGTGCGGCCAGTGATGGCGTAATCGCTGCAGGCGTCGTCGTGACATCCAGGATGTGATCCCGATGGCGGTTCTCGAACGCCTGATAGTGAGTCACCTCGCCATCGAGACCGCGTGCGGCAACAACTGACACTTCTGTCTGGAGGTTGACGAATTTCTCGACCACCGCTTCCTGATGACCGATCGCCGTCCAAATATGTTCGACGTCGGCCGGGGTCGTCACCTTGTGCTGCCCCTTGCCATCGTAGCCGAAGGCAGCTGTCTTGATGACGGCCGGTGTGCCAATGCGGGCGACCGCGTCCCACAACTCGTCAAGGCTGGCGGCGCGCCCGAACGGTGCCGTGGGGAAACCGCGATCCGCAAGAAACTGCTTCTCGCGGGCACGCTGCTGCGCGGTCTGCAGCGCCATGCCGCACGGCCGCACTGGCGTGATGGCTTCGATGGCGTCGACGGCGACGATCGGCACGTTTTCGAACTCGAAGGTGACCACGTCGACCTGGCGCGCGAACGCTTTGAGCGCGTCGAGATCTTCGTACTCCGCGACGACCTCGACGTCGGCGACCTGCCCGGTCGGTGTATCAACTTCGGGAGAAAACGTGTGGACGCGGTACCCCATGCGACGCGCGGCGATCGCGAACATCCGTCCGAGCTGCCCGCTGCCCAGAACGCCGAGGGCGGCGCCCGGCGCGATGACGCGCGTCACGGCAGCCGTTCCTGGCGAACTCTCTCTGTTTGTTCGGCGCGGAAATCGCGCAGCCGCGCGCGCAGCTCCGGCCGTGAGTTCGCGAGGCTCGACACCGCGAGAATACCGGCGTTGGTCGCCCCTGCCTTGCCGATGGCCAGCGTGCCGACGGGCACACCTCCCGGCATCTGCACGATCGACAGCAGCGAATCGAGGCCCTGAAGCGCCGCGCTCTGAACCGGAACCCCGAGCACGGGCAACACCGTGTGAGCGGCCACCATGCCGGGCAGGTGCGCGGCGCCCCCTGCCCCGGCAATGATGACCTCGATGCCGCGCGCTTCCGCGCCGCTCGCAAACTCCGCCATCCAGACCGGTGTCCGATGAGCCGACACAATGTGCCGCTCGTGCTCGACGCCGAACTGTTCGAGCACCTCGGCGGCGTGCCTCATCGTGTCCCAGTCTGACGAGGATCCCATGATGACGGCGATCAATGGATGCGGCATCGAGAGGAGGGAACCCGAATTTTACCGCGTCCCGCCTCTCTCTGTCGTCGGGGCGTCAATCAAGCGTGGCAAGCGCGATAAGCCATAACACGCCGACGGCCGCGCCTGCCGAGCCCAGCGCGATGGCGGCGATCTTCCCCCCGGACAGGTTCGATGGCTGGGCGCGTGACAGCGACGCAATCGATCCGTAATTGATCTGCTCCACGCTCACTGGCACCCGCGTCTTGCGCTGCACGAGCACGGCGTCCGGACGCGCTGCGATGAAGGTCGCCTTGAAGTGCTGGCCGTCGCGAAGCCGCACGTCCAGCGCGACACCGCCCTGGAGTTGTTCGGCGAGGGCGCGCCAGGCGCTGTCGTCGCTCGACTGCGCCGACGCCGGGATGGACGCGAGCGACAGGATGAGCACCCCGCTCATCATCACGCGAAGAAGCTTCATGACACATCTCCTCAAAAGTCGAACCCAATCCCGCCGCGCCACTGCCACGCGACGGGCCTGTCAGTTGCCAGCGCGGTCCGGACGTCCGTTCGGACAAACGCATGGGGGCTCACATAGAACTTGAATCCGCCGCTGAGTACCGGCCTCACCGAATAGCTGATGGTGTCGACGGCAGGGACCGCAGGCAGCAGCACGTTCGGAACCGTGTTTGAGAAACGAACGCTCTCAGGCGGCAGCGCATCGGCGAGGTGCCGCTCGCGAACCAATTCGGCACCGCCGCCGACAAACGGATGCACCCACTGGTTTTCGAAGAATTGGTAGAGCACGATCGCGCCGACCGTCATTTCACGCAGCTTGTGATCGCGGTACCGGAGATAGGGAAAACTCTGACCCGGAACCGGTGTTTCTTCCTCGGCGTCGATCGTTCCCTCGCCGCCCATGCCGATTTCGAATTCACTCTTGAAATGCGGCGTCCAGTAATAACCTCCGGTGCCGTTGATCGCTGCCACCGAATACCAGTGGTCCCAGCGCGACAGTTCAGACTTGTTCCGGTTCAGCATCGAGAGCTGGCCTGAAATGTCCCATCGGGTGGCCGCCGGGAGCTTTAGATGTGTCGACTGCTGAGCGTAGGCGTCAGCGCTGGATGCGAGCGCCGCCAGACAGACAAGGGTTCTGACCGTGTTCATTCCGTCCTCCTGCCCGGTAAGGTGCAGGACGGCGGAAACCCGGCTCACACACCGTAATTCGCCGCAACTTTCACCGATTTTTGCGAGACGATCCTCAGAGACTCAGAGGTCTTACCGGTTTAAGTCTCTGCGTCTCTGTGTCTCTGTGGCCCGTGATCAGTGCAGTCACGAAAGTCAGTGAATGACGTTCCCTACGAAGAAATTGATTCGAACACTCCCGTCTCGCGATTCTTCCTCACCTTGTCCCACTCGAAGTGCCGCCCATTCATCGCGATGTAGACCCCCGCGGGTAGTACCTGCACGAGCGATAACGCGCTACCGAGGTTGAACAGCCCATCGGAGCTGCCGAACGCGTACGGAATCATTGCGCCGGTGAGGACGATGGTCTTTCCAGACACTCCTCTGGCGAGCGCCGCCGCAGTCTCCACCATCGTGTCGGTGCCGTGGGTGATGACGATGCAGGATTCGTCGCACTGCTGGCAGTTGCGGACGATGAGGTCGCGATCAGCATCGGTCATCTCCAGACTGTCGATCATCATCAGCGTGCGGATGCTGAGGTCCACGTGCGACCGGCCGAGCCGCAGCATCTCCGCCAGGTGCGTGTCTCCGAACGAGAGCTGCCCCTGAATTTCGTCGTAGGTCTTGTCGAAGGTGCCGCCGGTCACGAAGATGCGAATCATTGCAGTTACTATCTCACCGTGGCCGACACTTCCACACGCGTTGAATCCACCGATCATCTCGTGCGCGGCATCGGGCTGGCGCACGCGACCGCGCTGAACATGATCGACATGATCGGCGTCGGGCCGTTCATCACCATTCCGCTGATGGTGGCGACGATGCACGGCCCGCAGGCGATGCTCGGATGGGTGCTCGGCGCCGCCTTGGTGGTCTGTGATGGGATGGTCTGGGCCGAATTGGGCGCGGCGATGCCCCAGGCCGGCGGTCCGGTCCGCTACCTGCGCGCGATGTACCCGGGCCGCGCCGGACGCTGGCTCTCCTTTCTCTTTGTCTGGCAGCTCACCTTCAGCGCACCGCTGTCGATGGCATCGGGCTGCATCGGCTTCGCGCAGTATGCGGGCTATTTATGGCCTGCGTTGATGGACACCATCACGTCTACCAAAATCCCGATCCCTATTCCCGGCATCGGGACGACGACCATTGAGTTCACCATCACCAACGGAACGTTTCTGGCGATGGGTGTCGCTGCCTTTGCGGTTCTGTTGCTGTACCGGCGCATTACCGTCATCGGCCGGATGGCTGCCCTCCTCTGGATCGGCGTCGTCGGCACGACGCTGTGGATCATCGGGTCGGGCGTGACGCATTTCAGCGCCGCGCAGGCGTTCGCATTTCCGCCGGGCGCATGGGAGCTGTCGCCGGCGTTCTTTACAGGCCTTGGCGCCGCGCTGCTCATTGCGGTGTACGACTACTGGGGGTATTACAACGTCTGCTACCTCGGGGCCGAGATTCGCGACCCGGCGCGCGTCATTCCGCGCGCCATCCTCTTGTCGATCTTTGGTGTCGCCGCGATGTACCTGACGATGAACATCTCGATCCTCGGCTCGATGCCGTGGCAGGAGGTGGAGAAATCGAGCTTTATCGCGTCCGATTTCATGGCGCGCATCTGGGGACCGCGCGCCGCTGCGATCGTGACGGTACTCATGTTATGGACCGCCTTCGCCTCGGTGTTCTCGCTGCTGCTTGGCTACTCGCGGGTACCGTACGCCGCAGCGCTCGACGGCGACTACTTTCCGGTGTTCGCGCGCCTCCACCCGAAATACCAGTTCCCACATGTCTCGCTGCTGGTGCTTGGGGGCGCGGCCATCATCTTCTGCCTGTTCCGTCTCGCCGATGTGGTGACGGCGCTGGTCGTCATCCGCATCATGACCCAGTTCCTGGCGCAGACCCTCGGCATCATCGTCCTACGGACGCGCCGGCCGGACTTTCCACGGCCGTTCAGAATGTGGTTCTATCCGCTCCCCGCACTACTGGCCTTCACCGGGTATGTCTACACGATCGTCATGAGACCGAAGTCGATCGAATCCATCAGTCTGGCGCTGCTCGTCGTTGTGGTGGGGACGATTCTGTTCTGGGCGCGACAGCGCTGGGCCGACTCAACGCCCACTGCGCAAAGCTCAATGCGCAGTGCTCAATGACAGTTTGAAAGCTTGATCACAACGCTGCGGTCCGATCATGCCTCCGCCTGCCCGCCTCCTCGATCTGCTTCTGCGCGGCCTCGAGCCACACGTGGTCGCGATGCAGCAGCTCACGTGCGGTCTCCAGCGCGCGCGACGTCTCGGATGGCGCAGGACCGCCGAGTGTGCGGCGAGCCTCGACGAAGTTGCGTGCACTGAGAATGCGCGTGAGCTCCTCGTCGGTGTACCCCAACGACGTCGGTGGGACAACGCCAGACAGCAAACCGGCGGCGATCGAGTGCGCCATCGTGAACGAAAGATTCTGATCGCGCACGAGGCGATCGGCAAGCTCCGTCAGCGTCGTCCCGCTCTCGGCGGCATGCGACTGCATCCGGTCCACATTCAGCTCGGCGCCACGGATTGATATGGCCAGCAGCGCAACCGCGCGCTGTGCATCGTGGAACATCGCTGCCACGAGCGGCTGCAGATCGTCTTCCGTATCGACAATGTCGCCAAACGGCGTGTTGTGAACGGCGATCGCGATCGCCAGCGCTTCACCAAGCGCTTTGCTCGTGATGGCGCGCGCGTGTTCGAGTGCGACAGGGTTCCGCTTCTGCGGCATGATGCTGCTCCCCTGAACGAGACCGTCGGCCAGGCGCATGTAGCCAACCTCCCGCGTGCACCACTGCAGGAGGTCCTGGACGACGCGGCCCAGCCCGACGAGCATCACCTGCGTCGCACTCACGCTCTCGAGCAGGTAATCCACCGTGGCGATGCTGCCGTAGGTGTTCCCGGTGGGCTCATCGAAGCCAAGCAGATCGCTCGTCAGCTGCCGATCGATGTCAAAACCGGTGCCCGTGATCGCACAGGACCCGAGGGGGCACTTGTTCGTTGACACATATGCCGCTCTGAGGCGGACGTGATCGCGTTCGAGCTGCTCGCTGACGGCCAGCAGATAGTGTGCGACGGTCGTCGGCTGTGCCGGCTGGGTATGCGTCAGCGCAGCAAATACGGTTTCGCGATGCTGCAGGGCGAGCTCGATCAGCGCCCTCCGCAGGTCGAGCGCCACGGCCGCGAGCGCGGCGATGAACTCCCGCTGCCGCATGCGGTACATCGTCATGTCGATGTCGTTGCGGCTTCGCGCGATGCGAAGCCGGCCGGCGATCTCTTCACCGCACGCCGCGACGATATTCCGCTCCACATGGAAGAACAAATCTTCACAAGAATGGTCGTAGCGGGCGGTCTTGAGATCGGCGACCGAAATCGAACCCAGCGCATGGCGCAACGCGCGGGCATCCGCGTCGGTAATGATTCCGCGGCCGCGCAACATCACGAGATGCGCGTAGTTGATCTCGATCAGCGGCGACAGGAAGAGGACTTTCGCTTCCTCGAAGTGCTCATGTAAGACGCGTGAAACGTATTCGGGATCGAAGGCCACCGGCTCCCTCTGGACTACGCGCGCGCAGCGACCTCTCCGCGCAACCACGCATCGAACAGCCGCCGCTGTATTTCCGTCGCCGCGGGATTCACTTCTAGGCGCCATGCCCGCTGCGGTTCGGCGCCAAACGTGGTCGGGACGCGCACAAGCTGCTCGCGGCGCGCGACCAGCACTGATACTTTGTCGCCACTCTTGTACTGCTCGAGCCGGTTTTCGAGCCGGTCGGCGCGGACGCGGAACTCGTCGATCGCGAGGATCTCGTCGTCGACGTTCAGGCCGGCAACATCTGCAGGCGAACCGCGCTGCACCTGCGCAATCACGAGACGACCGTTGTCGTTTCTAGTCGTGACGCCCAGCCACGGTCTCGATGCGCGCTCGGCGGGCTGCTGTGCAGCCGGTCTGAACCGCAGGCCCAACGCATCGAGTGCTTCCGTGTAGTCCAGCTCAGAGGTGCTCTCAACAGCCGATTCCCAGAATCCCTGCAGATTCCGGCCGGCGACCTGCTCGATCACGGCGCGAAATTGTTCGGGCGTATACCCTCGGGGGCCGGAGAACTTCTCATACGCCATTCGCATCACGTCGTCGAGTGACTTGGCGCCGTTGGTGGCCTTGCGGATCCTCGCGTCGAGCAGAAACGCGATGACCGTCCCCTTCGTGTAGTAGCTGACCGATGTATTGTTCGAGTTCTCGTCAGGTCGGTAGTACTTAATCCAGGCATCGAACGACGCCATCTCTGCGGATTGCACGAGTCGGCCCGGCGTGGTCTGTAACAACTCGATGGTGCTCGACATGTCCTCGAGGTACTCATCTCGCGTCTGCAGCCCCGCCCTCAGCACCTGCAGGTCCGCGTAGTAATCGGTGAAGCCTTCGGCGATCCACAAACTGCGGGTGATGTTTTCGTTCTCGTAATCGAATGGACCGAGCTCGGCAGGCCGCAACCGCTTGACGTTCCACGCGTGGAAGTATTCGTGGCTGGCCAGTTCGAGCCACCCGACATACGCACGCCGAGTCCTTGTGGACCAGCGGTTGGTCATCAACACGGTCGAGTTCTTGTGCTCGAGACCGCCGCCGGATTCGGTGATCATGTTGAAGAAGACGTAGCGGTCGTAGGGCAGAAATCCCCAGAGCCGGCGGTCCTCCTTGACGATGGCTTCCAGGTCCCGCGCCGCGCGGGCGCCATCGAACACGCCCCCCTCGCCGACGTTGACGAGCGAGTGCTTCTTCCCGTCCACCTCGAAGTCGTACACCGCCGGATTGCCAATGACGATGGGAGAGTCCACCACCGTGTCGTAATCAGGTGCCCGGTAACGGTGCTCGCCGCCGTTCATTGGCGGCAGAGCCGTGACCGATCGTTTCCAGCCTTCGGCGGGATTGATCACGATCTCGTGTGGCCGCGGCGTCAAATCGGCAAGCGTGATGAACGTCGGCGCCCCGTTGAGCAACGCGAAGTCGGCTTCCACCCAGTTGGTTCGCACCGACATCTCACGACAGTAGACGCGATATTTCACCGTGATCGTCGCCGCACCGCCGGTCGCAATCCGCCAGTGATTCTTCTTCGACTTGTCCACGTCGAGGGGGCGGCCATCGGGTCCAGCCGCAGTCACGGCTTCGACATTTCGTGCGTACTCGCGAACCAGATACGAGCCTGGCGTCCAGACTGGCATCATGAGTTCGACGTCGGGCCGACGTCCGGTCGGAACCGTCGCGGTGATCTCAACGTAGTGAGTTTGTGGCGCCGGGAAACTCAGCGTGTAGCGGATAGGCTCCGGCGCGCTCTGCGCGCGTGCCGCGACGGCATGCATCATAAGAACCAGGGCGACCCAATACTTTGCGGCCATGTCGCGATTCTATAGAATCCGATCGGTTTTGTTCCGAAAATACATCTTCTCGCTCGATCACAAAGTCATCGGCCTGCAGTACGCGCTGACCAGCCTCTGCTTTCTCCTGATTGGCTTCTCGCTCGCCGTTGTCTTCCGGTGGCAGCTCGCCTATCCCGGCCAACCAGTACCGATCATCGGACGCTGGCTCGGTGAGCTGAATGCCCCGGGTGGCGTCGTGCTTCCCGAGTTCTACAACCAGCTGGTCGCCATGCACGGCACCATCATGGTGTTCCTCGCGGTCGTGCCGCTGTCAGTCGGCGCGTTCGGCAATTACCTCATCCCGCTGCAAATCGGCGCGCCGGACATGGCATTTCCGCGGCTGAACATGGCGAGCTACTGGACCTACCTGGCAGGGGGGCTCGTGATGCTCGTCAGCTTCTTCGTGTCTGGCGGCGCTCCGAACTCCGGCTGGACGTCATATCCCCCGCTCGCCGTTTTCGCGACCCTGGGCCAGACGTTCTGGCTGGTTGGAATGTTTCTGCTGATCGTGTCGGCGTTATTTGGCTCGGTCAATACGATCACGACCATCGTGCAACTACGCGCGCCGGGACTCACATGGTTCCGGCTGCCGTTCTTCATCTGGGCCCAGTTGGTCACGGCATTCCTGCTCCTGCTGGCGTTTCCACCCCTTCAGGGCGCCGCCATCCTGCAGTTTGCGGATCGCGTGCTCGGCACCAGCTTCTTCATGCCGTCCGGACTCTTCTCAGGCGGCCAGGCGGTGAATCGTGCCGGCGGCGGCAACCCACTGCTGTGGCAGCACCTTTTCTGGTTTCTGGCGCACCCAGAGGTCTATGTGCTGATCCTGCCGGCGATGGGGATTGTCGGCGAGATCATCGCCAACAACACGCGGAAGCCGCTCTGGGGCTATCGCGTCATGGTCTACGCCATCATCTTTCTCGGGTTCATGTCATTCGCCGTCTGGGCGCATCACATGTTCCTGACGGGGATGGGCACCGTCATCAGCGCGTTCTTTCAGACGACGACGATGATCATCTCGGTGCCGTCGGTGATCATCCTGACCGCGTTGCTGCTATCGCTCTACGGCGGATCGATTCGGTTCAACACGCCGATGCTGTTTGCGCTGGCGTTCCTGCCGATGTTCGGGATTGGCGGGCTGTCAGGATTGCCGCTGGGACTGGCCGCGAGCGACATCCCGCTCCATGACACGATGTATGTCGTCGGCCACTTCCACTACGTCGTCGCACCGGGCACCATCTTCGCGCTGTTCGCAGGCATCTATTACTGGTATCCGAAGGTTACCGGCCGAATGATGAACGAAGCGCTCGGCTGGATTCATTTCGGCGGCTCGTTCCTCTGCATGAACGGCATCCTGTTCCCGATGCTGATCCTCGGCCTCGCGGGCGTAAATCGCCGACTCTATGACGGCGGCATGCAGTATGCGCTCGCACAACCGCTCCACAATCTGCAGGTCGGGATGTCGTACGCGGCGTGGGCGTTGGCACTCTTCCAGTTGCCATTCATCTGGAATGTGTTCGCAAGCCTGAAGTTCGGACGTGTCGCGGACGCAAACCCGTGGCAAGCCACGACGCTCGAATGGGCGGCGGCGCCGACGCCGCCGCTCGCCCACGGCAATTTCGAAACGATTCCTGCGGTGTACAGACCCGCGTACGAGTACAGCGTTCCAGGCGCGGCCGACGACTTCGTACCGCAGAACAGCACCAGCGTGTGATGGAAATTCCCTACACCGCCTCCGTCCGGCCCGACACGGGTGTGACCAACCAGAAGCTGGGAATGTGGCTGTTCCTGGCGTCCGAAGTGATGCTCTTCGGATCGCTGTTCTCGTCCTACGCCCTGCTGCGAAGCGGCGCCATGACGTGGCCGGATCAGTCGTCTATCGTCAACGTACGGCTGGCGACAGTGAATACAGCGGTCCTCATCGCCTCGAGTGTGGCGATTCTGCGTGCGGTTGCCGCGTTGCGCGGTGGAAACATCGCGCGGTTTCGCGCGCTCATGGCGGCGACCGCAACGCTCGGCATCATCTTTCTTGCGATCAAATCGGTCGAATACCGGGGGGAGCTGGCGGAAGGACTGAGGCCTTCCACGAATAATTTCGTCGGCCTCTATTTCGTGATGACGTTTCTTCACGCCATGCACGTGACCGGCGGCGTGCTCGTCAACGGGTTTCTATGTGGCCCGGGCATGGTCATGAACCGGCATGACGCGCCGAGGTTTCTCGGCCGCGTCGAGGCGGCAGCGCTCTACTGGAACTTCATCGACGTGATTTGGATCCTGATGTTCATCGTCTTGTACTTGTTGTGATTTGGGATTTGGGATTTGGGATTTATGAACTGTCCAGTCTGTTTCAACGCGTCGGCGGCTGACGAGACCGTCCGCACGAGTCTGAATCTCGGGATTCTCGTCCTGCTCGGCGTGACTGCCGTCGTCCTCGCGGGTTTCCTGAAGTTCATCGTGTCGATCGCGAGGTTGTCGAAGGCGGACCAATCCGAGGCGGGCCTTCAGGCCCGCCTACCGGTGTAGATGCTTCGCTGGCTCGGACTGCCCGTCGAAGCCTCCGCGCAAGCGACGCGGATCGATCTGATCATCGCGCTCGTTCACTGGCTGATGCTCGCGATGTTCGTCGGCTGGATGATTTTTTTCATCTACGTCCTCGTCCGCTTTCGGCGCGGCGCGCATCCGAAAGCGCGTTACGAAGGCGCGTCCGGCCGACTGGCTCGCCTCGCGGAGATTGGCGTCGTCGCCGCCGAAGTCATTCTCCTGGTGTTCTTTTCCATCCCCACCTGGAGTGCCCGCGTCGACGCGTTTCCCACCGAGCAACAGGTGACGGTTGTCCGTGTGGTCGCCGAGCAGTTCATCTGGAACATTCAGTATCCGGGCCCAGACGGCGTCTTCGGCCGCACGCGTCGTGAACTGGTCGGACCCGATAATCCGCTCGGCCTCGACATGACCGATCCAGCCGCGCGTGATGACGTGTGGACACAGAATCAATTGAATCTGCCGGTCGACCGGCCGGTGATCGTGCACCTCTCCAGCAAAGACGTGATTCACAGCTTCGGCCTGCCTCAGATGCGGGTCAAGCAGGACGCGATTCCCGGCATCGAGCAGCGCCTCTGGTTCACGCCGACCAGAACCGGCGAGTGGGAGATCGCGTGCTCGCAGTTGTGCGGCCTTGGTCACTACCGCATGCGCGGGTTCTACACCATTCAAACGCAGACCGATTTCAACGCTTGGCTCGCGAGTCAGCCAACCGGCCTCTGACGGAACGATCCAATCGGTAGATACGTTCACGTTTCAACCTGATGAAGCAACTTTCACACAGGTCCATGGGTGCGTCTTGCGCGCACGGATGCGCTTTCTCGACACGTCAGCGTTTCTTCAGCGCTTTCAAATATTTGCGCCGCGAACGCGCGATTGATGCTGATGCGCAAACGGGGGCGAAACGAACTGGCCCGCCGCTTGCTCAATCTCGGGGGCTAAGGGCACCTGGCCCGCGAGAGGAGATTGAATGGCGAGGAAAGCGATTCCCGCACACCCGACGCGCGACCGGACCCGCGACAACGAGTCGCTGCTGCTCCGATCTGCGGAGTCACTCGGTCGCATGATCGGATCGCTGCAACGGCAGCTTGACGTCGCGACCGGCCGACTTCACGCAGGCAAGCCGAATGGAAGCGGCCGGAAGAGAGCGGCTGCTGCACGCAGCAGCGCGAAGGCAAAGAGCGGGATGACGGGTACGCGCGCGGTGGCGCACAAAAAATCGTCGGCGCGGAAGAGCACGAAGAAGCGCTGACCGGGCCCTTCTGCTGTCGCCGGTATAATCCGGCGCGGCAGGAGGATCGTGTCTCTACCGCGACATCGCGCAGTTGCACGCGCCACATCTGCAGCGACCCTCCCCCCGATCTATCGCGACTCCGACCTGCTGCAATCATTTCTGAGCGATGCGGCTCATGTGCCGGGCGGCACCGCGGACGGTGTGGTGTTTCCACGCGACGTCGCCGAAATCGCCGCCGTCGTGCGCGCCGCGAAACGTGTCCTGCCCGTCGGCGCGCAGTCCTCGCTGACCGGCGGCGCGACGCCTCGAGGCGACGTCGTGCTCAGCACGCGCGGTTTGTCGGACATCGCGGAGCCAACCGGCGGCACCGTCCGCGTCGGTGCCGGCGTTCCGCTCTCCGACCTGCAGCGATTTCTTGCCGCACGCGATCTCTACTACCCGCCGGTGCCCACCTTCGATGGGGCATTCGTGGGCGGCACGGTTGCCACCAACGCCGCCGGCGCCGCGACGTTCAAATACGGCGTCACGCGCGACTGGGTCAGCGGCTTGACGGTCGTACTCGCTGACGGATCGATCCTGGACATTTCGCGCGGCGATGTGCGCGCCTCTGATGAAGGCATCATCGAGATCGAGACGGGCGCACGGAGATTGATCCGCGTCAACACCCCGACCTATCACGTACCGGCTCTTCCGAAGGTATCAGCTGGCTATTTCACGCAGCCGCACCTCGACCTGGTCGATCTGTTCGTCGGCTCCGAAGGAACGCTCGGCGTCATCGCAGACGCCACGCTGCGCGTCAAGCGCCGCCCGCTCCGATGTGTCGCGCTGATCGTGTGCGGTTCGGAAGCGCAGGCGGTCGCCGTCACGGCGAGGTTGCGTGTGGAAGCGGCAGCCGCCGCGGACCCGCTCGACGTTGCGGCAATCGAGTACATGGACGCGAGATCGTTGGGGCTCGTCGACGAATCGACATTCGCGCACGCCGGCATTCGCCGGCCCGTTGACGGCTCAACGATGCTGCTCGTGCAAATCGAAACCGAAGGCAACCTGGACGCGCCGCTGGCGCGGCTGCAGGATCTTCTGCACATCACCGGCATCGCCGACGATCCGATCGTCGCGCTGCCGGGCGACGAACGCACCGCAACGCGGCTGTTCGAGCTCCGCGAGGCAGTGCCCGCAGCCGTCAATGCGCGCGTCGCCGCGGCCAAGGCGCAAATCGGCGAGGCAATTCAGAAAGTGGCGGGCGACTTCATCGTGCCGTTCGACACGCTTGCCCGCGCGTTGGCACTCTATCGCGAGGCATTCGAACGGCGCGGCCTCGACTACGCGATCTGGGGACACATTTCAGACGGCAACCTGCATCCAAATGCGATTCCGCGTTCACTGCCGGATATCGAGAAGGGACGCGATGCGCTGCGCGAGATGGCGCACGCGGTGATGGCGCTCGGCGGCGCTCCGCTGGCCGAACATGGCGTCGGCCGAAATTCGCTGAAACAGCAGTTTCTCAAAGACATGTACGGCGAGAGCGGCATCGAGCAGATGCGTGCCGTCAAGCACGCGCTCGATCCAGATGGAAAGTTTGCCGTGGGAGTGTTGTTTCCGTGAGCACCCGGCCTAGACGAGCAGACTGATAGCGGTAGCCGCGAGCCCCGCGACCAGCAGCCACAATGGCAGTGCCCCCGCGTCCACGCGTTCAGGTTCGTCGATGCGTTCGATACTCACGCGGCCCTGCGCAGTGAATGCGGCACCCAACGAGCCGAGCAGCAGCAGCCATCCGACGCCGAGCACCACGCGCGACGGCACACTTGCCTGGTGCATGAACAGCACGGCGATCGACGCTATCCATCCCACCAGCGCGGTTCCCGCCAGCAGACGCAAACGCCCGATCTCCCGATCGATCGTCTGCCGCCGCAGTTCCAGCCGAAGCGCTTCCTCCGCTCGACGACGTTGCTCCTCAATCTGCACGCGCTCGAGTTCAAGGCGCGCGTGATCGCGATCGAACGCCTCCTTGAGCGCGGCGACGACAACGTTGGTCAAGCGTGTTTCGATTTGTCCGGCGAGCCCCTGAGCGGCGGTCTGCGACAGCGATGTTTCCGGCTTGGAACCAGCCGACGAGTCCTTGAGACGACGCGCGGCATCGCGAAACGCAATCACCGCATCGTAGGCCCGGACGAGATTGGTGAAATTCATCAACGTGGTGTGTTCAAAACGTGTTCCCCGCATGCGAACTCAGCCAGGCGTCCCGAAATCGGCGCTGCGCGTCGGTGAGCGCTCGACCCGCCTGTTCGGCAGGAACGACGTCGAGGGTCGGATCCGCGACGGTTCGGATCGTCGCCATCAACGGCTGCCCTCGGCCGCGGTGCAGGTAGGTAACGGTCATCGCGGTTCCAGGCACGGTGTTGCGAATCGCGGCGTCGACCTCTTCGGCACTTCCTATCGGCTTTCCACCGATCGCCGTGATCACATCGTCGCGGTCGAGGCCGGCGCGATAGGCCGGTGAATCTGCCGGAACCGCCCCAGCGATACGCACGCCGGCCGGCGAATCCTGCAGGCGCAGTTGTCCCGCGGACCCTGATTGCGGGGCATGGGGCCGGACCACCAGTCCGGCCGCCGCGAGCAGCCGAGCGTAATCCGGCACTTCGTGTCCCTGGATGAAGCGCGCAAAAAAGTCGTCCGCGAACGCGCGGTCGCCGGCAACCGTCGCCAGCACCGTCTTCGCGTCCGTCATCGTGTAAGGACGATCGACGTATCCCGGCGCGCGACCGCCAGGTTTGCCGAACTGCCGCCACATCGCGCGCATGAAATCGTCGAGCGTGATCTTGCCGTCGCTGCGCTGCCGAAGCGTCAGGTCGAGGCCAAGCGCAATCGACTCGCCCCACGTGTAGTACGAGATGAACGTGTTGTCGAAGTTGGTGCGATCGATTGAGGTGGCGGCGTCGACAAACGGCGCCATCTGGCTCATCTCCTCCGCCGTGTGAATCTGCCGGCCCGGACTGAACGTGACCTCGTTGAGCGCAGCTGTCATGGTGGCGACGAACTCGGAAAGCCGTGTCAATCCCGCGCGCTGCATCACGAGCGGGCCATAGTAGTTGGTGAAACCTTCTGCCAGCCACAGCTCGCCCGACATGTTCGCATCGTCAAAATTGAACGGTTCGAGCGACTTTGGACGGATTCGCTCGACGTTCCACGAATGAAAGAACTCGTGCGATAGCGTGCTGAGCAGGCCTGCGCGATTGGTACGGAGCGACGAAGAGGACACCAGGATGGTGCTGTTGCGATGCTCCATGCCATCGCCATTGGCCCACGGCAGATAATCGGCGATGAAGGTATAGGTGCCGCCGTCGTACGGCGCGAACTCGCCATACACGCCGCGTTCCTCTCGAACGATCTTCTCGACGTCGCGCGCAAATCCATCGAGCTCCGCTTCATCTCCCTCCTGATGGATGGCGATCCGGAACATGGGTTGGCGCGGGCCATCAGCGACCGTAAATGTGCGGAGCGAAAACGAGCTGAGCTCTGACGGGCTGTCCATCAGATATTGCAGGTTCGGCGCCGTGAAGGTCTGCGCATCGGGTCCGGGGAACAGCTGCGTAGCCACACGCCAGTTGGAGCCCGCTGGCGGCTCGAATCGCACGTTCAGAGCACGTGTCTCCAGGCCATGGGCCCAAATCACGGCCGCCGGCATGTTGATGTGTGCGTGGGCGGGATCGATGGACAGGTACGTTCCGTCGGTCCGGTCGCCGAAGACGCGATACCTGACGCGCACGGCCGAAGGATGCGTCGTCACCACCCACTGCTGGGGAGCCGTGTGTGTCGTGGCAAGCGACGCCCCTCCCGAATCGGTTACCTCCAGGTCGAAGACGTTTTTCGCGAACTCGTGAAGTGCGTAG
The DNA here is from genome assembly GCA_035764385.1 of Vicinamibacterales bacterium. Classification (GTDB taxonomy): domain Bacteria; phylum Acidobacteriota; class Vicinamibacteria; order Vicinamibacterales; family UBA2999; genus Gp6-AA40. Next base: position 45,337 of record DASTZI010000074.1, read on the forward strand.
CGCCCCGGCGAAGCGCGGCTCATGTGCAGCTCGAGTGGATCGGAAGGCAAGTCGGCGAAGGAAATCTCCACCTGCATCCAACGGTGCTCGGGCTCTGGAAATGTAAACCGATAAGAAACAGCAGCCTGCGCGAAGACCGGAATGTTGATCAGGAGCAGCAGTGCTGTCGCGGCGAAAATCCTCATGAAAGACCAGATTCATTCTGCCGCATCCGCCAAGGAGCGGTATAAACGAAATCAATGAGCGTCGCCGCCGCCGTTCCTGCATCCACCGTCGTCCTTCTCAGGGGCGATCGCCCGTTCGAAGTGTTTCTGGTACGCCGCAGTGACAGCATCGCGTTTCTGGGCGGCGCACACGTGTTCCCGGGCGGCCGCGTCGATCCGTCCGACCATATCCATGACGTCATCGGTGGTGTCCGCCTGCAGGCGGACCCAAACGTGGCCGCGACCGAGAACCTCACCTCGCGTATGCTCGACGTGCCGGCGGACGTCGTGATCGCGCACCACGTGGCGGCCGTGCGCGAATTGTTCGAGGAAGCGGGCGTCCTGCTGGCACGGCCGCTGACCGCTGCGTCGGTACAGCGGCTCACCGCGGACCGGCGCGAACTTCTCGCGGGGCGAACCACCTTCGCAGACATCGTGCAGCGCGAGCACCTGCATCTGGCGCTCGATGAACTGGCTTATTTCGCGCACTGGGTCACGCCGGAGATCGAAATCCGCCGATTCGATACGCGCTTCTTCATCGCACGCGCACCCGAGGGGCAGACGCCGATTCACGACGCAGGGGAAACCACGCACAGCGAGTGGGCCGAACCGGCGCGCGCGATCGAAAGCTGCCGCGCCGGCGTCATCTCGCTGCCGCCGCCGACCTGGACGACACTCCAGATGCTTTCGAAATTCGATTCAGTCGACGCCGTATTCGACTGGGCGCGGCGAAAGCCGATTCCGCGCGTGCAACCACGATTCGAAAAACGGGGCGGCCAAACGCTTCTTTTTTATCCTGGTGATCCGATGTACCCGCCGGTGGAAGGATTCGACGCGACCGAGACCAGATTCGTGCTGGAGAACCGGCGCTGGATGCCGATCACGCCGGACTGACAATCGGCAACGGACGGCCGGTCTCGTACCTCCGCATCGTCCGCAGCACGACGTCAACCATCATGTCGAGGAACAACGGATCGTCGTTGACGGCGGCGGCGCGCACCATGGGCAGTCCGAGCGACGTGCAGACGTCCGCCGCTTCGCGATCCAGGTCGTAGAGCACTTCGATATGGTCGCAGAGAAAACCGACGGGACAGATCACGGCTGCAGCGAGTCCCTGTGCGTGTTCGCGGCGCAGGTAGTCGCAGACGTCGGGCTCGAGCCACGGATCCTGTGGACGGCCGCTTCGGCTTTGATACACCAGGGCCCAGGGCAGTCCAGCCTGCTGGGCGATCGCCCCGCACGACACAGAAAGCTGATGCTCGTACTGCGACGCGTCAGCCATCGACTTTGGAATGCTGTGCGCGGTAAAGACGATGCGCGCATCCTCACGAACGTCGGCTGGAAGCCGCTTCACGGCGTCGCGAATGTGTGACGTATTGGCAGCAACGAACTGCGGGTGATCGAACCAGCTGTCGACGAAGGTGATGTCGACGTGACCGCCTGCCTGGTGGAGCGCCTCCTGCGCCGACGCGACGTTCTCGCGGTACTGCTGACAGCTCGAATATGAATGATGCGCGGCAGCGATGAAGCCGATCGCGCGACGGACACCATCCGCATACATCTTCTTCAGGGTATCAGTCAGGAAGGGATGCCAGTTGCGCATGCCGACGTAGACGGGCAGCGGGTGGCCGGCAGCTGCAAGCCGTTCGCGCAGGCCCTCGGCCTGCCGCTCGGTGAGTTTGGTCAGCGGTGAAACGCCGTCGAACAGCTCGTAATGATGCGCGACCTCTTCGACGCGTTCAGGCGTCACTCGACGGCCGCGTAGTACGTTTGCGAGAAATGGCCGGATGTCCTCCCGACCCTGTGGGCCACCGAAGGACACGATGAGCACGGCATCGAACATCGGAGGTGTCGAGGAGTTCCTGAACGACTCGAACGCTTTGCATTCTCTCCGACGCAACTACGCCGCGCAACTTTCGACGACCTCCGATCGGAGTTCGCTTCAGTGGCCAGGTTTGGTGTGGAGCTTCTCGAGCGCCGCCTTGAAGGCGTCGCGATGGCCCACTTCGTCGCGCCGTATTTCCTCGAAGAGCGACGCGGCCGCGGTATCACCCGCTGAACGCGCTTGCTCCGCGAATTCGCGGTACATCGTCTCGATTTCGTACGATTCGCCCGCGATCGCATCCTCGAGATTCGCGGCATTGTCGCCGACTAGGTGCGCGAGGTCAGCCTCTTCCTGGAGGTGCTCGTATCGCTCAACCTTCGCTGTGCGCTCGAACAGGTCGGCGAGTTCGTTGTTTCCACTCTTGCGCGCGTGCTCGCCGTACAACTGGTACTTCGCCGCAGCGAACGCTTCGCCCTGCATGGCCGACTTCAGATGATCCCGTGTTGCCGACGTCACCGGACCACCAGATGCCGTAATAGCCGCCAACGCGGCGATCACGACCGCCAGCAGCACACCTGATAGCAGCGTCAGTCTCATGGCAACTCCTTAATGGAGCTTCGCTGCAACTGATTTGCCGCTGATGGCACGATGAAACGCCAATTTTCGAACCGCGTCGGCCGGAGCCAGTCACGAGATTCGGTGATTACTCAGCGCGTCGGTATGCCTAAGACGCCACGGGTTTGACGGTCGTCAGTACTTCGCCGCGTCGGACTGCTGTTTCAGCAGCTCGAGGGCCTTGAGCTGCAGCTGGCACGCGTTATCACAGGTCGTAGCCGACGTCCCAGCGGCGTCTAGTCGTTGCACGGCAAGATACAAATCGTATGTACCGGCAAATGCGGACGGTTCCGCGAGGTGAATGGGTATGACGCCCGGTGCGATCCCGCCCGTTTGATTCGTCGATGCATACGCCTTTTCTACGGCCTCGCGCGTCACAACAACCGTGGGATTGCACCAAACGGGGTCCGTGGAATTGTGATTAACTGTCAGACACACGATGTTATTGATACCAATCGGGCGATCGGTCCCTCGCCTGCACGTATAGCCGTTAATCAATGTCGATTTGAAGACGTCTGCGGTGCACCAGAAGTTTCTTGCACCTATGTACGGAGACAGTTCCCGGCCGTCTAGTTTGAGTTTAATCGCAGCTTGCTCTTGCGCGCCCCACGCGGAATATTCGCTGTTGCCTGGCGTCCACCGCTGGACCCATGCGTTATACGGGCCAGGATCTCCATCCACTTCCCACAACACCGGCCGTATCACGACCGCATCACCACCATCCGTCAGCGTCCCTTCCCATACATTGAATGGAAACGTGACGCTGGACGGCTGGCCCGTGGGCAGCCGTCCAAGGTCGGTCCCCGCTGGAACGACATCGCCCGCCGTGAGACCTCCGGAGTTTCCCGCCGAACCCGCGCGAACGCGATTCGGGTACACGCTGGAGTCGCCATGAACCTGACTCTGAATCGGCAGCGGGCTCGACAGGACCTTCCCGGTTCTGTCGACAATCTCGACCTTCGCCGAGGCAAATACCTCGTCGCCCAGTCCATCATTTCTGAGCGCATCCTCGCTCGTGCCATTTGTCACGCGAAAACCTGTCAGTACTACCCGGTACTTTCCTGAGTGATTGACGATAGTGACGCTGGCCCGTGGCCAGTTATCAGACGTGCTCATGACGGGCATGCTCGCCACAATCCAGGTCTGCACGCCGGGCGGAATTCCTGTAACTGTGTAGGTTGTCCCCGTGACCTGTACGCCGTTGCCGGCACCGGGCCCGCCTAGCATGTACGTGCCCACACCCGCGACTGCGTTCCATTTGAGCTGCACGGTCCCGTCGCCGGTTTGGGTTGCTGTAAAGCCATTCGGGTCTTTTGCGACGGGTGGTGTCGTTGTGGTGCTCGTGCCAGGCATGGCGGTAGGCGTATCGCCTGAAGGCATTGCACCCGCGAAGACCCCGCTGTTCAGGATGGGACTGCCGGGAGGAATCGCCGCCGTTGGTTGCGTGGTCTTGGGCGTCGTCGTTGTCGGCATCGTCGGAGTCGGTGTTGACGCCGTGGGAACGGCCGGAACACTCGCGGTCATTGTTGGTGCTGGCGTCGCGATGGGAGGTGGTGTTGCCGTCCCGGGGGCTGGTGGCGTTGGTGTCGCCTGCGCCTGGAGCGGAGCCGGCGGCGGCGGAGCGGTAACGCCTACACCGAACTGCCAGGTGCACGACGCGCTGCCGGTTGAACCGGGTTGCGGCGTGAATGCGTTCGACGGCGGTATCGCAACCGTGCTTGATCCGCTGACGTTGCTCGTCGAAATGTCGAGGGGTTGGAATCGATACTCGTAGGTCTCCGCCGCGATCGATTCGATCGGTTGCTGCTTCCCATCAACGGTATAGAACCGGTATCCGGTAAACCCGCCCGCGGCGCGCAGTTGATCGTGGCGCAACGCAAAGACGAGGCGGCCATCGCCGCGCGTCGACACGGCGATCGACGCGCTGGACGCCTGACCGTTGGTTGCCCACCGCGCGCTGACGATGCTCGTAGGCAACGACCGCTGGAGCGAACCGCTGCCGACGACACTCCATGTCGCTGGATAAATCCGGAACACGCCTTCGACCCTTGGTGCGCCGCCGGTCAAGATCCAGGTGTGCGTCTGCTGATCGCTGTAGCCTTGACCTTGCGCCGTTACCTGACAACGAATCCAGCCGGCCCATGGGCCGTCCGCGGGATTTGGTGTCTGCGTCGACGCGCGCTCCACCGCAATAAAACAGAGGATCGCGGCCAGGAGCAGTGACACCGCGCTGCGCGCGATCGCGCGATTCCGGAATGATGCAGCTGTCATGGCGTGGCCTACTTTTTCTGCGGCTGAACCTTCTTCAGGTTCTCCGCCACGGCCTTCGCCGCATTCTGGAGCGCCTCGGTCAGCGCCGCATCGAACGAGGGGCCACTCTGGCCAGTCACAGCGCTAAGCGCCGCGTTGCTGGCCAGCGATTGCTGCATCAGGAACGACGCCGCGCCAGCCGTCGGATCGATGCCCATCCCCATGCCCATCTGCATGCCGGCCTTCATGCCGAGCCCCTGCGTCTGCATGCTCATCATCGCGGGATTGCCGAGCATTCCCATCCCGCCGAGATTGCCGGTCATCGATTGGTTCAGCGCGTTCATCATCATCTTGCCGGTCATCATGTTCATGTACATGGTGCCGGCGAACTTGGCGACGCCGAGGCCGGTCTTCATGTCGAAGCCGCCGTCTTTTCCCTTTGTCGTCGTCGTGTAGCGCGGTTTTCCGTCGGGTTGAACGAGCTTGATCGTGACCGCGGCCTCGGTGGGATCCTGACTGGTGCCCCCGCCCGCGACCTTCGATGCCGCTTTGACGAGACCTCCAAGACCGCCGCCGCCTTTCGATACCTTCAGATCCGTGATCTCGGCGACGAGCACATAGTCGTACCCGTGTGAGCCGGCCTGCTGTGCGATGTCGGCTTGAGCACCAGCCAACGGCGCAGCGTTGAGCTTTGCATCAGCCAGCTCTGACACGAGGCGACCACGCAACGCGCGAGTGTCGATTTGCTGGGTGGTCTTGTTCACGACTTCTGGAACGCCCACCAGAGCCGCGCCCGGTATCTTTGGGGGAGGCGGTGCCGTCGACGAGGTGAGTTCCTGCGAGAGCTTCGTTTCGTTCGCGTCGCTGATCGCACGCGTGAGCGCCTGAAGGTTGCCCGCGTCGGTCATTCCTGGCGGGATGTCGAACAGCGCTGAATCGAGAGTCGTGACCTCCAGTTCAGTGATTTCCATCGAGACCACGTTGGGCTTGCCGTCTTCGCCGGTAATCGTCGTCGAGTACGCGATCGGGAAACCGAGGACCGTCGGGTCTCCATACTGCGTCGCCTTGATCTCGTCGACACAGCTCGCGGCCGCCTGCTGCGGCGCGACGTCCGGCGTGGCTTGCGCAGGCATCTGCAGATCGACGTACCAGCCATCCGTTTCGATGTGCTGTTTGGCCGGATCACAGGCGCCCGGCGCCGGCTGCTTGTCGATGACCATCTTTGCGTGCCGCGCCTCTCGGCCGAACATCATCTTCCGCTCGCCGGTGTCCGTGATCGTGGTCGCCATCGTGACGACGCCCGGCTTCTGCGGCGGCGCAGTGGGAGCGGCTGGTGCAGGCAGGGCGGGAGCACTGCCATCCGGAACGACCATGTACGAGTTTGCCGCCTTCATGATCTGAACCGTCCGCTTCAGGTCGTGCTGCTTGAGCAGAACGACATCGCCGAACTCGAAGCGTTCGCGCTCACCTTTCCGGTAGGTGACGCTCTCGGTTTTCTGATCACCCGCCGTGTAGACGGTTTTCATGTGGAGGTCCTGCGCCACGGGCTTTGGCGGTGGGGGTGGTTCCGCCGGCTTCGCGGCGGGCTGCGCGGGGGGACGCTGCGGGGTGGCAGGCTGCCTCGGTGCCGGCGTTCTGGGCGGGGTCTGGCCGCGAGCGCCTGGGCGCTGTGTTGCCGTCTGGGCGTCAAGCGGCGCGCCGAACAGCACCAGCGAGCACGCAAACACCAACACGGACGAGACGTTGAGAGATCTAGACATGGGGAGCCTCGCTTCTTTCGCCTGCAGAAAGTCAGGTCCTCACCGCAGTAACGCGCGGACACCGTATTACGCGTGCTTCGATGAGAATCGGGCTCAGGCGGCCGGGAGCGGGCGAGAGGCGGAAGAGCACCTGTGATCCGCCGCCTCTCTTTTCAACGTGCAAGCCGTGCCTGTCGAAGGGAAGGCTGGGGGGAGCCTATGACCCGTAACGCGCGTCTCGCAGGAAAAACGGCTCAGGAGCCAGTCAGTTCGCGATATAGCCACCCTTTCGCGACGGCCCATTCGCGTTTGACCGTAGCTGGCGAGATTCCGAGCGCGGCGGCCGTTTCCTCGACGGTCAGGCCGCCGAAGAACCGCAATTCGACGATGCGGCCCTGATCGGGGTCGAGGGCTTCGAGCTTCTGGAGCGCCGCGTCGAGGGCTACGGCGTCGAGGACGTCAAGGGAGGTTTCCGCGGCCGTCGAGAGCGCGTCGCTCAGTTCGACATGGATCACGCCGCCGCCATGTTTTTCCCGCAGCTCACGCCGCGCGTGGTCGACGAGAATTCTCCGCATCAACTGCGCGGCAATCGCGAAGAAATGTCCGCGGTTCTGCCAGTCCACTTCTCGCTGGGCGAACAGCTTGACGTAAGCCTCATTGACGACGGTGGTGGTTTGCAGCCGGTCGTGGCGCCACTCGCGCGCCAGCTGCCGCGAGGCAATCGTCCGGAGCTCTTCGTAGACGATCGGGATCAGGCGGTCGAGCGCCTCACGGTTCCCATCTTTCCATTCATGAAGAATGCGTGTGACGTCGTCCGGAGACCGCGATTGCCCATCCATAGGCCGGGTGAGTTAAGCACCTTTTGGCCATGTCAGTCAAAGCCAAGCGTCAGCGGCGTGGCGCCAACTTCTGCCCAATCGTTGCTATGAGTTGCGGCTCGTCGTCATCGAGCGGTCCACCGGCTCTGAGTCCGCTCGCGCGCAGCTCGTTCAGCACTTCAAGGCTACGCCGGTACCACGCATTCGTGGATCTATCATCCCCCGCCTTGGTCAGCTGGGTGGAAGGGCCGGCATGTGCACTGACGACGTCGCCCATCGTCGCGTACGCGATCGCGAGCTCGAAACGGAGCCTCGCGTCGGCCGGGTCTTTTGCAGAGGCAGTCTCGACCAGGTCAATGGCGCGCTGAGAGACCCCTTTGGCTGCTGCAACGTCTCCCGCCGCGAGGAGCGCTTGGGCGAGTCGCGTCGACGCAGTGGCGACCGTGAGGCGGAAATAGACGTACGACGGGTCGGACGCAGCCAACGGTTCGCCTCGCGCCAATGCCATCCGGTAGTGCGCCGCCGCCGCCGGGTAATCGCCGCTTCGCGCAAGCACTTCGCCGGTCTCGAGTTGCGACACCATGAGATCAATCGATGCCTGACGGTCCGCGGGATTGGCGTCGACGATCGCTTGCCGGAGCGATAACGCAGTCTGTTGGTGTGGCCCTGCGGCCGTCGGATTGCCTTCTCTCACGAACAGCTGTGAAAAGTGAGAGTGTGTGCTCGAAAGGCGCCGTCGAAATGCAACGTTGTCAGGTTGTGCCGTCACCAGCTTCGAGGCCGCGTCGAATGCCGCCTCGAACTGTGCACGGGCGCCGGCGAGGTCGCCGAGTTTCAGCAGGATCTGCCCGAGCCGCCCTCGAGCCGTCGCGACCTCGTTCTGAATGGCCAAATCCGTCGGGTTGGCGCTGAGCAGTCGTTCATCCAGAGTCAGAGTTCGACGCGCCGCTTCGGTGGCTTCATCGAGCCGGCCGGCCTGGACGTACGACAGCGACAGCGTGGACGCCGTCTGCGCAGCGGCGCGAACGATCTTCAGATCGTCCGGCGTTTTCCGCAGAAGCTCGTCCAAGACCTCGCGCGCGCGCTGATGCAGCTTCAATGCGCCCGCTGTGTCTGCTGTCTCGCGAAGAATCCCGCCGACGTTGAAGTAACTCGACCACAAATCCAGCTGCGCACCGGACGTCACGGCACCGCTCGTCGCCACTTGCTCGCGTATCGCGAGCGCTTTCTGGTAGCTGGCCAGCGCCGCCCCCGTATCACCAACGTTGGCCGCGTACGAGCGGCCGAGCACGTTACCCAGCTTGTCGTACGCCTGCGCCAGCTCCTGCTGAAGCGCAGCGTTGTTTTTCTCTTCTGCCGCGAGGCCGTCGAAATATTCGAGCGCTCGCTTGACGAGCAGCTCGCGCGTCGCGAGAGTGCCTGGAACGTTCTCGATGCTGTCCTGTACCTCGAAGATCAACGAGCTGGCGAGCCGTCTGACATCGTCGAAGTGCCGCTGTGCGAGCTGGCGCTGTCGATTCGCTTCGCGCGCCTGCCACAGCGCCATGGCAAGCCCGACGACGAGGGACAGGACAATCAGTGCGGCCGCGATCACGCGCACGCGGTGCCGCGAGATGAACTTGGCAATGCGATACAGCCACCCGTCGTTGCGCGCCGCGAGCGGAAGGCCGGTCAGGTAACGGGTCACGTCATCGGCCAATGCACCCGCGGACGAGTAGCGCTCCGCCGGATTCTTCCGCAGCGCTTTGAGCACGATGGTGTCCAGATCGCCGGCGAGCTGGCGGCGAAGCGGGCGTGTGGACGCGACAGCGCTCGGCCGCAGCGGTTCCTCGTCACAGATGGCGACCGCAAGTTCGTGCGCCGCATACGACCGAACTCGATACGGGCTGGCGTTGGTGAGGAGGTGGAACAACAACACGCCGAGTGCGTAGACATCGGTCGCGGTGGTGATCGGTTCACCCTTCAGTTGCTCCGGGCTCGCGTACTCGGGTGTCAGCATCGAGGGTCCGGTGGCGGACCGTCCCGCGACGGCTGCTTCTCCCGACCGTTCGAGCAGCTTCGCGATACCGAAGTCGAGCAGCTTCGGCACGCCGTCGCTCACGAGAATGTTGGTCGGCTTGAGATCCCGATGGACAACGAGATTGCGGTGGGCCACATCAACGGCCGCACAGATCGTGCGGAACAGCTCGAGCCGCTGGCGGAGGCTCAGGGCATTCGCGGTGCAATACTCGTCAATCGGCACACCCTGAACGTGTTCCATCACGAGGTAAGGAACACCGTCCTCGGTGGTCCCGCCGTCCAGCAGACGGGCGATGTTCGGGTGCTGGAGCGTGGCGAGAATCTGCCGTTCGTCTCTGAACGATCGGAGACTTTCGGCGGATCGCGCGTCGTGCGCAATCTTCAGCGCAACGACCTGACGGTATTCCTCGTCCGCACGTTCCGCGAGGAAGACCCGTCCCATCCCGCCGCGGCCGATCTCCTTGCTGATGCGGTAGGGACCGAAGCGGCCGCCGATCCGTGGCGCGGTTGCGCGGGCCCTCTGTTCGATCAGGTTGATGGCCGAAGCAGCCGCGAACACCGGAGCTTCAAACAAGGTCGCGGCACTGACGGCGGAAAACAGGAGCGAGCGGACTTCCTGCTCGAGCGGCTGGTCACCGGCACAGGCGTCAACGACAAAACCCGCTCGTCGCGCCTCAGGCTGCTCGAGCGCCGCCGCGGTAATCGTTTTGACGCGAACCCAATCTTCGCGAGTCATCCTCTGCAACCCGTACGCGCGAACGGAGGGGAATTCGGCTCAGCGAGAGTTAACCATTGAGTTCCGGCCGCGTCAAAGAACGCAGACCAGCCCAATCATGCGGACAGGCGGATCACCGCGAGCAACGACCCGGCGATCGCCGCCAATGCGCCCAAACTTGCCGCGTACATGAAGCGCGGCCGGTACGCAAGACGGACGGATGCCGCACCGGTTGGCACGCGCACGGCGAGCAGGCTATCGAAGAACGCAAAGGTCGACAGATGCTGATCGCCAGCGCTTGCCGTCCAGTCAGGACGAAACATTTCCGCGATGACGAGGGTACGGGGCGTCTCGAGCCGATTGAACGTCACGTCGATTGCACCTTCCGAGCGGACGATTGAGACGGCTGCGGGCCGCAGGCCCGCCACGATCGAGAAATCGCGGCACAGCAGGCGGTCGTTTGGGCAGTCGGCAAACCGTGGCGCATGGACGGTATCGGCATCGCCATCGACCAGGATGGCGCCGGTCGACGCGTCGTCGTTTTCATACAGCACGAGGTCTGGCGCCGCGGCGATACTCAGGGGGCGTTCGCGCAGGTCGGACGCGACCGCCTCACCGCGATGCGCGATCACGTATCGAATCCCGAGCAGGTCGAGCGAAGCAGCTGATTGCAGAAAGGCCTGTGGCGGTGTGACGCGGGCGTAATAGAGACGTTCATCCGGCCATATCGGATCGGCGCTGACGCCCTTGAACCACCCATCGAGCACGTGAACGCCACGATACGCCAGCCCGTTCACGCCGAGACCCGCTGGGAGGTACGTGCGGTTCATCACTTCGTTTTCGACAGCCGGAGAAAACGCCACCAGACCGGGCCGAGCGAGCGTCGAAACCAGGTTGTCCGCCGAAGGGACCGCGCCAGTTGCGGCACGGAACCAGGGCGTTGGTGAACGTGCTTCGTCCCACGCGTACCGCGCGTAAGGGGCGGCAATCAAACCAACGGCGACGATCTGCAGCAGCAGCAGGACTGCCGTGAGCTGCCGAATGTACTTTGCCTGCAGGCCACGTTCTGCCGCCATCCCCGCCAGCAGAATCGCACACAGAATGACCGGATCTCTGAACTGATAGCGCTGCGTCGCGAGCGGAATAGGCACGAGGGTCGTGAACAGGAACGCCAATCCGATTGCGAGCCCTAACACGAGTTCGCGGCGATTCCATCCCTTGCGGAAACACGCGGCGATCACCAAGAGCGCGAACGGACCGCCAAAGGACAACGTTCGCGCGTCGTTGTCGAGCGCAGGCTCAAACTGTGACGCAAAGTTCGCCAGTGGCCGCAGGAACACGTCGAGCGCAACCGCCGGCGGCAACGGACGGGCGTCGACTTGAAGGCCAGCGTCCGAAGCAAACAATCCACGCTCTGAAATGAGCAGTGCGGCATTCGGCGCACAGATGAGGAGTGCGATCGCCGCCGCCACGATCAGCGGACGCCATCGCGCGATCATGCTCTGCCACCGCGCCATGATCACGGCAATCAAGAGAACCGCAAAAACCACAGCGTAGGCAGGATTCGCGTTTGCGATCACGAGGCCGCTGCACAGGCCAAGCAACACGCTCGATCGCCAACGATCGCGGCCGTCGCTGTCCAGCGTGCGCCATAGGAATAACAACAGCCACGGCATCGAGGTCCACACGATCCAGTGTGACGGCCATGCATCGCTCAACGCGTAATTGATTCCCGGCGCGGCCAGCAGAAACGTGAATGCGCATGTCGCACGAACTAGCGGCCGGAAGCCAAGCTTTCTGCCAAGCAGCCACATCCCAGCGGCGCCAAGAACGGTATGCGTCAGCAACAACAGACGAACCCAATTTGAAGGCGAGATGACCGCAAGCAGCGGTAGAAGCGGATGGAACCAGAAGTTAGGGATGAACGGTTGGGGGAGCCCCAATGCCAGCCGGGACGTCCAGAAGGCATAGGTTCCTTCAGAAAGGGCTCGAACGTGCAGCCACGATGTCAGAACCGCGTGACGAAACTCCTCATCGTCGGGCGGGGTGCCGGCCGCCAACGCCACACAGGCGCCAATGACAAGCGTCAGCGAGACCCAACGATGCAGCTGTGAACGGTTCAACCTTTTCCTGGCTGCGTGGCGTGTCGGGGATTGGTTAAGTGAGTTTTGGCGGTGAGGCAGGGATTCGAACCCTGGGTAGGACTTTAAAGGCCCTACAACGGTTTAGCAAACCGCCGCCTTCAGCCTCTCGGCCACCTCACCGCATTGAGGACCCTAAGTATACGCGAGTCTTCGAGTTGCGCGAACCCTGCGGCGATCGTCATGTCGCCGACGTGGCGACTGAGTGAACGCCCAGACCTGGTCGACGCTCTCGTTGGCGCACCAACCAACGCGGGCGAAGAATGGCCTTCTCGTGTCATCGCTCGCGCCTTTTCGATGCAGCTGTCGGCGCGGTCTGCTGGGTGACTCTTGAGGCCTCCCTACCTCACCAGAATCAAGCCGGCAGCGCCTTCAACAACGACTCTGCGGCACGTGTCGAAGCTGTAGTCTCACCAGTCAGACGAACGGTCTCGTCAGCGACCGATGTCACGTACGCCGCGTTAGTGAAGCTGCTCAATTTCCGCTCGAGATTGGACCGCGCACCGTCGAAGCCTGCCTGCAAGAGCGCGATGCCGAGTTGAACGTC
>DASTZI010000075.1:0-8361 GCA_035764385.1 Vicinamibacterales bacterium
CGGAGATCCGGCGAACCGGCAAACGACGTCCGAACGTATCCCTTGCCGGCAAGTTGATGCTCGACCGCCGACCGCAGCTGCAGCTCGAACATGGGATTGTTGTCGAGTCGCGGATCGCCCGTCGGCCGCTCTTCGGCGGGCGCCCATTCCCACGTGCGATAGTGCGTGAGCTCGGCACCGCGTTCGATGTGAGAGCCGGCCTTCATCGTCGCGCAGCCGGCAACGACCGCTGCCACCAACGGAATCCATAGAAATCGCGGACGCATGGTGAGCCCCCTTTCACGCTGGGCGATTGCTACGGCGGCCCGGAGCAAGATCTGCGCCCCGCCCTCTTGAACGCTCGTTCTCTCCCGCGTCAGCGCGGCCGCCACGCGCCGCGGCGCCACTGCCCGTGATCGCGACTTGCGAGAATTTTCCGACACGGCGGGAATTTCACGCGTACTTCATCGCTTCGGCAAGTTGATGCCCGCAAATTGATCGGCACGCCCCATGCCTGTCAAGACATCGAGCTACAACGGCTCGCGCACTGACGTGTAACAACGAACGGCGACCCGGAGAAGACGATGGGTGGATCGACGAAACCAAAAACTCCACACGCCGGCGACATCGTCATTTACAGGAGCGGTCGCTCGACGGGCATCTATGTCCTCAGTGCATTCCAGCACGTCTCGCATCTCACATTCCACACCTACGACGACGCGATTCGCGACGCGGCGGTGGTTGCCGCCAGGGATCACGTGGACGCGTGGTACACCCCCGACGGACAGCGGTACCAGACCGTCGCCGCGCATCGACAGGAACAACAGCTCGTTCACGCCGCATAGACGAGGGTTCGATGCAGATCAACAAGACTCATTGGATGGTGTTGATGCTGCTGCTCACCGAGGCATTGTCATGACTGCGTTCAAGCGCATTCTCTGCCCTGTCGATTTCTCGGAGTTCTCGCGTCAGGCGCTCGACGAGGCGATCGCGATCGCACACCTCTACGACGGGTGTGTCACGGCCCTGCACGTGTTTCCGATCGCGATTCCCGCCGATCCGTTTGGCGGTCTGCCCGAGTTTCAGCCATTCACGTTGACCGATCGGCATCGGGCGCACATTCTGCGGCAGCTCTCGGACTTTGCTGTCAGCGAAGGTGCCGAGGCCCGGCGCATCACCGTCGCGCTCCGCGAAGGCACGGACATCCACGCCGAGATTCTCGAAGCCGCCGACCGGATGAACCCCGATCTGATCGTGATGGGGACGCACGGACGCTCCGGCTTTCAACACGTCATGCTCGGTTCGGTCGCAGAGAAGGTGCTGCACAAGGCGCGATATCCAGTGCTGACCGTCCCTCGCCGGGCGCCGGATGCCGTTCCCCGGGGTCCGGTTCCTTTCGCGCGCATTCTGTGCGGCATCGACTTCTCGGAGTGCTCGCTGGCCGCCCTCCGACACGCGATTTCGCTCGCCGCAGACGCCGGCGCGCGTGTGGACGTCCTGAGCGTCGTCCAGTTGATTCCCGTGTACGAGACGATGTCTGGGGTTCCGCTGTATTACCCCGGCCTGCTCGGCGACCTCAAAGCCGATATCTGGAAGCGCCTCAACTCGGTCGTCGCAGAAGCCGCGCCTGAGATGCCTGTCGAGCGTATCGTCACCGTGGGATCGCCGCACCGCGAAATCGTGCGCGTTGCAACCGAGCGGAACGCGGAGCTCGTCGTGCTCGGCGCGTACAGCCATGGACCCATCGATCACATGTTCTTCGGCTCGACGACCAACCGCGTTGTGCACCAGGCCAGATGTCCGGTGCTCACTGTCCGGACGTGACCGGCGCGGAATCACGCCTGGCGACTATTTCGCGCGGTAGCCTGGTTTTTCCGCGGTCGCCTTGACCCTTTGTAATCACGTGGCCAGGGCCGCTGCTCCGACCCGTGGAGCACCTCTTGCACGCTGATGCCATGGAGGCGGGTATGGGCGGCACAACACATTTCCCCGGTTTTGGTTGGCACCGCCACGTCTGGCGCAAACGTGTGACGCTCGCGGAGAACCTCCCGAATCAGGAAACCAACATGTGGGGTCGCGTCGTCGAAGGGCAGTACACGCACTGCATCAAACACGACGTCTGCGAGCTGTGTGGCAAAACACGCGACGACATCAGTTGTCTCTGCGACACCGACATTGGAGAGCGGTGCCCGATTCGCCGCGCATGGCTCGATCAGGAACGAACGGCAGGCGGGCGTTAGCGACCACACCGGCGTTCGACGGCAGACGTCGAGGCGGTGACGACAGACGTCTTGATGATGTCAGGACGTGGGTGCCGGCACCTCCGGCTGTCCCACCAATTCCCGAATCAGCGGCCCGATATCGTCGAGCGGCCGCACGTAATCGACAGCTCCAGTCGCAATCGCGGAGCTCGGCATGCCGAAATCACGCGAGGTCTCTTCGTTTTGCGCGATGACGATTCCACCGCCCGACTTGACAGCCTGGACCCCGTCGGTAGCGTCCCGGCCGTATCCGGTCAGCACCACCGCAATGGCGCGGCGACCGAGGTGGCGGCCCGCGGATTCAAAGAGCGGATTCGCAGAGGAGAGTACGCCGCGAATGCGCGTGCCATCCGTCAATTTGAAGAATCCTCCAGCCTCGATACTGACGTGAGTTGTAGCGGGTGCGAGATATACGACGCCTGGCTTCAGAGCCTCGCCTCGTTGAATCTCCTTCACCGGCAACGCAGTGAGGCGCCGCACCATGTCTGCCCACGCGCGACCGGGCAGTTCAGCCCGATGCTGGACAAGCACGACGGCTGCGTGAAGATCAACCGGCAGTGACTCGAGCACGCGAGCAACAGCATCACGACCGCCGCGCGAGGCGACGATGAGCACCACCGGAAAAGACAACGCCGAGGCGGCCATTGCGATCGAGACAGGCAAATGAAGTACCAGTAATGTTGGCGCGTCGGTGACCTGCCAGCGGTCTCCGCGTCAGAGAGACGCGAAAATATTCGCCGCCGCATGCGAAACAAATTACGGCGCGGTCGCCTTGAGCCACGGAAGCACGATGTCGCGTAAGCAGATGTCCGGCGCGATCAAGCAGATGTGGCCATGTCCGTGCAGTATATGGAACGTCGCTCCCGGCACCCGGGAGGCCATGAGCTCCGCCTGCTGGACCGAAGGCACGAGGTGGTCCTGCTCCGCGGCGAGAAAGAGCGCCGGAGGACGCAGATCGTGAAGACGATGCCGGATGTCGTACGACCTCAGGAGCTGAAGACGATTGAGGTAGCCGTCACGACTGGCGGCGGCGGTCAGCTCCATGAACCGTCCGATCTCCTCCCGGTGCGTATGGGGCGAGTGAAGGCGAAACGCGGTCGCCCGCCGGATCAACGCCATCGCGCCCCACGGGAGCAACGCCAGGCCGTAGCGAGCGAGCCGCAGCCGGAACTGCGGCGCAAAGTACGGAAACGAGTTCAGCACGACAAGCGCACTCACCTGCTCCGGCCTCGCGAGCGCGAAGCTCATAGCGAGCGCGCCTCCGAACGATTCGCCGACCACGACGGCTCGGCGCGTTTCCGGTGCAACGGTATCGATGACGCGGGCGAGATCGTCGACGAGAGTGCCCATCGTTGCGGCGTTGTTGCGCAACGCATAGGTGGCAGTTCGAAAGGATTCGGACAACGACGGGGTTTGGCGATAAAACAATTGGCCGGTTCCATCCATGCCCGGCACAAGGATGAGCGCTTCGCCGGCGCCCTGGACCGACAGCCGCCAGTCGTAATCAGGATTCGGCATCGTGGTCGTGAGGTGCGATGAAGATCTTCCGCATTGTCGTCACATCCGTCGCGATCGTGACCGTCCAGACGGTCATCTGCGGCGTCGCCATGTTTCCCGCGGTCCTGCTGTGGCGCACCGCGGTCAACGCAGCACCATCTGACTCTCTGCGGCAAGCGGTCGTCGCCAGCGCGCTCCTTGTGCCAGCGTACATCGTATTCGCGCTCTGCCTGATGCCAGTGTCCGCGGCCATCACGCGGCTTGTTGGCGCACGTACGCCGCCGGACACGGAACTACAGATCTCAGACGTGTCGTGGAGATTGATGAAGTGGGTGCAGTACATGTCGGCGGCCCATATCGTTCGTCTCGCCGCCGGAGCCGTGTTTCGCGGCTCGCCGCTCTGGACTGCATACTTGCGCCTGAACGGCGCACGCGTCGGCAAACGGGTGTTCATTAACACCTTATCCATCGCCGATCACAACCTGTTGGAACTTGGCGACGACGTGGTCATCGGAGCGGACGTGCACATCTCAGGTCACACGGTCGAAGGGGGCATGGTGAAAACCGGTCGGGTACGCGTTGGTTCGAATGTCACGATCGGGCTCGGCAGCGCGATCGACATCGATGTCGAGATCGGCGATGGGTGTCAAATTGGCGCCTTCACGTTCGTGCCGAAGCACGCGCGGCTCGAACCGAAGAGTGTCTACGTGGGTATTCCCGCGCGGAAGCTGAGCGATCGCATCAGCGTCCGATCGGTCCTGTAGCGGCGTCGCGGTAATTTCACACTTCAGCCGAAATACTCCGCGCGCGGCGCTGGGCGCCCTGCAGTCAACGGCGGCCGACGCTGGCATGTGCGCTGCAAGCGTTGGCTCGCATCCCGCATCTCCGCACCAGCATGAGGATTCGCTTGGCGTTCGCCACGTTCGGCATGCTACTGCTTGCCGGCACAGCCGCGACCAACGCGAGCACCCAGTCTCAACATCGTCTGATGATTCGGGGACACGTCCAGCAACTTCAGCTGTACGGCCCGGCCGACGGCACCCCGGTCATCGTCGCCAGTGGAGACGGCGGCTGGATCCACCTTGGCCCCCATGTGGCGGAATTGCTCGGGGCGCGTGGCTTCTTTGTCGTCGGCTTCGACGTCAAGGCCTACCTGGCCGGCTTCACGACTGACTCGGCGGCGCTTCGTGCCGCGGACGAACCTGGAGATTTCAAGGCGCTCGCCGCGTTTGCATCCGCCGCGACGGGACGGAAACCGATTCTCATCGGCGTGTCTGAGGGCGCCGGACTCTCGGTGCTTGCGGGCGCCGATCCGGAAACGAAGGCCGTGCTCGCCGGCGTCGTCGGTCTTGGACTGCCGGACCGAAACGAGCTTGGGTGGAGGTGGAAGGATTCGCTGATCTATCTGACTCATCGGCCGGCGAACGAGCCGGGATTCAACGCCGCCACGGTTGTAACGGGTGTCGCCCCGCTGCCGCTCGCCTTGCTGCAGTCCACGCACGATGAGTTCGTGCCGCTCGCCGAAACGCAGCGGATTTTCGCGCAGGCGTCCGAACCCAAGCGCCTCTGGGTCATCGACGCCGTCAACCATCGCTTTAGCAATAACCTGCCGGAGTTCGATGGCAGATTGATGGAGGCCGTCGCGTGGGTCCAACACAACCAGCCGAGGTAGACGGAGCTCTGGCCGCGCGCCTACGCCGCATCGCCCCTGCGATGGTGAGCCTCGTCGTGTTCTTTGCCGCACTCATCGTGCTGCGGCGCGAGCTGCGGCACCTCACCTGGATCGAGCTGATGCGCGACATCGCCGCGATGCCGCCCAATCGGCTCGGTGTGGCCGTTGCGCTCACCGCCCTCAACTATGCGGTTCTCACCGCGTACGACCTGCTTGCGTTTGTGTATATCCGCAAGCCAATCGCGCGTGCCCGCGTTGCGCTCGCGTCGTTTGTCGCCTACGCGGTGGCGAACAACGTCGGGTTCTCCGTGGTCTCGGGCGCGTCGGTCCGCTACCGCTTCTATACGCGCTGGGGCGTCACCGCGGACGAGCTGTCGCGCATCGTGTTCTTCTACGCGACGACGTTCTGGCTTGGATTGCTGTTCATCGGCGGCGTGAGCCTGGCCACAAGCCGGCTTCCCGCGGACCTGCAGATCCCGGCGCGACCGGCCGTCGCGGCGGTGGGTTGGTCGCTCGCGCTGCTCGTCATTGCTTATCTCGCCGCGACCGGCATTCGCCGCGCGCCGATTCGCATCTCGCGCTTCGAGCTGTCGTTACCGTCGCCGAGGCTCGCCTTCACGCAGCTCGTCGTCTCAGCATGCGATTGGGTCCTCGCGGGCGCCGTGCTGTACGTGCTCCTGCCTGACGGGGCGCCTCCGCTGCTCTCGTTCCTCGGCGCGTTCCTCCTCGCACAACTCCTCGGGCTGGCGAGCCACGTGCCGGGCGGCGTCGGCGTGTTCGAAGGATTGATGATTCTGCTGCTGAATCCGTACCTGCCGTCGGAGGCGTTGCTGCCTCCACTGCTCGTGTATCGAGCGGTCTACTACCTGCTGCCGCTTGCCGTCTCGCTTGTCATCCTTGTCGCCGACGAACTCTCGCAGCGACGGGCGCAGGCGGCGCGCGTCGGGGCGGCCTTCGACTGGCTGACCGAGCAGCTCACGCCGCGCGTCCTCGCAGTGTTCACCTTCATCGCCGGCGTCGTCCTGTTGTTCTCCAGCGCGACGCCGGCCGCCGCGGGCCGTCTCGCGCTTCTCGATCGTGTTCTGCCGCTCGGCGTGATTGAGGCATCGCATTTCCTCGGAAGCATCGCGGGCGCCGCGCTGCTGCTGCTGTCGCAAGGTCTCGCGCGACGGCTGGATGGCGCGTGGCTGCTGACTGTGGCTGTCGTTGCGACAGGGATCGTCGCGTCTCTCCTCAAGGGCGCGGACTACGAGGAAGCGGCGATTCTCGCATTCGTGCTCATCGTCCTGTGGCGCGCGCGGCCGGCGTTTGACCGGCGCGCGGCATTTCTCGACACGCGTTTCACAGCGGGATGGATTGTCGCGATCATCGGCGCGATTGGCGCGTCGGTCTGGCTGGGATTCTTCGCGTTCAAGCACGTCGCCTACTCGAACGAGCTCTGGTGGCAATTCGAGCTCCACGGGGAAGCATCCAGATTCTTGCGCGCGACCGTTGGCGCGATGGTGGCGCTGCTGCTCTTTGCCGTCTCACGGATCGCATCGCCGGCACGCCACGAGGCCGACGAGCCGACCGACGCGGACCTTCGCACCGCCGGTGCGATCATTGCCACACAGACGAACGCGACGGCCTTCCTCGTGTATCTGCGGGACAAGGCGCTGCTGTTCGACGAGCAGCGCCGCGGCTTCCTGATGTACGGCGTCGAAGGGCGCACGTGGGTCGCTCTGGCGGATCCCGTCGGTCCGGCGGACGTGCACGCGGCTCTCATCCGTCTGTTCCTCGAGCGGTGCGACGACTACGCGGCGACACCGGTGTTCTACGAAATCAGGAAGGACTTGCTGCACCTCTATGCGGATTTCGGGCTGACGTTCGTCAAGCTCGGAGAAGAAGCCGTGGTCGATTTATCGCAGTTCGCGCTCGAGGGTTCGCGTGGCAAGCCATTCCGCCACGCACTGCGTCACCTCGAGCATCACGGCGCCTCGTGCCGCATCGTGCTGGCCGCCGACGTGCCCGCCATCATGGACGCGTTGCAGACCGTGTCCAATGATTGGCTCGAACACAAAGCGGCGGGAGAGAAGGGGTTCTCGCTGGGGTTCTTCCGACCGGATTACGTTGCGCGCTTTCCGGTCGCCGTGGTCGAGCGCGGTGGGCGCATTGTCGCGTTCGCGAGCGTGTGGCCCGGACCGCAGCACAAGGAACTGTCGATCGATCTCATGCGGTATCACCGTGACGCGCCCAACGGTGTGATGGAAGGATTGATGGTTCATCTGATGCAGTGGGGCAAGCAGCAGGGCTATCGCTCGTTCTCACTCGGCATGGCGCCGCTTTCGGGCTTCGAGCGCTCTCCCGCGGCGCCGCTCTGGAACCGTCTGGGTTCGTTTCTCTACACACACGGCGAGACCTTCTATAACTTCCAGGGGCTGCGCGCGTACAAAGACAAGTTTCATCCCTCGTGGGAGTCGCGCTACCTCGCCTACCCGGGCGGACTCAGGCTGCCACGCACGCTGGCCGATGTCGCCGCGCTGATCGCCGGCGGCTATCGAAGGATTCTGATCAAAGGAAGGAAGGAGGTTTCTCAACGAGGATCCCCGGGGTCGACCCCCAAGGCTGCCAACGCAGCGCCAGCCGATGGCGCCAATCGCAGGCATGCTGTCGAGCCGAACGCGTTCGCGGCCACACGGAGGTAATCACAGCGCCTCGGGTAGCCCTATCCGACCGTGCTCGGGCCAGGTGCGCTCACACGCAAGCGCTGCGGCAAGCGCCAACGACGCCAGCAGCAGCCCCCAGTCAAGCACCACTCCAAGCCTGAACACGCCAATCGCGCCATAGAGCAGACCAGCGACGATGACGATCGCGTGCCACCGGACTGCCATCAGGGGGCGGCCCATCAGCGTCACGCCGATCACGACCGCAAGCGTGGGACACGGCAGGATGCCGAAAGGCGACGCATACAGG
>DASTZI010000076.1:0-10411 GCA_035764385.1 Vicinamibacterales bacterium
CCGGCGTCGTCATGGTGATTTATCTCCAGGAAGCGCTGGACCGAAAAATAGCTGAAAGCAGTGCCGCCAGATTGACTCAACGCGATCTCTACGATGCCGTCGTCGAAGGCGCCTTGCTGCGGTTGCGCCCCAAGCTCATGACGGTCTCGACCGTGGTCGCGGGTCTGCTCCCGATCATGTGGAGCAACCGCGTGGGAGCGGACGTGATGAAACCGCTCGCGACGCCCGTGCTTGGCGGAATGGTGTCGTCGCTGATCTACGTCCTCGTCGTCACCCCGGTGCTCTTCTACTGGATCAACGAATATCGGCTGCGGCCGGTAGTGACGCCTGTCACGGCTCGGTCCTTCGTGCCGCGCTGGGTGCCGGCGGCCGTCGTTCTCGTCATTGCGATTGCCGCTGGTGGATGGTGGCTTCGCGCGAGGACGGATGCGGCGCCGCAGCCTGACGCGACGGATGCGGTGCTGCAAACCGTGCGCGCTGGAGACCTCGCGATTACGCTCTCGAATCCATCCGGCGGCCTGCGGCAGGGCGCCAACAACTTCCGCATCGAGTTCCGGTCCGCGCGCACCAATGATCCGGTCGACGTCGGCAACGTCCGGCTGAACGCCGCTATGACTATGCCCGGCATGACGATGGCGGGCACCACGATGGTGACGCAGGGGGAACGCCTCGGCGTGTACGAAGCGAAAGGCGATTTCGCAATGTCCGGGTCATGGGACATGACGCTCGAATGGAATGGACCAGCGGGCCGCGGATCCGCGGCATTCAAGGGGAGCGTGCAATGAGGGCTACTGGGAATTCGGCTACCGGCTACAAGTTGCGGGCTGCCGGCTGCCGGCTACCGGCTCCCGGCGTGGTTTTGGCGCTCGTCGTCTGCGTGGCGATTGTTCCCACCGTCACCTTTGGACAGGAGACCAGCAGCATTGAGCAGCTCGTGGCCACAGCGCTCGATCGCTCGCCGGAAATCCGTGCGGCACGAACGGCAATCACCACTGCGGGCGGTCAAGTCACGCAGGCTGCGCTGCGGCCGAATCCAACATTCACTGCAAGTCAGATGCTGATGACCGGAGCGCAGCATCAGGCGTTGTTCGAGGTGGAGTGGCCGCTCGATCTCTCGCGACGCGGCGCGCGCGTCGGCGCGGCGCAACGGTCGGTTGAAGCGACGACGCTCTCGGTGCAGGATAGCGAGCGGATGCTTGCTGCGTCGGTGCGCGAACAGGCCGGTCGCCTGCTTGCGGCACGGCGGAACGTGCAGATCATGAACGAAGCGTTGACGGCCGCCAGGCGCATGCGTGAACTGCTCGACGCGAAGGTCACGGAGGGCTACACGCCGAAGCTGGATGCGAACATCGCGGCGGTCGAAGCTGGCCGGCTCGAGGCCGATCTCGTGGTCGCGCAGGCGGACGCCGAGGCGGCGGTAGTCGAGCTGAAAGCGCTCGTCGGTCTCGGCCCCACTGAGCCGCTTGTCCTGAGCGAGTCGCTCGAAACGCTCGTCCGCACAAACGACGACGCGACGCCGCAACAGCCGGCGTCGGTTGCGGCACGGCCTGATGTGCGCGAAGCAGCGTCGCGCGTCACGCTCGCCGAGGCGCGCGTCGAGGCGGCGCGCCGCGAAGGCCGGGCGGACATGTCGCTCGTCGGCAACTATGGACGTGAGGGGTACGGCTTCGCGCAGCGCGGCTTCGATGAATCGGGTCGTCTCGTGCCCGTGCAAGGCAGCTTTCACAGCTTCACCGTGGGCGCCACGTTGCAGCTGCCTGTGCGGAACCGCAACCAGGGTGCTGTGGCCTCGGCGCTCGCACAGCAGACTGCCGAAGAGCAAACATTGACGGCGCGGCAGCTCACCGCGCAGGCAGAGCTGGATGCGGCGGGCATTCGCGATCGTGAAGCGCGGAAGGCGGTCGAGATGTACGCCACCAGCCTCCGTGATTTGGCGAGGCAGAATGTGGATGTACAACTCGAGGCGTACGATCTCGGTCGAACGCCGCTGAACGATTTGCTTACCGAACAACGAAGGTACCTCGACGTCGAAGCCGGCTACACGTCGGCCCTGCAGCGAGCGTGGACGACCCGCGTGGCGCTCCGCCGCGCGCGCGGGGAGATTCGATGATCCGAGCGCTCGTCTCGGCGACTCTCGCCCTGGCTCTCGTGGCGTCGGCCGCCGCATGCTCGCGAGATCGGGATCCGGGATCAGGGATCGGGGATCTGAAGAACGCAGCCGTGCCGCAGGCTGCGACAACTCCGCCGAGCGTGCACAACCACTCGGGCATGCCTATGCCCGAATCCGGCACTGCGAACGAAGGAACCAATACACCCGGAGCCCGTGAAATTGTTCTGACACCAGAAATGATCCAGCGGGCCGGTATCCAACTCGTCGAAGCGCGAAAGGGTACCGCGACGACGCGCCTCCACCTGCCTGGCGTCGTGCAGCCGAACGCGTACAAGAACGTCGACGTCACGTCGCTCGTCACAGGGCGCATCACACAGGTGCGCGCCGAGCTCGGCCAGCCCGTGATGCTGAATGAGATGCTCGCGACCGTGTACAGCCCCGAGCTCGCCGACGCGCAGACGGCGTTCATTCAGGCCAAGGCGGCGCGCGACGCGCACGGTCTCGCACTCACGCGGACGCAGCGGCTCTATGCGATCGGCGCCGTCAGCCGTGAAGAGCTCGAGAAGATGACGGCGGAGGCCACGGAAATGGATCGTGCGCAGGAAGTCGCACGGTCGCGCCTGGTCCTGCTCGGCATCCCCGAGGACAAGGCGCAGCGAATCGCATCGCCAGGCGACGTCATCACGACCTTCGAGGTCAAGGCGCCGATTGCGGGCGTCATCACGAAGCGGAGCGCCAACCCGGGATTGAACATTGATCCGGCGACACCCCTCTTTACCGTCACGGACCTGTCGACGGTTTGGGTCGTCGCCGATCTGTACGAACGCGACTTCGCCAGCGTGGGCGTTGGAAGTCCGGTGGCGATCACCACGGCCGCGTATCCGGGACTCGAGCTACGCGGACGCGTGAACTACATCGATCCCCAGGTGCAGGCGGAAACACGAACGGCGAAGCTCCGCGCGGAGGTCGCCAACAGCCGCGATCGGCTGCGCCTGGGCATGTTCGTGGATGTGAGCATTGCCGGGCGCAGTGGACGGCCTGTCGTCATCGTGCCGAAGACCGCGGTGCAGATGATGGGCAGCCAGTCTGTCGTGTTTGTTTCAACGGGGCCGGGCAGGTTCGTGCAACGCGCCGTCACCGCTGGGGACACGCTCGGGGACAACGTCGCTATTTCGAGCGGCCTCGAGCCGGGCGATATGGTCGTGGCCGAAGGGGCCTTTTTTCTCCGCGCCGAGCGGGAACGATTGCCGTAGCATAAACATCCGTAGAGGCGGACCTTTCGATAAGAACGTAGAGGCGGACCTTCAGGTCCGCCTGGAGCTGTTCATGCCATTCAGTTTGAACGTCAATGGGAAATCGGTGACGGTGGATGTCCCAGCGGACATGCCACTGCTGTGGGTGCTGCGGGACGTCCTCGACCTGCGCGGGACCAAGTTCGGCTGCGGCCTCGGTCAATGCGGGGCGTGCACGGTGCACCTGCGCGGCAACGCGGTGCGCTCGTGCCAGACGACGGTGTCATCAGCGGCAGGGGCGGCGATCACGACGATCGAAGGCCTCTCGCCGGACGGATCGCACCCGCTGCAGCGCGTGTGGGAGGAGCTCGACGTGCCGCAGTGCGGCTACTGCCAGGCGGGACAGATCATGTCCGCCGCCGCGCTGCTCCGCCGCAACCCACGTCCAAGCGACGCGGACATCGACACGGCGATGAGCGGCAACCTGTGTCGCTGCGCGACGTACACGCGCATCCGTGAAGCCATCCACCGTGCGGCAGGCAACGTGAGTCCGACCGCGACGACGGCTGAGGTGATCCGATGAAGCGCCGAGCCTTTCTCCGCACCACCGCTCTCGCGGGCGGTGGCCTGATGGTCGCCATGTATCTGGATCCAGCTGCCGTGCTCGGGCAGGAAGGGAGCCGCGCGCCGGCGGGCGGCGCCAACTACAAGCCGTGGGCGTTTCTGAAGATCGACGCCAATGGCAAGGTGATCATCCTCGGCAAGAATCCCGAGGGCGGCCAGGGCGCGAAGGTGCACCTGCCGATGATCATCGCCGACGAACTCGACGTGGATTGGAAGGACGTCACGATCGAGAACGCGCCGCTCGACGAGCAGAGCTTCGGCATTCAGCGTACCGGCGGCAGCACGGCCACTCCGATCAACTGGGAGCCGCTGCGTCAGTGCGGTGCCGCGGCGCGACAGATGCTGGTGGCGGCCGCCGCGCAGACATGGAGTGTGCAGACGAGCGAGTGCACCACCGCGTCAGGACGCGTGCGGCACGCCGCGTCGAGCCGTTCGCTCGGCTACGGCGAGCTGGCCGCGAAAGCCGCCGCGATGCCGGTGCCCGATCTCAAGACAGTCAAAGTCAAGGATCCGAAGGACTACAAGGTGATCGGGCAGTCCGCGCGCAATCAGGACGTGCCGAAGATCGTGCGCGGCGAACCGCTCTACGCGATCGATGTAAAGCTGCCTGGCATGCTCTACGCCGCGTACGAAAAGTGCCCGGTGCCGGGCGGCAAGGTCGCCACCGCGAACATCGACGAGATCAAGAAGCTTCCGGGCGTCCGCAACGCATTCGTCGTTCCCGGTGGTCCGGATCTGACCTACACATATCCGGCCTGCTGCATCGGCGTGAGCCTGCATGCCGGCGTCGCGATTGTCGCCGACAGCTGGTGGCAGGCGCAGCAGGCGCGCGCGAAGCTGAAGGTGACCTGGAACGAAGGGCCGACCGCCTCGAACAGCACGGACGGCTTCAACAGGCGCGCCCAGGAGCTGTCGCAGCAGCCGCCGCAGATCAAGCTCTATAACGACGGCGATGCCGGGCGCGCGCTCGCGGGTGCGGCGAAGACGGTCGAAGCCGCCTACTACTACCCCTTCCTCGCGCACGCGCCGCTCGAACCGCAGAACTGCACGGCGCATTTCGTGAACGGGAAGCTCGAAGTGTGGGTCGGCAGCCAGACGCCCCGTGAAGGACGTCAGGTCATCGCGCAGTCGCTCGGCATGTCCGACAGCGACATCACGGTGCATTTCGTCCGCATGGGCGGCGGCTTCGGACGCCGGATTCTGAACGACTACATGGCGGAAGCGGCGTGGATTGCGCGCGAGATGAATGGCACGCCGATCAAGCTGCTGTGGACACGGCAGGACGATCTGACGCACGACTTCTATCGGCCCGCCGGGTATCACTTCTTCAAAGCCGGACTCGATGCCTCCGGGAAGATCGTCGCGTGGAACCAGCACTATGTCGCCTTCGGGGAGGGCGAGAAGTTTGCGCCGAACACCGCGATTGGCGGCGCGTCGTTCCCGGCGGGTTTCATCCCGAACTTCTCGTTCAACGCGTCGCTGATTCCGATGGGCATCCCGACGGGTCCGCTGCGCGCGCCGGGCACCAACGGGACGACGTTCGTGTATCAGGGTTTCATCGACGAGCTTGCCGTGGCCTCGGGCAAGGATCCGGTCGAATTCCGCTTGGGGCTGCTCGATACGCCGCGGACGCTGCTGCCGAATACGCGCGATGCGTTCAACGCCGAGCGTGCGAAAGGCGTACTGAGACTTGCCGCTGAAAAGTCAGGCTGGGGCCGACGGCAGCTGCCGAAGGGCACCGGCATGGGCGTGGCGTTTCTCTACGCGCATCTCGGCTACTTCGCGGAGATCGCTGAAGTCTCTGTCGACAACCAGAATCGCGTGAAGGTGAACAAGGTGTGGGTGGCGGCCGACATCGGCAGCCAGGTGATCAACCCGCTGAACGCCGTGCACCAGGTGCAGGGCTCGGTGATCGATGGCATGGGCGCGGTGATGGCGCAGGAAACCACGTTCGTGAACGGCCGCGCGCAGCAAGCGAACTTCAACGATCACCGCCTGGTGCGGATGAACCAGGCGCCGAAGGACATCGAGGTGCACTTCCTCAAGACCGACAACGCGCCGACCGGTCTTGGCGAGCCGGCGCTGCCGCCGATCATTCCGGCGATCACCAACGCGATCTACGCGGCAACCGGGAAACGGATCCGGTCGATTCCGATCGGGAAGCAGGGCTTCAGCTGGGCGTAGCCTGGTTGGTGTCGTTTCTGAACTTCTCCGAAGTTGTGTCCAGCCCCTGGTAAACACTAGGCGACTTTCGAGTAGTATCGTCCGCGGCCGGAGGAGCGATGTGACGCGGAACCGCTGGAGGATGCTATGCGACGAGCGATTTGTGCAGTCGCGGTGGCCCTACTCGTCAGCCTCGGAGGATCGCTAGCTGCGGGGCAGCAGGACGCGAGCCCACAGGATGCAGCGCTAGCGTATGCGCTGTGGCGCATTGCGGCCACAACACATACACGAGTCGGCTTTCAATCGATTGGTCGGACTCAATTCATTCACGTGAATAAGAGCGCCAATCCTGAGCTACTGGACGTCTCGCACGCAGTGGATGCGGTGGTAACAGAGGATCCGCGCTACGAGTGGCAATGGGTTGGAGAAACCGCCGTGATCCGGCCTCGCGAGGCATGGACCGATCCAGCAGATCCCTTGAATCGTCGCGTGCCGCCCGCCCAACTGACGAACGAAACGACGAACGGCGTGATGATCGGACTCACCAATCTCATCTTCTATAACCAATTCACGCTAGACCACAACCCGCACCCCGGGCTTACGGTTTCCTTCCAGATGAAAGCAGGAACGGTCGTCGATGCACTAAATCAGCTTGCCGAGCAATCGGATCAAGTAATGTGGGTCGCGTGGGCGCGACCGCGCGATAACCCTACCGGGTGGGACGTCTGCACGAATATTGGCAGCTGCCACTTCGACTTGGACTTCGAGCTTCGGGGCGCCGAGCAGTTCACCGGAGGCGTTAGCGCTCAGCCGCAGCGAGGAAAGCCAACCCTCAGGGTGCCGAAGTAGCGAAAAACGCCGCACTGTTTAGGAAGAGCCCGGGCGAAAAATACTGGATTGTCGCAAGGCTGCGCATGCAGGGCACTGCAGTGGAGACTACTCCGCGCCGTCTGAGTAAGCGCTAGCGACCACTGGGGAGCTAAACTCTCCCGGAGGGTGTCCGATCCAGGATGCCCGCGACGTTATGCCGGCTCATTATCCGACCGTTCAGGAGGCGATCGCCGCTGCGGAGCGCATCCTACCCGGTCGTGCTGCACCCGATGGAGCAATAGATCCGCGCTGGCAGGCGATGATTGCCGTGGGGGATTTCGTGGAGACGGAACCCGATGCCGTCTGGTCGTTCGTGCAACGCTGGGGAACGTCACCTGACGAGGATCTGCGTTCAGCAGTCGCCACCGTCCTCTTGGAGCATCTGCTGGAGCACCACTTCGACGGCATGATTGGCAGCGTGGAGCATGCAGCCCTGAACAACGAATGCTTCGCCGACACCGTTTGCCGCTGCTGGAAACTCGGTCAGGCGGAGGAGCCGACCCGCGCTGCCCAGTTGGACAGGTTGATCGCCGCAATTCGCGCTTCACGCCGGTAGCCTACCGATCAACGCCGAACTGACGACCGACCTCTCGTTCGCGATTTCGCTAACCAGTTGGCGACTACTCGCGAGAAAGTCGCCCGCGTGCTGTGCTGGCGGGAGGCGGGGGCCGCGTAAGCGGCATTCCGGCAACCACGCGCTCTAAGCAGCGATTGGATTCACGAAAAAGCGGAATGTCTTGCCCCGTCTGGCTGGAACACGTCATGACACCGAGGACACACCGCGCGTGGCTCAGAACTTTAGAATCAGCGCCCCGCTCGCACGGTTGAAATCGAGCTTCGTATCGCCAGGTGTGATCCCCTCGACGCGCAGGTCCTTGAACGACTGGAAGTGGCGGAGGTCGCCGCGCACACCCACGTGCTCCCCGACAAAGATCATCAATCCGCCGCCCAGGTCCCACCCGAAATGGTTGTTGTGGGAGTCGAGCAGCGACGTCGGCGTGAAATCGATGTTGGTCTTTATGAGCCCGAGGCCGCCGGTCGCGAACGGACGCGCCGGCCCGTACTTCGGCGCCAGCAGCACGTTGCCCATCACCGTGAGAACGCTCGACTTGTATCCTGGCGCCCTGCCGAAGAAGTCCTTCGCGTACGAGATTTCGAGCTCGCCGCCGATACCATCCTCCATTGACCCCACGCCAACGCCAAGATTGAGCTTCTTGTCCTCGCAGCCCGTAATGTTCGGACATCCCGAGGCCCCACCCCAGTCATAGCCCACCAGCGGACTGATGAACCCCTCCGCCCGCGCGGAATGAGGCATCGCGAGCACCAAAACGACGATCCCTATACAGAAATGTACTGAGAATAGGCGAGTTGGCATTGTGCGATGCCACAGCTGCAAGCGGGACGCCACGCGTCACATGGCGCGCCGGATTTTCTCTATTTTGGTCTCTCGCTCGGAAGTGTGCCGCTCGCGGTCGCGCCGGTACTCCTCTTCGAGACCAAGACGCCTACCCGAACAAATCGGGTCGCTCGACTTCTGTCATAAGCATGGGCGAGCGCCTGGAGTGTCGTTGTGCATCGAGAACGGTAAACGTCGATCTCGTTCCTGATTCCTGACGACCGATTCGTCGCCACTAGGCGACTTATCGGGACCAATCGCTATATGTGGCGCGCATTTCGAAGGCCGTCAGCGCGAGTCCACGGCCCTCAGGTTCGAATCCCTCTCACCCAGATCCCGCCAATAGCGAGCGAAGATGGTGTCCCCCGGTTATCACTACTTCGTCCGCCCGAAAACAAACAATTGGCGCGTCATCAACTGCACCACC
The DNA here is from genome assembly GCA_035764385.1 of Vicinamibacterales bacterium. GTDB lineage: Bacteria > Acidobacteriota > Vicinamibacteria > Vicinamibacterales > UBA2999 > Gp6-AA40. The sequence continues at coordinate 8,823 of DASTZI010000076.1, forward strand.
GAGCGCTCCGCCGCACTGATCATCGCGACCGCCAGCAGTGCCGCCAGACCAGTCACACACAGCCAGGAAAACCAATCGCCAGTTCGTGCATACAGTGTGGGGATGCGGCCCATCGGCAGCTGCGCGGTCATCGTGCGATCGCCATCAGCATAAAAGTCCGACATGCTCAGCACGCGGCCCCACGGATCGATCGCCGCGGACAGTCCGGACGCCGCGGCGCGCACGAGCGGCACGCCGTTTTCGATGGCGCGGAAAACGTGCATTTGAAAATGAATGTTCTTGATCGACTTCCACTCATTGACCGGCAGGATCAACAGGTCGGCGTCATTCTGGCCCGCCTGTCGGATGAAGTCCGGGAAGTCTGCTTCGAAGCAAATGGCGACGGCCATGCGCCCGGTGTCGGTCGCCACGACCGGAATCCCGTCGTGACCGCGTCGCATGATACTCGCCTCCCAGCCGCTCACCGGCCGATTCTTCAGATGCGACGTCACAATCCGGCCCGAGGGATCGACGAGTACTAACTTGTTTTCGAATGGGAGGCGGTCGCCGAGGTGAATCGTCCCCATTCCCATCGCGAGATAGATACGTTCGTCTGCTGCGAGTCGTCTCGCGCGCTCGAGAAACGCCGGCTCATCGTCGGCGAACACCAGCAGGCTTTGCTCGGGCCAAACGATCAGTCGCGCGCCCGCACGGGCCTCCCGGCGGCTGCCCTCCAGAAACCAGTCGTGGAGACGTGACAGCTTGGCGTTGAACCGTTCGCGCTCCGTCGCGGCTACGCGGCCTTCGCTGATAGTTGTCATCTCGCCAGGCACGAATAGATCGATGGGACGGTTCAACGTGGCTGTCCTGATCGAGGCGCGATCGGTTGGTGCCGCCATCAGCCGGACGCAGCCGGCCGACAGGATCGAAACAAGTACCACGCCGTAGGTCAGCACGGGACCGCGGATTTCAGTCCAGTTGAAACCGCGGCACCACGCCAGTTCGAAGGTCGACGCAAACCAGGCAACGACGAATGTAATGCCCCAGATGCCCACCACGGCGGATGCCTGCATCAACGGCATGAATCCGTATTGCGAGTACGCGATCGACCACCAGCTGGCACCGGACGTGAGACGCGATCGAAGGAACTCGGCCGTCACAAGCGCCATCGGAAAAATCAGCGTCCCAAGAACGCCGCCGATTCTCGGCGACGCGATGCGATCGATGACGAACGGGAGCGTCACGATTGCGGCTTCGACCACCAAAATGGGCAAGTAGACTGGAAGAGGAACTGGCAACGTGTCGCGATTGGCGATCGCAAGCGAGGCATACAACGCCAACCAGAGAAACGTGGCTCCGGGCATGGCAGCCATCGACCGGGACGCATGAACAAGGGCGGCCAAGCCGATCCATGCGGCCGGCGGGAAGGCCAGGCGTGTGGCCACGCCGAAAAGCGATGCGCCAACAAGCAACGACAGAATGGAACCGGCTTGTGCCATGTGTCACCTCCACGATCCCGTTCAGGGATGGCACAATGGTGGATAGACAGGCGGGTCATAAGCGATGACCGCACACGCCAATTCACTGACAGCGCGCGTCAAAGATCGCAA
>DASTZI010000077.1:0-13171 GCA_035764385.1 Vicinamibacterales bacterium
GACGATCAATGAAAAGAACGCGAAAAGGATCAACGTGACGATGATCTTCTGGGACCACTCCCGCTCATATTGCGGCCCGGCCTTCAACCGACGCTCGAGGAGCGGCCTGTCGTAGATCGCCAGGTACACGGTGAAGCCGACAGTTGACGCGGCAAAGACCACCAGGAACAGCCAGCCTTGCCAGTAGGCGAACGTGCCGGCCGGCCCGAAGATGAGGACGATAAAGAGGAGAATCCCAAACACTCCTTGAACAGTCGCCTGCCGCTGGAGTGGATCCATCTCAAACACCAGCAGCGGTCTCGCTCACTTGCTCTCCTTCGACCCGATCTCGTGCAGGTACTTCGTCATGATGACCAGCCCGAACAGCTGCGTCCATTCCGACACGATATTGCCGACCACCTGTCCCGCTTTGCCTCGCGAATCCAATGCCGAGTACAGGGCCACCCACGCGGCGCCCGTGGCGACCAGCACGATCGTCAGCGAATGGTCGATGACAAACCGCATAAGGCGGGTACGCGTCCGCGGATGCGGCTGCCGGCTCTCAGCGGATCCCAGTTCGTAGAAGTATTTCGTCGCGATGACGATCATGAGAGAGCCTAGCCAGTCGGCGAGCGCGTTGCCGAAGAATGCGCCACTGTGAGTTGAAGGATCGCCGCGCACGTAGAGAACGAAGCACAGGGCGACAATCGATCCGACGGCGAGTCCCAACGAATGCCTTTTCAGACCTGTCGCGAGCGAGTGCCGATTGCCGGATGTCATTCGGCCATGATACTGAGGCTCACAGCGGCGCCACACCGACGGCGTCAACAACCGGCACCTGGCCGCGGTTATTGGGCAACCGCGGCGCCGTTGTCATCTGTCCCAGGAGTGTGGTGTTTTTGCGCGTTCGGCAAAAGTGCCACACGGACGCGCCCACACGTAACCGTTCATCCTCCATTCATTAATGCGCGCGCAGACTTCACCTTTCATCGCGCACATCCTGCGCGCATTTGAAGGAGGTCCGAAATGAAGTGCGTGTTGTTGAGGGCCTTGGTCATTTCATCCCTTTTCCTGCTCATTCCAATTTCGAGCTATGCCCAGGACGCAGTACTAACCGGTACGATCACCGATTCGACGGGCGCAGTGCTGCCCGGCGTCACGGTGCAGGCGATCAACGAAGCAACGGGAAACACTTACCAGACGGTGACCGACGCTACGGGTGTCTATCGCATTCCTGTGCGTGTCGGCTCGTACAAGCTCACCGCGGACCTCGCCGGCTTCAACAACGTCATGCGTACCGGCGTGCAGGTGCTCGTCGGACAGACGATCACGCTGAATCTGCAGATGGCGCCGTCGAATCTGCAGGAAACGGTCACCGTCACCGGCGAGGCGCCGCTGATTGAGACGCAGTCGTCCGAGCTTGCCGGCAACATCGATCCGAAACAGGTCGAGGACCTGCCGTCGGTGGGACGCAACTGGATGTCGCTGGCGCTGCTCGCTCCAGGCAACCGCACCAACGATCAGGGCTCGCTGCCGGTGCAGGACCGTGTCGACGTGCGCGAGTTCCAGCTCAACGTCGATGGGTTGCAGGTGACAGCCAACCTCGGCACCGGTAACCAGGCGCGTTACAGCAACGATGCGATCGCCGAGTTCCAGTTCATCTCGAACCGGTTCGACGCGACGCAGGGCCGCTCGTCGGGCGTGCAGGTGAACGCGATAACCAAATCCGGCACAAACACGATGAACGGCACCTTTGTCGGCAGCTTTCGCGACAGCCGATGGAGCGCCGTCGACCCGGTGCTCAATTCGAAGGTCCCGTACAAGAACCAGCAGTACAGCGGCACCATCGGCGGGCCGATCGTGTTGAACAAACTCCACTACTTTGCCAATTACGAGTACGAGCATCAGCCGCTGACGTCGATCTGGACGACGCCGTACCCGGCGTTCAACGTGACGGAGAACGGCACGCATCACGTCGATCTGTCCGGCGTGCGGCTCGACGGGGAACTCTCGCCGAAGATGCGTCTGATGGGAAAGATCAATCACTCGAGCCTGCTCGACCCGTTCGGCACCGGCAACTCGAACTATCCCGCCGCGACAGCGAAGAATCAGGAACACTCGACCGATGTCGTCGGGGAGTTCACCTCGGTGCTGAGCAGCAAAGCGGTCAACACCGCGCGCGTTGGCTACGCCTCGTACGGCATCAACCAATCGAGCCTGACGACCTGGTCGAATCACTGGGAGGCAGCCAACGGGATCACGAACGGGGGGCCGAATCTCACGTTCCGTGGCTTCCGCAGTAATCGCAACGGCAACATCCCGCGCTACCGCAATCAGAACACCTACACGATTCACGACGACTTCACGTATTCGTACGACGTAAAGGGGCATCACGACCTGAAGGCGGGCGGCGAGTATCTCCACCTGCTCGACAACACGCGCAACTGCAACCAGTGCGGCGGTGCCGCCACCGTCAACGGTGGACCCGTTCCAGCGAACATCACGTCCTTACTGCCGGATCCGTTCAATGCGGATACGTGGAAGCTCGCGGATCCCGCGCTCGGCGCGATTGCAACTCTCTACACGGTCGGCGTGTCGGACTCGTCGAACTTCCTGACGCCAGTGCACATGTGGAAGTACGCGGCGTGGGCGCAGGACGACTGGAGGGTATCGAACAAGCTCACGCTGAACCTCGGCGCCCGGTACGACTTGATTTGGAACGCATTCGCGCAGAACGTCACGTTCCTGCCGTTCGAGCTGCCCAATCGTCCGCAGGATGCGAACAACATCCAGCCGCGGCTCGGCTTCGCGTATCAGCTCACCCCCACGACGGTGCTGCGCGGCGGCGCCGGTCTGTACTACAACGACGAGCTGAACACGAACGTGCTGTGGCCGATGAGTCCGCTCACGATCGCCGTCATCAACGTGAGCAATACGCCCCAACGCGCGGACTTCGTGGCAAACCCATTCAATGGTCCGCTGCCGACGTATTCGCAGGCGCTCCAGCAGTTCTGCAATTCGGGCGGGGGTGTGCCTGACAACCCGGCGTACACAGCGTGGGCCGCGTCGGGATTCAGGGGAGCGGCGCCATGTCTGCTCCGTGCGCTCCAGGAAATGTCGCCGATTTCGGACTACTCGCACGTGACGCACAGCTGGCAGAGCTCGATCGGCATCGCGCAGCAGTTCGGGACGACGACGGCGCTGCAGGTGGATTACGTGCAGACCAACAGCCGGAACGAGAAGTCGATTCAGGACAACGTCAATGTGACGTTCAACCCTGCGACCGGCATCCCGTATCCGTACTCCGACGTCGCGCACCGCGCCTATCCCCAGTTTGGCGTCGTCGGCAGCAGCCCGCACATCGGCTCGTCGGATCTGTATGGCATGCAGAGCAGCCTGACAAAGCGGTTGTCCAATCATTGGCAGGCGAGCGTCACATACACGCTCAGCTGGTTTTACTCCACGGATCCACCGCCGCTCAGCGGCCTGTATGCATACACAGGCTCGGTGCCGATCGACATGGGCGGCGAGCGGTCGCTGTCGGCCTTCGATCAGCGGCACCGCGCGGTGTTCAACGGCATCTGGGACGTCGCGCACGGCTTCCAGGTGAGCGGCATCTACTTCTACGGCTCCGGGATACGCGATCAGCTCGTGTGCGGCTGCGACGCCCGTGGGCTGCAGATCAGCAGCATCGATCGGTTACGCCTAGGCGATCCGCAGGGGCCGGACGGCAGCATCATCCCGCGCAACAGCTTCATCGGCACGCCGATTCATCGCGTCGACGTGCGGCTGACCCAGCGCATTCCGCTGCGCGGCAGGGCCAACCTTGCGGGCAGCCTCCAGGTGACCGACCTCCTCAATCGGAAGAACTACGGCGTCTACGATTTGGCGGAAACCAGCGGGACGTTCCTCCAACCGCAACCGAGCACAAACGCGACGTACGCGCCGCGCTCGTTGCAGCTCGGGTTCCGATTGACCTTCTGACCCCGGCCCGTCGGGAACACAGACTTCCAGTCTCCAAGACTTATTGGAGATTGGAAGTTCCGCATGGCGCCGCGTCCCCCCCGCTCGAGTCAGACCTTATGGTTGGTTTCTCCAACCACCTCGTAGGGCCGCATCATCTGGTTCTCCTCGTGCTCGAGGATGTGGCAATGAAGCGTATATCTGAATGACTCGCCACGCCTGACGACGGTGCCCGTCGGGAGATCGAATTTGATCAGCAGCCTGACGACCTCGCCGGGGTGGGACTGCACGGTGTCCTTCAGGCCGAACTGCTCATGGTCTGGCGGCGGGACGGCCGGGCCTTTGAACACCAGTGAGTCTTGATCGACGTCGAACGGTTGTCGGTCGAGAATCTGAAACTGCACCAGATGCACGTGCATCGGATGCGCGTCATCGGTTCTGTTGATGATCCGCCAGATCTCCGTCGAGCCGGCTGTCGGCCTTTCGGTGATCGGGTCATGCCAATAGGCCTTATTGATTAACGATATGAACGTGGTGTCCACAGAGTGCGATTCCGTTTCGACCTCACTCAGCACCAGGTCTCGCGTTCGAACGACATCAGCCATGTCCGGTCTCGTCACGGCCGGCAGGCTGTTCGGTAAGGAGCTGAGGTCCGGGCTTGGAAGACTTCGCGCGACCCTGAACATCATCACGTGCGGTGGGACGACATCGCCACCCTCCGGGAAGGGTGCGGGTGCGTCGTTCGCGAGCACGAAGGTATTGCCGGCGTGATCGGCAAAATCGACGATGACATCGAGGCGTTCGCCCGGAGCCGTATCGATCGAGGCGCGCGACACCGGCCGGCTCAGCAAACCTCCATCGCTGCCGATCTGGACAAACGATGGGCCGCCATGCCCCGTCGCGTTGCCGGCCTCGTCGCTTTCGACGAGGCGCAGGCGATAAAACCGCGCATTCGAGGCGTTGAGAATTCGGAACCGGTACTTCCGCGGCTCGACGGTCAGATAGGGCCAGATCTTCCCGTTGACGAGGACGGACTCGCCAAAGAATTCGGCGATCGGCGGCACAGTGGGAGCGGGATACACGAGCGATCCGTCCGGGGCGATGTTGCGATCCTGGATGACCAGGGGAATCTCGTACATTCCAGACGGGAGGGTCAGCGAATCCTCGATGTCGTCACGCAGGATATACAGGCCCGCCAGGCCCATGTAAATGTTCAACCGCGTGATCCCAATCGTGTGGTCGTGATACCAGAGGGTCGCCGCACGCTGATCGTTCGGGTACTCATAGACGCGGTTCTTGAAGAACGGGCCTGTCCGCGCGAACTCAGTGGTGAACCACGCGTCGGGGTATCCGTCGCTGTCAGGCAGAACCTTAAGGCCGTGCACGTGCACGACGGTTCTCACCGCGGGCTTGTCCGGTTCGGCCCCATGGATGGTGGTGTCGATCTGCAACGCATGCGCGGAGGGCAGGTTATTCCGCCACAACAGCCGGATGGGGACACCGCTTCGCGCCTCAATTGTCGGCCCGGGGCACGCGCCGTGATAACCCCACAACGTCGTCGGCGCGAGATCGCGATGCAGCTGCTGCGTGAGTGGGACCATCGCGACGTCGTAGGTCGCCACGCCGTTGATTCGATGCGTGATGGGCATGGTCGGTGGAATTGGAAGCGCATCAACGAACGGCGTGAGGCCCTTCACCAGCAACGGCGAGGGTGGGCGCGGATGAGAATGCGGACTCCGCTGCGTCGCGACGCTGTGGCGAACGGGACCAACCACCGCGGACCCGGCGGCGAGCCCAGCAAGTTTGATGAAACGGCGACGTCGCATCAGCGGGCTCGACGCAGTCGGGGCGCTTCCTGAGGCTGCGGAGGGCGCGCCGCCGTCACCGCTGGCTTCGCCGGCAACCACCACATTTCGTACAGCGGCACCGCGACCGACACGAGCACGCCTCCAATAAGGAGCACGCCAGTGACCAGGAACAAATGGACCGACCAGGCAGGGCCGTACCGAACGAGCCACGGCAAGCCGAGCTCGAGCAACATCCCCGTGAACAACGCGATCACGACGAGGCTCTTGAGCCATTCACGTGCGCTGCTCGCGATGAACGCGAACGCGAGGGCGAGCGCCACCAGGGGCAATGAAAAGCCGTGAGCGTGGGTAACCCCCACGATCTCCATGAGTGACATGGGTTGTCGAAGCGTCGCCTCGTCGCCCAGATAGTGGCGCAGCGCACCCGAGGGTGTCAGACCCGTTCGTACGTAGATCTGGAGTCCCGCGACGCCAAGGCCTTCAACGGCGAGGAGCAGCCAGCCCGTGACTGCGAGCTTGAGACTGATGGGAGCCGTTCGATAGCTGAATGTGTACATGTCAATTGGAAAACCGCGTTAAGCGTGGGACCTTGCCGGCCGTTGTCGTCACGAGACCTTTCGCACGCTGTTCCACGAACACCGCGCCGACACCCGGCATTCCATTGATCAGACGCTTGCCCTGTGCCGCACCCATCACGAAGAGGGCGGTGGACAACGCGTCCGCAGTGGAGCCCCGGGACGCGATAACCGTCACGCTCATGAGTGAAGATTCGACCGGACGGCCCAGGCGTGGATCAAAGATGTGCCCGAAGCGGCGTCCGTCTCGGTCGAAAAAGCGTTCGCGCTGGCTCGAGGTGCTGACGGCAGCGCCTCCTGTGATCCGGACGTAGAAGAGCGGATTGTCGCGATCGCGCGGATCGGGGATGACGACCGGCCATCCACCATCGATGTTCCCCAGGTACCCGAGGCTGCTCGAGCCGAAATCGATCTTCGCGCGCGTCACGCCGCGCGCGCGGAGTATCGCTAATGCGTGGTCTACGGCGTATCCCTTACCAATGCCACCGAAATCTAGCGCGGCGCCATCAGCGAGCGCAATCGTGCGTGAATCGCGCCGCACGGTCACACGGTTGCAGCCGACGTGGAATTCGGCCTCACGGCCGATCGCCGGCACCGGCAGGCCCGGCGACTCCGTGTAGAAGCCCCACGCCCGCAACAGCGGCCCGACGCTCGGATCGAACGCGCCGCCGGTCGACGTGCACAGCGCCGCCGATTCGTCCGCGACGTTCGCCAGATCGACGCTGACAGGCCGCGGCCCTCGTCCGGCGCTCGCGTTCAGGAGGGAGACTTCACTCTCGGGATTCCAGCTGCTCAGGACGTCGTCAAGACGTGCAATCTCTCGAAACGCCGACTGGACGACGTCAGGGGCGGGATCCGGATCGAAGATGACCAGATCACACCACGTTCCCATCACGTAGCGCACGGCGTGAACGCTAAGGCCTGCTGCCCCGGCCTGTGACGCCACGACCGTTGCCAGCACGATCGTGAATGCGCGCAGCGTGGCCGTCATTGGTAGACGAGCTCCAGCACCGACAGCGCCTTGTGCACCGCCCGATTCGCGCCGATCACCGACAGCGTCGCGCCCGAAATCCCGACGATGTCCTTATCGAGCCGGATGGGATCGCTCGATCCCTTTCCCTTGTATTGCGCTAGAAAGCGCCTCTGAGTAATTTCACCGCCTCTCGGCTCGCGATACACCATGACGGCGACATCACGAACCTTGAACTCGGGCGTCGCCGCCACGATGAGGGTGAAGGGATTCACCTTGCCGATTTCGTCGACAACGACCGCGTACCCGATCTTCTTGTTGTCTTGAGTCGCCGTGAACGTCCTGTACGAGTCTTCCCACACCGTCGGCGTGACCCGTCCGAGCTTGCCTTTGAGCTTCTCCTTGAACTCGGGCGTCGAAGGCACGTCTTTGCGCTCGATCTGCGCACCCGGAAACAGCGATTTCGGGGCCTGATCGAGGGTCAAGTACACCGTCGTCTCGTCCTGGCCGGCGCGTGAGGGCGGCGCAGCAAAGCTGATGGCGATCGCGATGGCGAAGAATGCGCGCAGGTGAGTCATCCGACGCTCCATCAGAATCCGAATGCCAAACCGGCAAGAATGGTTGCGTACCTTCGTTCGGTGAACCCGCGGGGGAACACGAGCACGGGGCCTTCGAGCCGCCGATTGAACTCGGTAGCCACGCTGAAGACGACCGTCTGCAGCGGGCGGTAGGCCAACGCGAAGGTCGTGCGTTCTTGTCGAAGCGTCTCCGCCTCGCCGCGCTCGATCTCGCCGTTTTCGATCGTGGCTTCCTGGATGGCGTTATGTAATCTGACGCGCTCGTACCGAACGACGGCGACGAGCGTCGGATCATCGAAACCCTTGCCCAGGAAGCTGTCCTTCCAGCGTTCGGACCAGAAACGGTAGCGGCCTTCCAGCCAGAACCCCTGGCGGGACGGCGTCAGATCCGTGATGGCGAACTCGGTCTCTGTCCCCTGGGCACCGGCCAGCGGCGCAATGCCGGTCGAGCCGGTCACGGTATCGATGAAGGCATCCATCACCCGGTCCGTATCGCCAAAACCGGTGTGGATGTATTCGCCTTCGAGAGCAAAGGACCCTCGCTTCCACAGGCCGTCGATGCCGAGCGAGGTGATTCGCTCGTTGACGTTCAGAAAGTCTGGTGTGTAGCGTCCGATGTAACCGGAAAAGCCGAAGTCGGTCGTCAAGGTCGGGCTGTAGCCGATCCGCCAGGTGCCGGCCCGCACGCCGTCTTCGCCATTGACGGGTCCGCGCGTTACTCCAGCCTCGCTCGCAAGCTTGAGGATGCTCTGACCGTCTTCGGTCTCGACTTCCTTTTCGATCGTGAAGTCCAGGATGGCCCCATTGACCACATACCCCTGATACGTGAGCTGACCTGACTTGCTGACGGGCACGCTTCCGGTGACCCCGACACCAAGTTCGGTCCAGGCTGCCTTCACCGGCAACACGGGAACGTTCCGGTCGACCAGCGATCGACGCGGGATGTCCCACTTGTCGTCGTCGTGGTTGATGTTGAAGCGCCCGAGCGGCACCAAGATCTGACCGAGGCGCACCGAGAAGGGGTCGCCAAACTTGAACTGGCCCCACATCTGCTCCATCGAGATCTCTCCGCCGTTGCCGCCTTCGAGCTCTTCCGCAAACGACACCCCATCCGCAGAGCGATCGACCGCGCGCTCCACTTCGATTTCAGCCAGACGCTCGAATTCAATCTCCGCGTACGCTTGCAGCCGGTCGTTCGGCGTCGCGTCCGCCGTAAGCACGAAGCGGCGGAAATCGAATCCCGATGGCTTCGGCTTATCCAAGGTGTTGGCCTCGTAGCGTACGGACCCGTATCCGCCGACGGTCACGGTGTCGGTGACCTCGACGCTGCCTGTCCGGACGCCCGGAGTCTGCGCGGCAGGGCGGCCTTGATCGGGCGGTTTCGCCGCGCCAGGATCGGTCGGCGCACCTTGACCAGGCGTCTGGGCCGGAGTGTTGTCCGGCGGCTGTTGACCGGGCGCCTCCGTCGGGGCAGTCGCGGCGGGCGGTTGAACTGGCTGTTCCGCAGGCGATGTCGCCGCAGCGGGAGACGATTGCGCCAGTATCGGTACTACTGTCCAAGTTAGAACCAGTGCAGCAGCAAACAAGACCCGTCGTCGTCGCATAGCGTCCCCTCTCTCACTTCGGAACCCAAATCAGGTAAATCGCAAGAACCGTCAACACACCCAGAGCACCGACGGTGAAACCGGTCCGGCGACGTGCGCGAAGGGCGAGCAACGTCACGATGCCAGTCAAGGAACTGATCACGATCAACAAGGCCGCGACGTCGATGGTCCAGTACCAGACCTTGCCGGTGTCCAGGCCCTTGTGCAGATCGCCGAGCCGACCCAGCACTCCGCGGCTTTCTTTCTCGATCTCCGCTCTGCCATCCTCGCGGTTGATCGTCGCCACGGTGCGGGCGCCGGGAACGGCAAACGTCATCTGGATCTGGCCGGGATCCTCGTGGTAGTCCGTCGAGGACGAGTGAATTCCCAACTGCTCCTGCAGACGCTGTTCGAGCGCGGCCTGGTTCGGGTTGTGGAGCAGCTTTCTGTCCACGCTGATTGCGGTCTTCGCGGTTCGGGGATCGCTTAACCCGAAGCCCTGGTGATTCAGCGCGAGACCGGTCGCACCAAACAGGAAGGCGAGCGTGAACCCCGCCATCGACACGTAGATGTGCATCATGAGCGCCCAGTGCGCGACGGTGCGAACGCGGTGTTTCATGGTTCTACGGCGGACCGTACCGCACGACGACGGCGTCGAAGTTGGTGGTTGCGGGCAGCGTGATGCTCGCAGGACGATCGCTAATCTCGATCGTGCCTACCTGCTTCGCGTAGGTGCCATCCTCCTGGTTGGTCTCGACGATGATTCGGTACGTCCCCAGCGGCACCGGCTTGCCATCGTTGTCGAGGCCGTCCCAGACCAGGTCGTACGCGCCAGCAGACCTCGTAGCCCTCGTGACCGGTCGAAACGGCTGGAAGTTCCCTCCGACGACGTTCCAAAAGGTCGAGAGCGTCGAGTTGTACTTCGATTTCCCGGCCCAGATCGCCAGCACACGAACCAGCTTGTTCGACGAGTCCTCCACCCACACCGCGACAAAGGGACGCTTCTTGGATCTGCCAGAGGTGAGCGGGAGGTTGATCGTGACCCGGTGTCCAGCCGGCCAATTCGTGGCGGCTGGCCGCAGTTCGGCGGCGGGTTCACCGACGACGAGCCGCTCCAGACGAGCAAACCCAGATGTTCGCGTCAGCAGACCAGATGCGATTCGCAGGCCTTCGGCGCCGGGCGTCGCCTCGACGAGGCGTAGGCCCTCGTCTGCGCTGGTCAGACACAGCGTCGTCGCGAGCGCGTTGGCGGTAACCGCATCGGCAGCGACAATCGTCGCCGCCACCGGCGTGACGATTGACTGCCCGCAGCGCGCGTCGATCAGATGCGCGCCGCGTGCGTAGGTGCCGCTGGTCGCGACCGCCGCGTTACGCAGATTGATCGTCGCAATCGGCCGGCCGTTGTCGTAGCAGGCGCTCGGATCGGCGATCCCGATTTCGCAGGACCGGCCCCACACCACGATGTCGCCGCCGACGTCGAGCACCAGGCCTTCGATCGACGGCCATGCCGTCCGTGCCGCCGCCGCCGCGCGATCGATGATGTACGCCTTTCCCAATGCATCGACGTTTCGCGCCGTATCAGCGCCCGCGGAACGAATCGACAGCAGTCCGCCTGTGCGGCGTTCCCAGTGCTCGTACGCGCGCAGAACCTCGGTCAGCTCTCGAGACGCACCGCGATCGTCATCTGAAGATTCCAGGCGGCTAATCTCGCTCGTTGGATTCCGAGTATCGAGAATCGACGACAGGCGATCGATTTCTTCGCGAATCGTCCGCGATACTCCCTCGGCTACGCGGACGGACGGCGAACGGACGATGAGATCGAGCGACGTACCAATAACCGACTCGTACGCGAAGTGGTGGTCGTCGAGTCGTGAGGCCCAGCCGAAATCGACGGCCGGCAACAACGCGGTCAACTTCAGGAACGAACGTCGGTTCATGTCAGCAACCTTGACCGACTGCGCCTGTCTCTCTCACGCGATGTTGATGCCCGACACGCGTGCGTGTGACTGCGCCTTCGGCTGAACGGTCCGTTTTCGAATGAAATGAGGCGCTCCACACTCCCTACCATTCGCGTCGCACACCTCGAGCAATTCGAATGCCGCTGCTCGGTGATGTTTAGTGATGTGACCGTAGCGTCAGTCACAACAGGCTGTGATCGATGCGGGGTCGTTCAGTGCTTGAACTGATATCCGACGATGCCCTTGATCACCCAGCGTTGGCTGGCGTCGGTGAAGCCGCGGCCAACGCCGAAGTTCAGCTCCCAGTCCGGCGATACATCGAGGTCGATGGTCGGAAAAATCATGTGCGCCTGGTCATGCACCGGCGCGAAATCGGTGATCGGCCCGGTGGCGCCGTAGTACTCGACACCAGCCGCGATGATCGGTGTGACGTTCCATGCGGCCTTCACGCTCGGCTCGAAATCGAAGGCCTCGCCCGAGTCCGGGCCGCGCAACGCCTTGCCGACAACCGGGTTGATTGACAGGTAGAACCGGCCCTCTTCGTGCTCCAGAATCGGTCGGATTTCGAGCGTACGGGTGTTGGCCTCGAACTCCGCCTGCTGGAAGCCGAATTCAACGCTCACGCTGATGTTGAAGAAGAGATTCGGAGTCTCTCGAAACCGCATCCGTGGCCGAATGCGCGCGCCGACGACGCGGGCGCCTTCCCCCGGCACGTGCGCGGCGGTCACGAAGTAGCCGGCGCACTCGAAGTAATTCGTAAAGCCGTGCGTCACTTCCAGCGTCGCGTGCGACTGATGGTTCAGCGGGAACTCCGGCCCAATGTCCGTCGTCCCGCGTGCGAAATAATTCGAATGCACCTCGACCATCGTCCGGCCCGCCGGGACAGTCATATAGGGGTAGACCTGGATTTCGAAGAGATCCTGAGCGTTGGCCGGCGACGCGGACGCCGCGACAATGAAGACCACAACTGCAAACGCTCGACGGATGGCCCGGTTCGCGACGCAGAAATCTCCGATCGTTTCTTTCAGCACGCAACGCCATACGCAATCCGAGGCCCGCTGATTAGCCGTGTTAGGACACGCGGCCTGAGCTACGTAGCGACGACATTTCGAGATCGTTCACCGAAGTGAGGGCGTGGTGCTGACGGGCGGGCGTCGTTACGGCATCGCAATCGAGACGCCGATTGGACTCCATGGGTGGCTTAGTTCTGGCAACGCGAATGAACTAATGAGAAAAGTCCAAACCGCTCTCGTTCTGGTCTGCCTGCTCGCGTCCTCTGCCTGGGTGAGAGGTTCTCAGCAGCGAGGATCGGGCAACGCCCCGAGCCAGGATGCTCTCAATCGCGCGGCTGAGGCCGTGCTTGCGGTCAAGAGCGCGAGGTTCTCTCTCAAACGCGAAGGCACGCCCGCGGTTCTCGACGAGAAGAACGGGGCCACGTTTACCGCCGCAGATTGTGTCTATTCAGCGCCGGACCGAGTGTCGTGCGACATGAAGGTGTCATTCAAGAACGGGAAGATCTTCCAATTGACGCGAGTCTGGATTCCTGAAGGGACGTTTCAGTCGAATCCGCTGACGAACCAGTTCGGTAAGATGCCGCCGGACGCCAGCTTCAACGGCGTCGCGCTCTTTGCCAGGGCCGGCATTCCCGAGATCCTGAAGACCGCAATTCAGAAGCCCCAGGTGGTCGGCCGGGAAAAGATTCAGAACCGTGACACGCTTCATCTCAGAGGTGAAGTGAGCGGCCGGAAACTGAATCC
>DASTZI010000078.1:0-9516 GCA_035764385.1 Vicinamibacterales bacterium
GATGCAGGGAAGGTCTCGTGCGCTTCGCAGCGATGGCGGTTCAGGGGGCCAGACGCGCACGGCATGGGGCGCACCGGACCTGCAGGGCATCTGGAACACGAACACATTCGTGCCGCTCGAACGCCCGACGCAGTACGGGACGCGCGCAACGATGAGCGAGGACGAGCACGCGAAGGCGCTCGCGGATCTGCAGGACCGCAACAAGCGTCCAGGCCGCGACAGTCGCGACGTTGGAGGAAAGCCGGGTCAAGGCACCGAGAAGGACGTCGCGCGCGCGTATAACGAGTTCTGGTTCGGCGACAAGCCGACCAAGCTCAGTTACCGGACGTCGATGGTCACCGATCCGCCCGACGGGCGCATTCCACCGCTCACGCCCGACGCGACCAAACGTATCGCGGACAAGCGCGAATTTCTCGCCGCACTGCTGCAGGGAACCTCGGGCGGCCGCCCCGGCCCGATCTCGCCGCGCCGCAACGACCCGTCACCCGACTACAACCTCGATCGCATCAACCGCTCGGACGGCCCTGAAGATCGCGGAGGGCCCGAGCGCTGCTTCGGGGACGGTGTTCCGGTCGTCCTTGGGACGGGCACATTTGGTGGCGTGATGCAGCTGGTGCAGTCGCCGGATTCGGTGTCGATTTACTACGACGTCGGCCAGGGCTCGGGGTACTCCTGGGTCATTCCGATTACGAATCGTCCGCACCTGCCGGCGAACGTTCGGCTCTATCGAGGCGATTCCGTCGGCCGTTGGGAGGGCGACACGCTCGTCGCCGATGTCACGAATTTCAGCGACGAGACGAACTTCCACGGCTCGCGCGAAAACCTCCACATCGTCTTGAGGCTCAAGCGCGTCAATGCGAACACGCTGTCGGTGCAATTCACCGCAGAGGATCCGACGACGTGGACCAAGCCGTGGACGGCGACGCAGGAGCTCGAGAAGACCGACGAGAAGACGACGCTCGTGCTCGAGGGCGGATGCCACGAAGGCAACTACGGATTAACGGGATTGCTGATCAACACCCGTGCGGCGGAAAAGGCCTTCCGTGAGGGTAAGGGTCCCGATCCGGCAACGCAGGACAATGCGACGGGCGGAGGCGACAACTAGGAGGTCCGATGCGAAGACAGCTGATAGGCGCGGCGGCGGCTCTTGTGATCGCGGTGGGCGCTGTACCTGCGCGCGCGCATCATGCGTTCGCGGCGGAGTTCGACGCCAAACAGCCGGTCAAATTCGAGAAAGCTGTCGTCACGAAGATGGAGTGGACCAACCCGCACACCTGGATTCACGTCGACGTGACGATGCCGGATGGACGCAAGGAAGCGTGGGCCATCGAGGCGGGAACGCCGAACGTACTGTTCCGCCGCGGGTTCACGAAAGACGCGCTCCTCCCTGGTACGGCCATCGTGATTGACGGCTATCGCGCGAAGGACGGTTCGCATCGGGCCAACGGGCGCAACCTGACGCTGCCGAACGGGCAGACGCTCTTCCTCGGCTCGTCGGGGACCGGCGCGCCAGAAGAGAAGCGGTGATCCTGCACAACCTGATGGAGTGGATGGCCGACACGCCGTGGAGCGTCGGCCTCCACGAGTCCCGCTACGCGTACTCGATCGTCGAATCCATCCACGTCTGGACGCTGTGCGTCTTCGTCGGATTCGCGGTGTTCCTGGATTTGCGGCTCCTTGGCGTGACGTTGAAGGGCGTTCCCGTCTCGCAGATCACCGAACGCATTCTCCCGTGGACGAAGGTTGCGTTCGTGCTGATGGTCATCAGCGGCGTGATGCTCTATTTTGCAATCCCGTTGCGCACCTACCACAACGTCTTCTTTCGTCTGAAGGCCGTGCTCCTGATTGCAGCCGCGCTGAATGCGTGGGTCTTTCACAACGGTGGCATGTACCGGCGTCTCGCGGAATGGGATAGCGCCGCCGTGACGCCGCGGGCGGCGAAACTGGCTGGTGCCTTCTCGCTCGCGCTCTGGATCGCGATCATCTTTTCGGGACGGATGATCGCCTACAACTGGTTCGACTGCGACAAACCGGAGCCCGCGGTGATCGATCTGCTCGCCGGGTGCGTGCGTTAAAGTCCGATGCTACTGCCGTACTTCCAGGCGCTCGAGGCCGGATCCATCGGCGAAGCGATCCGCGACTCGACCTGGCTGTTTCCATTCATCGAAGCGTTCCACCTGGTGGGGCTCGCCGTCATCGGCGGCGCGGTGCTGCTCGTCGACTTCAGGCTCATGGGACTCGGGCTCAGGCGTCAACCCGTGGCCGCACTGGCGCGCGATGCGCAGCCGTGGCTCATCGGCGGCGTGGTGTTCATGATCGGCTCGGGCGTGCCGCTGTTCCTCGCCGAGGCGATCAAGTGCTATTACAGCTTTGCGTTCTGGACGAAGATGACCGCGCTCGCACTGGCGATCGTGTTCAGCTTCACCGTCCGGCGACGTGTGGCGCTCGCCGGCGAAGCCGGCGTGGGTCCGTTCTGGATGCGTGTGGTCGGCGTGACGTCAATCGTGCTGTGGTCGACGGTCGGGTGGGGCGGGAGATGGATCGGATTTTCCTGAGGGCTCCAGGCTCCCGGCTTCAGGCTTCCGGCGTTCGGACGTGTTCGGGACGGAAGCCCATGCCGACGAGGCGCGCCGGAATTCTGCGGAGCACCGGATAGCGATTGAGCAGGCGGACGGCACGAGGAATTTTGACAGGACCTTTCGCCTGCAGCGTTCGGACGAGGACATTGTTCTGAATAATCACCTGCATCCGCTGCGTGATCCGGGTTGGGAGTTCTCTCCGCCGCTGTACGGCCTGCAGCTCCGCAGCCGTCGGGACGCCGCGTTGCAGCGGCGTGTAGAGCAGGTTCGCCGCGGCCACGGCATCCTGAATGGCGAGGTTGATGCCCACGCCGCCGATTGGCGACATCGCATGCGCCGCGTCGCCGATGCACAACAAGCCCGGCCGATGCCATTGCCGCAGCCGATCGATTCGGACCGTCAACAGCTTCACGTCGTTCCATGACCCGATCGCCGAGACGCGATCGGCGAGAAACGGGACGACGTCGACTATGGACGCGCGAAACGCATCGAGTCCGCGCTGCCGCAGCTCCTGGTACCCACCTTTCGAAATCACGTACGCGCATTGCCAGTACTCGCCGCGATCCAGCATGACGAACACGCGGCCATTCCGGATGTTGCCAAGCGCGGCCATCCGATCGTCGTCAGGGTGTCTGGGCAGACGGATCCAGAGGGCGTCGATCGGGGCACCGATCTCCATCACCGGCAGGCGTGCAAGATCGCGAATCGTGGACGTTCGCCCGTCGGCGCCGACGACGAGGTCGGCGTAGAGGTCCATCGCCCCGTCAGGCATCGCGACGCGCACGCCGCAGATGCGTGCGTCGCGCTCGATCAGCTCAAAGGCTTCGGCGCGCATGAGCAGTTCGAAGGTTGGATACCGACGGCCGAACTGCGCCAGAAAATCGAGGAAATCCCACTGCGGGACCATGGCGATGAACGGCGCGTGGACAGGAAGGTGCGTGAAGTCGGCAATCGTCACGCGTTCATCGCCGATCATGCCGCGCGCCTGGCGCAGCTCCGAGTGCGGTCGTGCGAGGAATTCGTCGAGGACGCCCAGCTCGTGCATCACCTCGAGCGTTGACGGATGCACCGTGTCGCCGCGGAAGTCTCTCAGGAAGTCGGCGTGTTTCTCGAGGACGACAACCGGAATGCCGGCGCGCGCGAGCAGGACGCCCAGCATCATCCCTGCCGGTCCGCCGCCGGCGATGCAGCACTTCGTTTCCATCGAGACGGTCATCGTCCAATTGCCTTCAGCGTCCGTTCGAGATAACCCGACGCGTCATTATTGGTCGGCCGCAGCCGCAACGAGGTGCGGAACTCGGCAATCGCCTCCTCTACTTTCTGCTGTCCGATCAAGGCGAGTCCCAGAAGGTTATGCGCGTCCGGGTCGCCGGGCGTGAGACGGACACCTTCGCGCGCGTGCGCCACCGCATTGTCGAAATCATTCTTCTGCAAGTATTGAAGCGCCAGGTTGCGCTGAGAGAGCCCATTGTTCGGATTGGCGTCAACGGCGCGCGTGAAGGCATCGAGCGCTTCATCCGTCTGCCCAAGCGCGTCGAGGGCATTGCCGAGGTTGCTCCACGCATCGGCGTCGCGCGGGTGATCGCGAACGTAGATGCGGAGTTCGTCGGCGGCCTCCTTGTTACGTCCGAGGGCCAGCAACTCGAGGCCAAGCACGTTGCGAAGCTCGGGCAGATCCCTGACGGCCGCGCGGAGGTGGTCGATCTCCTCGTCGCGGCGGTTTGCCAGTTTCAGCTCCGCCGCGAGATTACGATGCGCGCGCGCGTGTGGCGGCCAGCGGTCGAGGACGGTCTGCCAAAGCGTCAGACCCGAACGATATTCCGCGTTGCGCTGATAGGTGGCCAAAGCGAGAAGCGCGGCGATGGGCATCACAACGGCAGCAATCCTCCACGAGCGGGGCGGACCTTCGAGGTCCGCCGAACGGCTTTCGCGGACCTTAAAGGTCCGCGCCGCACTCGCCACGGCGAGCGCCACGACCGCAATCAAAGGTAGGTACATGCGCCGCTCTGCACCTACCTCCGTCGAGATCGGCATGATGCTCGACGTGGGCGCGAGCGTCAGAAAGAACCAGGCGCCCAGGAAGCCAACCGGCCGGTTGCGCACAAGTGCGACGATGGTTCCGGCCAAGAGCGCGGCCACGGCAAGCACGTAGGGGGCAACCTCGCTGAGCGTGACATGCGCCGGTTCGCCGTAATCGAGCACCAGCCCACGCGGCCAGAACGCCAGTCGCAGATATCGGACGATTATCACTGACTGATCGAGCAGATACGTCCATGGAGAGACCGATGCGCCCGCGAAGCCGGCGGAGTCGCCGCGCGGCGATGACCAAAGGAGCACGACGAGCACCAGCCACGTCGCACAGAGCGCAGCGTAATACCGGCCGCGTCGGCGCAGTGCCTCGCGAAACGAACCGAATGCGAACGCACGGTCGTACAGCAGGACGACGATCGGCGCCACAACCATGGTCTCCTTGCACGCCATCCCCAGGGCGCACGCAGCGACGGACGCCCACAACCACAGCGAGTCCTCCCGCAGTGTAGGGCGGGTCTTTTTAGACCCGCCGTCTGCACGCTGCGCGAAGTGCAGCGTGAGCAGGAAGAATGTCGCCATCATCAGCTCGGTGCGCTGCGACACGTAGTCGACAGGCTCTGTCACGAGCGGATGCACCATCCAGATCAGCGCAATTGCGAATGCGAGCTCTGGGGCATTCGCGATACCGCGGACCCGCACGGTCCGTGCCGCGAGGGCGAAAAGCAGCAGGGCATTAATGATGTGAATCGCGATGTTGACGAGGCGGTATCCGCGGACGTTCAGCTCGCCGAATGCGTAGTTGATTGCGAACGTCAGGCTGACGACCGGCCGTCCGGCCAGCGGCGATCCCTGCTCCGTTGCCGATAGCGACGTGGATATGTGACGAATCTGCTCGTTGATGACGATCGCGTGGTCGTCGTCGAAGGTGAACGGGGCGGGAAGGCTGTTCCAGAAGACCGCGAACCCGACGCCTGCGAGAGAAAATCCCAATACCCAAATCCCAAATCCCAAATCCCAACGTCTCGATTGGGCAGGTCCCTTTTTGATTTGGGACTTGGGATTTGGGATTTGGGATTTACTGCGTGCCACCCCGCTGGTCCAGCACCTGATAGATGCGCGCGACCGTGGCTTGCTGGAATCCCGGGCCGTTGATGTTGCGATAGTGCTCGCGGTGCGCGCTCAGGTCGATCCGCTTTGCCGCGTCGGCGACGGGCACTTTCTGATCGTGAAGCGTCTTCGTCTGATTCCAGAGATCGCGCAGAAACGCCTGAAAATACGAGATCTGCTCCTTGCCCTTGAACGGTTCACCGTGCCCGGGCACGACGGTTTCGAAGTCGAGCGCCTTCAGCTTCTCCAGGTTGTTCGCCCACTCGTCATGAAAGCCGAAGTTCAGCGCGCCGGTCACGGGCCCCTCGAAGAAATCGCCGGTGGCAACAATCTTCTCCTTCGGCAGATACACGATCACATCGGTGTCGCTGTGTCCGCGTCCGAGATAGAGGAGTCGAATTTCGCGGTCGCCGAGGAACACGGTCATGTGGTCGTCGAAGGTGACGTTCGGTGGCGTTGGAACCGTCTCCTTCAACTGCTCCTGATAGGCTTCCTGAACCTTCAGGCGATCCTCAGCCTGTTTCTTCTTCGCGGCATCCGTCTCGGCGGCGATCTGCTTGCGCAGGTTGTCAAGCTGCTCTGGAAGGTTCTGAAATTCGAGGGCGATGCGATTCTTCAACACGCCGGCGAGGATCTCGGAACGCTCGTTGGCGTGACCGATGAGCGCGACGTCGGGCCCGAACACCTGGTTGCCGTCGGTATGGTCGTAATGCCAGTGCGTGTTGACCACATAGCGGACGGGTTTGTCGCTGAGTGTCTTGATGTCGTTGATCAGCCGCCGAGTCGCTTCGGGCGTGATGTTGGTATCCACCAGAAACACATCGTCCGCGTTGACGATCACCATGTTCGACGACCGCGTTTCAATCGTGCCGTTGCCAATCGCGGAATACACGCCGGGTGCAACCTGAATGAACCGGTGCGCGATTGGCGTCTGCGCCGGCGCAGCGGCGGCGGTGATGAGAGCAGCAGCGAAAGCGACCGCGAAAGTCGGCGGTTTCATGCGGGAAATCGTATCACTGTAGTATCTTGCGCTTGCCCCGAGCGTCGCGTGTCGAGGGGCCGACTCTGAGGGAACCTGATGAGCGTCCAGTCTGTCGCCGCCGACGTTGCCGCACCTGCTACTTCATCGCGCACGCGCCAGTCGACTCTCATCAGGGCTGTCGCTCCGTTTGTCGTCGGCGGAGCCGTGCTGCTCGTCCCGACGCCTGAGGGTTTGAGCGACAACGCCTGGCACTTCTTCGCATTGTTCCTTGCGACCATCACAGGCGTGATTACCGAACCGATTCCCGGCGCAGCGGTCGGCATGCTTGGAGTATGCGTGGCGACAGCGCTCGGCCTTGTGCGTCCGGCGCCCGCACAGGCAACCGCGTGGGCGCTCAGCGGATTCTCGAACGCGACGGTGTGGCTCATTTTCGCCGCGTACATGTTTGCATGCGGGTATTCGAAGACCGGTCTGGGCAGACGCATCGCGCTGCATCTCATCCGCATGATGGGCAATCGCACGCTCGGACTCGGCTACGCGATCACGTTCGCCGATCTCGCGCTTGCACCGGTCACGCCCTCGGCAACCGCGCGCTCCGGCGGCAGCATCTATCCCGTCGTGCGCAACATTCCCGAGTTGTACGACTCGTACCCGAACGATGCGTCGGCGAAGAAAGTGGGCGCGTATCTGCTCTTCACGGCGCTCGCGGCGAGCATGGTATCGAGCAGCATGTTCATCACGGCGCTGGCGCCGAACACCATGGCGATCGCGTTGATCGCCAAAGCGACCAATGTCACCATCCCGTGGATGCTCTGGTTCAAGGGCTTTCTGCCGGTCGGCATCATCCTCACGCTCATTCAGCCCGTTCTGCTCTATCTGATCTATCCGCCGCAGATCAAAGACGCGCCTGCGGCACCGCGGTGGGCGGGCGAGCAGTTGAACACGATGGGCGCGATGACGCGGCAGGAGATCACGATGCTGCTGCTCGTGCTCGGGGCGCTCGCCTTCTGGATAGGCGGCGCGGCCTACGTCGATCCGGCGATCGTGTCCGCGTTCGTCATTCTCGGTATGGTGATCTTCCGCGTCGTCTCCTGGGACGATATCGTCGGGCACTCGCAGGCGTGGAACACGTTGATCTGGTTCGCGACGCTGGTGACGATGGCGGGCGGCCTCGCGGAGACGAAATTCCTGGACTGGCTGGCGGCGTCGCTGGTGCCGATGTTGTCGGGCCTGAGCGCCTACGCGACAATCGGCGGCGTCGTGCTCACGTTCTACTTCCTGCACTACTTTTTCGCCAGCATCACCGCGCATACCGCGACGCTCTTCCCGCTGTTTCTCGCGGTCGCGATCAAGATTCCGGTGCTCTCACCGGTCGCATGGGCGCTGCTGTTGGCCTACCCGCTGGGCATGATCGGCGTGCTGACGCCGTACGCATCCGGTCAGAACGCGGTGTATTACGGCAGCGGGTATATCAAACGCCGCGATTTCTGGATGCTCGGTTTCACGCTTAGCGTCGTGTACATGACGGTGTACCTGGCGATCATCGTGAAGTGGTTGGAGTATCTCGGTGTCTAGTGCGTATGGCGCGGACGCGTCGAGCCCGTCTACGCGGCTGCTCGCCCGCGTGCTCGCGACGACTGGTTACGATAGTTTGCCCACGGACGTGATCGACCATGGCCGGCGGGCCGTGACCGACTGGCTCGGGTCGGTGCTCGCCGGTTCAATCGAGAAACCAGCCCGGCTCGCGCAACAGGTCGCCGCACAGTTCGGCGCGTCCGACGAAGCGACGATATTCAGTGCCGGCCGCGGATCGGCACCGGCGGCCGCGTTGGCCAACGGCGTCGCATCCCACATTCTGGAGCTCGACGACATTCACCGGGGATCGACCGTCCACGCAGCGGCGCCGATTATTCCCGCGGCGCTCGCGGTTGCTGAACGCGAGCACGCGGATGGCCGAGCATTTCTCGCGGCCGTCGCCATCGGCTATGAAGCCGCATTTCGCATCGGCGAAGCGGTCAACCCGAGCCACTACTACTTCTTTCATCCGACGGGGACCGTGGCCACGTTTGGCGCCGCCGCCGCCGCCGGTTCGCTCCTCGGCCTGAACGCCGAGCAGATGATCGACGCGCTCGGCAGCGCCGGCACGCAGGCGGCGGCGCTCTGGGAGTTCAATGCGGATGGCGCGATGAGCAAGCACCTGCATCCGGGCAAGGCGGCGATGAACGGCGTGCTTGCGGCGGATCTCGCGCGTATCGGTTTCACAGGTGCGAGTCGAATCCTCGAGGGTGAGCGCGGGTTCTTCCGGGCAATGACTGGCGGACCTGAAAGGTCCGCCCCGCATAGTGCAGGGTCCGCCCCGCATTACGATGCTTCGAGGATCACCGACGGTCTGGGCACGCGATGGAAGATTCGCGAGAACGGGTACAAGTTGTATTCCTGCTGCGCGCATACCCATACCGCGGTTGACTGCGCGCTGGCCGTTCGCGCGCGCAGGCGATGGAACGGCAAAGACGTCCTGCGAGAGATCGCGAGCGTCACCATCGAGACATACGGGCCGGGGTACGAGATAGTCAAAGAGATGAACCCGCGCACCCCGTATCAGGCGAAGTTCAGCCTCGCATACTGCGTGGCGACGGCGCTGCTCGAAGGGACGCTGGGCCTCGAACAGTTCGGCGAGGAGCGATTCGGGGCCGGCGGCGTGTGCGAACCCGCGATCGCGGAGCTGCTTCGACGCATCCAGGTGATCGTCAGGGATGATCTCAGCGCAAAGTACCCGTCGGCTTGGCCGGTGCGCCTCACCGTCTCTCTGAACGACGG
>DASTZI010000079.1:0-5700 GCA_035764385.1 Vicinamibacterales bacterium
GGATCTGAAGCGCTTTCGCGATCGCGGAGGCAAGCTGATTCTGTATCACGGGTGGGGCGATGATGCGATTTCACCGCTGAACACGATCACCTACTTCAAGATGGTGGTCGACAAGACGACCGGTGGAAGGAAGGCGGCGGATACCTCCGCGCGGGAGGATGCCGACTTTCAACAGGCGGCGCAGAAGACCGGAGACTTCATGCGTCTGTTCATGGTCCCCGGGATGAATCACTGCGGCGGCGGGCCTGGCCCCAACACCTTCGATGCGGTGACGGCGCTGTCCAACTGGGTCGAGAAGAAGCAGGCGCCGGACCTGTTGCTCGGGTCGCACATGACCAACGGCGCAGCGGATCTGACGCGTCCGCTGTGTCCGTACCCGCAGGTTGCCCAGTACTCAGGACAAGGCGACGTGAAAGACGCGGCGAATTTCAGCTGCACGATGCCGCGGTAGTCGAACGGCTCGAGCGTACAGACGCGAACAATTGCTATCCGCGCGTTGATCGGTACACCCTGCTCGCGCAGGTCGCTGTCAAAAGGACCGAGCGTGATCTTCTTGGAGAGAGAGGACTCGACACAGGGAGGCCTAAGGTGAAGGCAATCGTGGTGACGGACCAGGCTGCGGGAACGGCCGGGATGACGCTGGTGGAACGGCCCGAGCCTAGGCAGCGATAAACGACGTCGTCGTTCAGGTCCACGCGTCGGGATTCGTTCCGACTGAGCTTGCGTGGCCATCGACCTGGGTCGATCGCCTTGACCGTGACCGAACACCCTCGATCCCCGGGCATGAGCTGGCGGGGGTGGTCACCGCCCTCGGCTATGGCACGAGGGGGCTGTCGGTAGGACAGCGAGTGTTCGGCCTCACGGACTGGACTCGCGACGGCACCCTGGCGGAGTACGCGGCCGTCGAGGCACGCAACCTCGCGCCGCTGCCGGGCGACGTCGACTTCACGGTGGGCGCGAGCCTCCCGATCTCGGGCCTGACCGCGTGTCAGGGACTGTTCGAGCACGGCCGCCTTCAGACAGGGCAGAGCGTCCTCGTGCACGGCGCGGCCGGCGCAGTCGGGTCGATGGTGACGCAACTCGCACGAGAGGCCGGCGCCTACGTCATCGGCACCGGACGCGCCGCCGACCGTCAGATGGTGGTCGACTTCGGCGCGAAGGAATTCGTCGACCTCGAGAACGACGTCCTCGAAGACATCGGCGGAGTCGATCTGGTGTTCGACGTCATCGGCGGCAACATCGGGAAGCGGTCTGCAGGCGTGATTCGAGCCGGGGGAACACTCGTGTCCATTGTCGGGCCGTCCGAGGCGCGGCCCGCCGATGGCCTAGCGGTCGACTTCGTTGTCGAGTGCGATCGTGCCCAACTGAGTGCGATCGTCCAGCGGGTACGGGACGGACGACTGCGGACGAACATCGGCAACGTCTCGACCCTCGACGATGCCGTCGCCGCCTTCAACAGAACCGAGCGACACAAGGGGAAGACGATCATCCGCGTTGGTCCGTGAGCGGGACGCGTCCATCGATGCACGCGGCCGGCCGGCGCTGTGCAGATCGGCCGGCTATTGCTGCTGCTGATCCGCTGCCGCATCGCGTGGATCCACTGTCGCGTCTCTCGACATCCACGGGGTGAACGGTACGGCATCGTCCTCGATCGAGCGCACCGGTCCGATCTGCACGGACACTGCTAGTTCGGTCCGCACGGCAGTGACACCCTTGTACACGCCACGCGTCGGTGGAACGTCGGCATAGTCGCGTCCGATCGCGACCCTGATATGCCGTTCGCGTGCGATGACGTTGTTGGTCGGATCGAAACCCACCCATCCAACGCTCGGCATCAGCGCCTCGGCCCAGGCATGTGTCGCACCGTCGGATGAACGGTCAGCGATCGAGTGATCGCGAAAGAGATACCCACTGACATAGCGTGTCGGTATCCCGACATGACGGGCCAGTCCGATGAAGATGTGGGAAAAGTCCTGGCATACCCCCCGCCGCGTTTGCAGCGCTTCATCGATGCGCGAGTCGACGCGCGTACTCTGCGGGCTGTATTCGAACTCCCGGTACATGATGGCCATCAGGTCGCGGAGCGTCGTGAATGGATCGTTCCCACGCCTGAAGCCGATGGATCGCGCCAACGCGAAGAGTGCATCGGTGCGTTCGGCGAACTGGCTCGGCGCCAGCAGATCCCAGAACTCCCCGGTGGCCGTCATCCCATCGAGCTGCCGCCACGCCTCACTCGGCAGCTCCGCCGGCGACTCCGGCGGCACCGCGCATTCCACGAGCGCCTGTGCCGTCAACGTCAATCGCGAATGCCGGCCTGGCACGTTGAAATGATGCACGATGTTGCGATCGTGATCCTCGTACATCATGACGCGCGACGCAGGCGCCGTGCTGAGCGCGAAGTGCAGGCATCGCTGCGAGACGTCGCTGCGCGGCTCCATGCGAGCCTCCATGACGCTCTCGGAAATCGGCGTGTCATAGTTGAATCGCGTGACGTGCCTGATCGTGTAGCGCATCGGATGACCTCAGGCGGGAATGGCCGATTCGATCGGATACGCGATGTAGGTCTGGTACAGCGCCACATGTACCTGTGCGCATTGCCGGCTGATGCCGGCCAGATAGGCGTGCGGGTCATCGCTCAGGATTTCGTCGACTTGACCATAGTCGAGCGATGCGTGAAGGCGGCCCACGAGGCGGTCCGTCCGTCCGCCGGCGCCGCGGCCGCTGGCTCGCGCAAGCGCGAGTACCGCGGATTCGAGACGCGCAGCCGCGAAGCCGACCGAGCGCGGAAATTCAGCGTTGAGCAGCAGAAACTCGGTGACGCGCTCGGGCCTGACGTCGGCCGTATAGTGACGGCAGTAGGCTTCGAGGGCGCAACAGGAACGCAGGAGCGCAACCCAGTCGATCGATTCGAGGCGTCCATCCGCCTGCGTGGCGCCGTCGATCAGGAATCGGCCGATCAGCCCCGCCGTCGATGACGCACGCTCGATGAAGCGGCCGGCCTGCAGGTACTGCCATCCCTCACCGTGCCCCATCGTCGCGTCGGTAATCCCCTGGAAGAGGTGAATCCCTTCGATGACCGTTCGACACAGCGATCGTTGCCGTGCGTCGCGATCGATGTTCGATTGCAGCTGACGAACGGCCAGAAACAGCGCGTTGAGCTGTTCCCACATGTCCGAGCTGATTTCCTCACGAACCTGCCGACCGTTCTCACGCGCCGCCGTCACGCACGCGGCAACAGAGCTGCGGTTTGCAACATCGAACAGCGCAGCGCTCAGCAGCGACGCGCGTTCAATGCCTCCCACCGCAGCACCCGGGACGTCCACGCTGGCGTACAGACGGTCGGCTGCACCGCGCGTGCTCGCCATCGTCCGGCCAAGACCGAGATCAAGGCCGACCTCGATGACGCGCGCGGTGTGCTCGGCACGCTCCAGATATCTCGCAATCCAATACAGGCTGTCGGCGACGCGCGAGAGGAGCATGACATTTACTCCTGCAGGACCCAGGTGTCCTTGCTGCCGCCGCCCTGCGATGAATTGACGACGAGCGACCCCTTGCGAAGCGCCACGCGCGTCAGCCCGCCCGGGACGATCGTGACGCGATCCCCATACAGGACGTACGGGCGAAGATCGACATGCCGCGGCTCGATGCGCTCACCGGTGAAACAGGCCGCGCGCGAGAACGTCAGGGTCGGCTGTGCGATGAAGTTGCGCGGCTCGGCGACGATCTTGTTGCGGAACGCCTCGCGTTCGAGCGACGAACTATGCGGACCGATGAGCATGCCGTAGCCGCCGGACTCGCCGACCGCCTTGACGACCAGTTCCTCCAGATGCGCGAGCACGTACTGGCGGTCCGCTTCCCTGCTCAACAAATATGTGTCGACGTTCGGCAGGACTGGCTCCTCGGACAGGTAGAAACGGATGATGTCGGGAACATACGCATAAAGCGCCTTGTCGTCGGCGACGCCGGTGCCGATCGCGTTGCCGAGCGACACATTCCCGGCGCGATACGCGTTCAGCAACCCTGGCACACCGAGCCGTGAGTCCGTACGAAACGCCAGCGGATCCAGAAAGTCGTCATCGACGCGACGATAGATCACGTCCACACGGCGAAGTCCCGAGGTGGTTCGCATGTAGACGATGTTGTCGTGTGTCAGCAGGTCGCGTCCCTCGACCAGAGGCACCCCCATCTCGCGGGCGAGGAAGGCATGCTCGAAATAGGCGGAGTTGCCGACGCCGGGTGTGAGCACCACGACGGCGGGATCGGAACGATTCGTCGGCGCGAGCGTCCGCAGCGTCGCGAGGAGCGACCGTCCGTAATCGGCGATCGGATTCACGCTGTATCGGGAGAACAGGCGTGGAAAGACACGTTTCATCACCTCGCGATTCGCCAGCATGTAGGAGACGCCGCTCGGCACGCGCAGGTTGTCCTCCAGAACCACGAAGCGGCCATCCTGCAGACGAACGAGGTCCGTGCCGGCGATGGACACGTAGGTGCCGCGATGCACGTTGACACCGCGCATTTCGCGCCGGTAGTGCCGGCAGCTGTACACCAGCTCGCGCGGCACAACGCCTTCGGAGAGGATCCGCTCCTCGTGGTAGATGTCGCGCAGAAACAGGTTGATTGCGGTGAGGCGCTGCGCGAGACCGCGATCGATGGTCGCCCATTCCGCGGCGGTGATGATGCGCGGCAGCAGGTCGTACGGAAAAATCCGCTCAGTGCCGGCTTCGTCACCGTACACCGTAAAGGTGATGCCTTGTGTCAGAAAGGCCTTGTCGGCTTCGGTCTGGTGCTGGCGCAGCTGCGGCAACGAGGCCGCCAGCAGATCCTCCACGAGCGCACGGCAGTGCGGCCGCGGCTCGCCGGAATGGAGGAACATCTCGTCGTAGGCCTGATCGAGGGGATAGCCGGCAAACAATTCACCTGAAGGGCACACGGCGGATGGGACACGGCGCCCGCCGTCGGCCGGAGTGGACGAGAGCATCTGGGAGCGTCAGGCGCGCCGATGCAAGACGTGCGTCCGCCGCACGGGAATGTGCGACAGCTGTAAATCAGAAGCGTTTTTGTAGGAATCGTAGTCGGCGCGCACGATCGTCCGCTGCGCGGTCCACCGAAGGAACCCCTCCTCTACCAGCGCATCGAGCACGAATCGGCAATCGTCGGCCCCTACGTGCCAGAGGCGAATCGCCTGCGCGAGAGTCAGCTCCAGGCAGGGCATCTCGGTGAAATCGCTCCGCACGCGTTCGACGACGGTCGCAAAAGGCATCCAGTTGTCCTCCGGTGGCCACCGTCGGTGCAACGCGCACGCCACCGTCGCCTCTGATGCAGATTCGATGGATTCGCTCGTGAAACGCGATGTCCGCGGCGTCCACAACGCCTCGCGATCCGCTGAGTCCCTGCGTATTTGTTTCACGCCGATGAGCGCCAGACATAAACGTGTCTATGGTTTTCATAGATTCTTGCACTTCTTCCACTTTTCCACTTTCGTGAGGGGCCATTTTCTTGCAGCGCAGCGCACGGCGTGAGCAACGACGCGGCGCGAAGCACCGGCCCAGTACACGAAAGCTCGCTCCTCTGGACGCTTGAAGAAATCAGCAGGCTGATTTCCAGCAGCGGCAACCCCTCTGAAACACTGGCCAACATCGTCAACCTGATTCAGCGCCGCTTCGGCACCGACGTCTGCTCCGTGTACCTCCTGGACGC
>DASTZI010000080.1:0-10055 GCA_035764385.1 Vicinamibacterales bacterium
CGTTGCGTCGTCAGGCTTGCGCCCATTGCGAACAATTCCCCACTGCTGCCTCCCGTAGGAGTCTGGGCCGTGTCTCAGTCCCAGTGTGGCCGTCCGCCCTCTCAGGCCGGCTACCGATCGTCGCCTTGGTGAGCCGTTACCTCACCAACTAGCTAATCGGACGCGGGCCCCTCTTCAAACGCCAGGTCTTACGATCCCCAGCTTTGATCTCCGTCTCTTCAAAGACAGGATGTTATGCGGTATTAGCGTCCCTTTCGGGACGTTATCCCCCATTCGAAGGTAGGTCACCCACGTGTTACTCACCCGTTCGCCACTCTACTCAGAGCCGAAGCCCCTTTCGCGTTCGACTTGCATGTGTTAGGCACGCCGCCAGCGTTGATTCTGAGCCAGGATCAAACTCTCATGTTAAATCGCTGTTCCACACCGACCTTGCGGCCGATGCTTCGCAACTTTTAACGCGAGCGCCTGTTGACTTGGCTCTTGCGTTGTTTGGTTTGTCGTTGTTGTGTGATGGTGCACCGCATTACCAGCGAAACGTCCGAAGGCGTTTTGCCAGAGGCTGCGACACCCATCACGCTGACACTCGACGGGTCTTACTTGTGTGTGCTTGCACGCACTATCTAGTTTTCAAAGAACCGGAAACCCCGATGCTGCCGCCATCGCGGCTAGGTCGGGGACCCCACCGATCGGCCGTAAACGACCGAATTTAGGGGAACCTTTCAAGGTTACTAGTGCCCACTACGCCTGTCAACCCTTTTTTCGCCGCCGAACCGCCGCAACCGTGCTGCGCCGACTGCTGATTGGATTGTCGCGCCCAGAGGGCGTTCGCTTCAACGTCTACCGGGACGGCGTGACGCCGTCCTTTCTGCCGGGCTGGCGCCCGTCAAGCGAACTTTCCAATCCTATGGGCTTCCACGACGGCTGTCAACCCGATCGGTGAGCTCAGCGGGCAGCGATTTTAATGACGTGATTCTGCTTCGCGCCCTTTCGCAAGACGAACAGTCGCTCCTCGATGGCGTCGCTCTGACGGAGGCGCGCTCGCTCGTCAGTGACGCGGCGGTTGTTGACGTAGACGCCGCCGCCGCGAATGAGTCGAGTGGCCTCGCCCTTCGATGTCGTCAATCCGCTCGATGCGAGCAGCTCCACAACCGCCACGCCCTCTCCGGCCAGCTGCTCGGCGCCCACCGTGGAAGACGGCACATCGTCAAACACGGAAAGCACATCATCAGCTGCGAGGGTCGTGATGTCCTCGCCAAAAAGTACGGTCGAGGCGCGCTCAGCGCGCAACACGTGTTCTTCCCCGTGCACCATCCGCGTCACCTCGCGCGCCAGTGCGCGCTGTGCTTCGCGCGACTCAGGCGACTCGCGCGTTGCAGCCTCGAGCTGGTCGATCACCTGGTGATCGAGGAACGTGAAGTAGCGCAGGTATCTCCCGACATCGCTGTCCTCCGCGTTCAACCAGAACTGATAAAAGCGGAACGGAGAGGTCAGGTTTGCATCGAGCCACACCGCACCAGATTCGGTCTTACCGAACTTGGTCCCTGATGCCGTGGTAATTAGCGGCATGACAAGTCCATGGGCCTTTGCGCTGCGCATCCGGCGAATGAAGTCCACACCCGCCGTGATGTTTCCCCACTGATCGCTGCCACCCATCTGGAGAGTGCAATTGAACCGGTCGTGGAGAACAAGGAAATCGTACGACTGCAGGAGAAGGTAGCTGAATTCGGTGTAGGAAATTCCCTCATCGCTCTCGCTGCGCCGCTTCACCGACTCCTTGGCCAGCATGTAATTCACGGTGAAATACTTGCCGACATCGCGCATGAATTCGATCGCAGTCAGCTTCGTCAGCCACTCGGCATTGTTGACGAGGCGAGCTGGCGTCGATGTGTCATCGAAATCCAGAAACCTCGCGAGCTGACCACGAATCCCTGTGATGTTCTTTTCGACCTGCTCCACGGTGAGGAGCGCACGCTCGGTCGCTTTCCCACTTGGATCGCCGATCATCCCAGTGCCACCGCCGACGACCGCGATCGGCGGATGACCAAACCGTTGCAGACGCGCAAGCGCAACCATCGGCAACAAGCTACCGACATGAAGGCTCGCCGCGGTTGGATCGAATCCGATGTAAGTGGTGAGCTTCTCGCGCGCGATCAGGTCGCGGAGACCTTCCGTGGCGTCGTAAACAAGACCACGCCACTCCAATTCGGTGAACAGGTCCATCAGCCGCTACTATACAACCCGGTATGCTGGTCACCCGGCGTGCGGCGCTGAGGGGCATCGTCGCAACGACGGTCGGCGCCGTCACAGGAGCAGGTGCGTACGGCGTCGCCTACGAACGCCACCATATCGAAACGACGGACGCCACGCTTCCGGTTTCAGGTCTGCCCGAGGCGCTCGACGGCCTTCGCATCGGCTTTGTCACCGACATTCATCACAGCGCGATGGTGCCTGCCGAAGACATTCGGACGGCTGTCGACTTGGTTACCGCCGCTAGACCAGATTTGATTGTGCTCGGCGGTGATTACGTGACATGGGGTGATCGCACGTTTGTCGCACCCGTCGCCGAGCTACTTGCACCGCTGACCGCACCCCACGGCGTGTTCGCAATTCTCGGCAATCACGATGACGACCGCGATATGCCGGCCGCACTCACCGCGAAGGGTATTCAGGTTCTGAGAGACGCGCGAACCCGACTCGAGATACACGGAGAGGGGCTCGAACTCGCGGGAATCAGGTTCTGGACGCGAAAGACATCCGATATTGCGCGCATCATCAGCCGGGCGCGCGACACTGTATTGCTGCTCGCGCACGATCCAAGACGGCTGGACGAAGCGGCCGATCTGGATGTTCCCGCCGTCCTGGCAGGACACACGCATGGAGGACAGGTTGTTCTGCCGGGCGTGGGCGCAGTCGCACGACGACGTTTTCCGGTGCTGTCTGGCCTCGGGTCGCGGGATAACACCTGGATGTTCGTCAGCCGCGGGATTGGGACTGTGTACGTGCCGATCCGAATCAACTGTCCGCCTGAAGTGGCGATCGTTACGTTGAAGCGGAAATCGGAGACCTAGCCGGAACGAACCGGCGTCCTTCCAGACGCCACCCGCCATCCAGGATCATCTTGACCGCTTCCGGGTAGGCGCGGTGTTCCTCTTCGAGGATGCGCGCGGCGAGTGATTCTGCAGTATCGCCTGGCAGCACCGGCACTGCCCGTTGCACGACGATCGGGCCTCCATCGAGTTCCGCCGTCACGAGGTGGACCGTGACGCCGCTCACTCTCACTCCGTGGTCGATCGCCTGTTGTTGGGCATCGAGTCCTGGAAATGCCGGCAACAGCGATGGATGGATATTCAAGATGCGACCGGAAAACGCGTCAATGAGCTCGGCTCCCACCAATCGCATGAACCCTGCGAGGCAGACGAGCCCGACGCCCCGCCCCCGCAATTCGCTGGCGAGCGCGCGGTCGTAATCGTCACGCGAGGCGAAGTCGCGATGCGACATCACAATCGATTCGATGCCTGCCGCACGCGCCCGTTCGAGGCCGCCGGCGTCCTGCCGGTTCGAAATGACGACAACGATGGTCGCATCGAGCGCTCCGCTCGTGATTGCGTCGATGAGCGCCTGGAGATTGCTGCCCCGGCCTGAGATCAACACGCCGAGACGGCGATTGGCGGGCACTTACCTGTAGGCGACCGACGGCGGTTCGCCCGGGACGATTTCGCCGATGATGCAGGCATTATGGCCACCACGCGCGGCGAGCTCGTCGATGAGCGGTTCCGCGTGATCCCGTCCAGTCACGATGATGAGACCAATCCCCATATTGAACGTGCGCAGCATGTCATCCTCCGGAATGCTGCCGCTCTGCTGGAGCCAGGCGAAGATGGGCGGCACCGTCCACGCGGAGCGATCGATCAGCGCCGCGGTTCCGTGCGGAAGTACCCGTGGCAGATTGTCCGTGATGCCACCGCCGGTAATGTGCGCCATCCCTTTGATTCGACCGGCATCCAGCAATGGCTGAATCATTGGCAGATACGATCGATGCGGCTCGAGCAGCGCGTCGCCGACCGTGCCTGACAGCTCGGCGACGTAGCTGCTGACATCCAACCGCAGCCGCTCGAATATCACGCGCCGCGCAAGCGAATAGCCATTGGTGTGCAGCCCTGAGGAGGGCACACCCACGAGGAGATCGCCAATAGCGATCGCCCGACCCGTGATCAGGCGCGAACGATCAACTGCGCCGACGATAAAGCCGGCGACGTCGTATTCGCCCTCGCCGTAGAAGCCCGGCATCTCCGCAGTCTCGCCGCCGAGCAGCGCGCAGCCGTTCTCCCGGCAGGCAGCCGCGATGCCACCGACAATCGATTCCGCGACCTTCGGAGACAGCTGTCCGGTCGCGAGGTAATCAAGAAAGAAGAGTGGCTCGGCTCCCTGCACGAGGATGTCGTTGACGCAGTGATTGACGAGGTCCGCCCCAATCGTGTCATGCCGGCGCGCCAGGAAAGCGACCTTCAGCTTGGTACCGACACCATCGGCGCTCGCGACCAGCACCGGATCGCGATATCGGCCCGGTTCGAGCCTGAACAGGCCGCCAAATGACCCGATGTCGGAGAGGACGCCACTGGTAAAGGTAGACCGCGCCAGACCACGAATCCGGCGGACTGTCTCGTTGCCCGCGTCGATGTCGACGCCAGCGGCTTTGTAGTCCATCAACCGGCGACGATGTCTTTGGCGAGATCGGCGACGGCCACCGGATGATCGGCCGGAGCGACCGGTTCCGGATTGAGCTTCAACGCGAGCTGCAAGTACGCAGCCTCGTCCCGTGGAAACGCTACCGGATACACGCCGGTATAGCAGGACGTGCAGTACTTCGATTTGCCGCCCCGCACGGCGTCCGTGAGACCGTCGAGACTGAGGTAGGAAACGCTGTCCGCGTCAAGATACTTGCGAATCTCCTCGAGCGTGTGCGTCGCGGCGATCAGTTCCGAACGCCGCGGCGTATCGACCCCGTAGAAACACGGCGACACCGTCGGCGGACAACTGATGCGCATGTGCACTTCGCGCGCTCCGGCGCCGCGCACCATCCGCACGATTTTGCGGCTCGTTGTGCCGCGGACGATGGAATCGTCGATGAGAACGACGCGCTTGCCTTCGAGAATGCTGCGGACCGGGTTCAGCTTCACGCGAACCCCGAAATGGCGAATCGACTGCTGCGGCTCGATGAAGGTGCGTCCGACGTAATGGTTGCGAATCAGCCCCATTCGCATTGGGATGTCAGATGCCTCGGCGTACCCGATGGCCGCGCAGACACCAGAGTCTGGAATCGGCACGACGACATCGGCGTCGACGGGTGCCTCACGCGCGAGCGTCCGCCCAAGCTGCGTCCGCACCTCGTTGACGCTTTCGCCAAACACATAGCTATCCGGACGCGAGAAATACACGTGTTCGAAGATGCACTGCGACTGGCGCGCCGGACCGAACGGCTTGATCGACTTGACTCCCGCTTTGCTGATGATGACGACTTCGCCGGGTTCGACGTCGCGCACGTAGGTTGCGCCGATCAGGTCGAGGGCACACGTCTCGGAACAGACAACCCAGCCATCCCGCAGCCGTCCCAACGCAAGCGGACGGAATCCGTGAGGATCGCGGACCCCGATTACGCGGTCCCGCGACATCATCACAAACGAGAACGCACCTCGCACCTGCGAGATCGCGTCGATGACTGCGGCCTCCACGCCCTCCTCGCGGGACCGGGCAAAGAGGTGGACCATGACCTCCGTGTCGCTGTTGGTCTGAAATATGGCCCCGGTTCGCACCAACGCGTCCCGCAGTTCGCCCGCATTTACGAGGTTGCCGTTGTGACACACCGCAAGCTGGCCGTGGACGCTGTCAACCAGGATCGGATGCGCGTTGGCGACCAGACTTTCTCCAGCGGTTGAATAGCGGACGTGGCCGACGGCGAGGTACCCGGGCAGCTTCGATAGCGTGTCGCTGTTGAAGACTTCGTTCACATAGCCCATCGCCTTGTGATGGCGAACCACGGTTCCATCCGATGCGGCAATGCCGGCGCTCTCCTGGCCGCGATGCTGAAGCGCATAGAGGCCGAGGTACGTGAGATTCGAGGCCTCCGGGTGACCGAAGATCCCGAACACGCCGCATTCTTCCCTGAACTTGTCCATCGCTGGGTGTGGTTCGAGCGCTGGGCTCTGAGGCTTATAAGTGTACGGTTTCACGCAATAGCTCGCGCGGGCTCGAAATACCGTTCGATTGCGGTATTCCACGTTCGCTCAATGTCGGGAAGCGACTCGTCGATGATGCTTCGGCCGTGAATCCTTGCCTGAACGCGTGTTCCCCCCACGACGCCAATTCTTTGGATCGGAACACCGTGACGTGCCGCGATTTCGACCAGCTGCGCCTCAGCAGCTGGAGCGCACGAGATGACAACACGCGATGCAGATTCGGAGAACAACGTCGTGACGTCGGCAAATGTGTTCAGGCCTGCTGAGGTGACTGCCGCCACATCGACCTGTGCACCCAAACCGGTTCCGATGCAGCACTCGGCGAGCGTAATAGCAACGCCGCCTTCGGCGCAGTCGTGCGCCGATCGAATCACGCCCGCCGACGCGCTCTCGACCAGCACCTGCTGCAGCGCTGCCTCTCGGGTCAAATCGAGTTCCGGTGGAACGCCGCGGATCACGCCGTGAACCACCTTGAGGTACTCGCTGCCGCCGAGCTCGTCGCGCGTCTCTCCGAGCAGCATCACGAGATCGCCCTGCGATCGAAAGGCGCGACGCACGACGGTCCGGGCGTCCTCAATTACGCCGACCACGCCTAGGACGGGCGTCGGCAGCACTGCGCGTCCGTCCGTCTCGTTGTAGAGACTCACGTTTCCGCCGGTGATCGGGATGTCGAGCGCGCGGCACGCGGCGCCCATCCCCTCGACCGCACGCGCAAACTGCCACATGATTTCAGGTTTTTCAGGATTGCCGAAGTTGAGACAGTTGGTCGCGCCAATTGGCAGCGCTCCCGCGCAGGCCACGTTGCGTGCCGCTTCGGCTACCGCCAACTGCGCCCCGCGATACGGATCCAGGTAGACGAACCGACCGTTGCAGTCAACTGACATCGCCAGCGCACGCGCGGTTCCCTTGACCCGTACGACGCCGGCGCCCATTCCCGGCAGCACCAACGTGTTGGTGCGCACCATGTGGTCGTACTGCCGGTACGCCCATCGTTTGCTGGCAACCGTCGGCGACGCGAGGAGACGCCAGAACGCGTCGGTTGCGGATGGAGGCGTGCCAAGCGAATCAAATGAGAGCTGCTGCGCGACCTTGATATAGGCGGGCTCCCCCATCGGACGCCGATAGAGCGGTGCGTCGTCGGTCAATGAACGATTCGGAATCTCTGCGACGACGTCCCCTCGATTTCGCACGCGCAGCTTGCCGTCGGCGGTCACCTCGCCAACGCGGACCGCATGCAGGTCCCACTTCTCGAAAATACGTTCGACCTCGGCTTCGCGACCCCGTTTGACGACCATCAGCATCCGTTCCTGCGATTCGGACAACATGATTTCGTACGGTGTCATGCCTGTCTCACGCTGGGGAACCAGCGACACGTCGATGTCGACACCAGCACCGCCACGCGACCCCATTTCGCATGTCGAACATGTCAACCCGGCGGCGCCCATGTCCTGAATGCCGATGAGCGCGTCGCTCTTCATCACCTCGAGACACGCCTCGAGAAGCAGCTTCTCCATGAAGGGGTCGCCGACTTGTACTGCAGGACGCTTCTCGGCCGACTTGTCGTCGAACTCCGCCGACGCCATGGTCGCGCCATGGATCCCGTCGCGCCCGGTCTTGGCCCCGACGTAATACACGGCATTTCCGACGCCGGAGGCGACGCCCTTGATGATCTCCTCGTGTGCGGCGATGCCCAGGCAGAAGACATTGACAAGCGGATTGCCGGTGTAGCTCTCATCGAAAGCGATCTCGCCGCCAACGGTCGGAATGCCGATGCTGTTGCCGTAACCGGCAATGCCGGCCACCACTCCGGCAAAGGTGCGACGGACCAGCGCATCGTCAAGCGGGCCGAATCGAAGCGAATTGAGAAGCGCGATCGGCCGCGCGCCCATGGTGAAGATGTCGCGGATGATGCCACCAACACCGGTGGCGGCGCCTTGATAGGGTTCGATGAACGAAGGATGGTTGTGCGATTCGATCTTGAAGACCGCGGCCAGACCGTCGCCGATATCGACCGCGCCTGCATTTTCACCAGGGCCCTGGAGCACGCGCGGCCCGGCCGTTGGCAGCGTCTTGAGGTGCACGCGCGAACTCTTGTAGCTGCAGTGTTCCGACCACATCACCGAAAAGATGCCGAGCTCGGTGAGGGTTGGTTCACGCTTCAGTGCATCGACGATTCGCTGATACTCCTCGCGCGTCAGTCCGTGACGTTCCAGAGTGTCGTCGCTGATGGTCATCGGGCAGCGGCGAAGACGCGTTCGGTTACGGCCTTGATGACCGATTCGAACAAGATCAGGCCGTCGGCGCTTCCGAGCGCCATTTCACACGCGCGCTCCGGATGCGGCATCAAGCCAACGACATTGCGCTGTTCGCTGCAAAGCCCGGCAATGTTAGCGACCGATCCATTGGGGTTTGCGTCATCAGTCGCAATACCCTCGGCGTTTGTGTAGCGAAACACGATCTGACGATTCCGCTCGAGGCGAGCAATAACATCCGGATCTGCGTAGTAGTTGCCCTCGCCGTGAGCGATGGGGATGCGAAGAACCTGCCCCGCGGTGCAGGCCGCCGTGAATGGCGTATCAGTTTGCTCGACTCTGATCAACACGTGCTCGCACTGATACTTCAAGCTGCGGTTACGAAGCATCGCACCCGGAAGCAAGCCTGCTTCGAGCAACACCTGGAAACCGTTGCAGATGCCAAGGACGGGGCCGCCCGACGCCGCGAACTTCTGCACCTCCGTCATGATGGGTGAGAAGCGCGCGATGGCGCCGGTGCGGAGATAGTCGCCGTGCGCAAAGCCGCCTGGAAGGATGACCACGTCGGCGCCTTTGAGGCTGGTCTCCTTGTGCCAGATGTACTCGGCCTGCTGCCCGAGGACGTGCTGGGCAGCGTAATGCGCGTCGTGGTCGCAATTGGATCCCGGGAACACGACGACGGCGAACTTCATACGAGGGCTCCGTCAGCGAGCTCGATGCGGAAGCTTTCAATCACTGGATTCGACAACAGCTTCTCGGCGGCCTCTTCGGCAAGGGCACGGGCTTCGTCGGGGCAGGTCGCGTCGATGTCGAGCTCGAAATATTTTCCCTGGCGGACATCCTTCACGGCGGAATATCCAAGGGTGTGAAGAGCGTCGGTAACGGTCTTTCCCTGGGGGTCGAACACCGACTGCTTGAGAGTGACGAACACTCGCGCTCGCATCTTTACGCCTACCTTCCGACCGAACGGGCCATCCCCGCCCCGACGACTTCTGAATGCTCCTGGAACACGCGCTGAAAAATATGATCGACGTGCTTCAACTGTTCATTGAGGTCGAATGCGCGTTCGATGTCGCCACGAGAAAGCACGCGTGTCACGTCCTCGTCCGCAAGCAGGAGTTCCTTGAAGTTTCGCTTTTCGTGGAACGCACGCATCGCGTTGCGCTGCACCCATTCGTAAGCCTGCTCGCGTGACACACCGCGGCGCGCCAGCTCCAGCAGCACCGTGCCAGAAAACACCACGCCGCGCGATCGATCCAGATTCTCGCGCATCCGCTCGGGATACACCACCATGCCGGCAACGATCCGCGTGAAGCGCCGCAGCATGTGATCGAGGGCGATGAAGCTGTCCGGCAGGATGACGCGCTCGACCGACGAATGCGAGATGTCGCGTTCGTGCCAGAGCGCGTTGTTCTCGAACGCGGCCCCGGCGTTGGCGCGCAGCAACCGCGCCAGGCCGACGATCTGCTCGCAGCCGATCGGATTGCGCTTGTGCGGCATGGCCGACGATCCCTTCTGCCCTTTGGCGAAAGGCTCTTCGACCTCGCCGATCTCGGTCTTCTGCAGGCCG
>DASTZI010000081.1:0-2139 GCA_035764385.1 Vicinamibacterales bacterium
GCCGCCGTCAATGGGCTCTCGTTGTCGAAACTGCGGGCCTTCGGCGCCACGTTCTTCATCTTCAGCGACTATGCGCGGCCAGCCATCCGGCTGTCGGCCCTGATGGAACTGCCCACCATCTTTGTGTTCACCCACGACGCCATGGGCGATGGCGAGGACGGCCCGACGCACCAACCGGTGGAGCAGCTCGCGTCCTTCCGCGCCGAACCCGGCTTGGTGGTGCTGCGGCCGGCAGACGCCAACGAGGTCGTCGAGGCCTATCGCTATATCATGCAACTGCGGCACGAGCCGGCGGTGCTGGCGCTGTCGCGTCAACCGCTGCCGACATTGGACCGCAGCAAGTACGCGCCGGCATCCGGGGTCGCGCGCGGCGCTTATGTGGTCGCCGATCCCCCGGCGGGAAAGCCTGAGGTGATCCTCATCGCGTCCGGCAGCGAGGTCAGTCTCTGTGTCAACGCCCACGAGGAGCTGCTTGCGGAGGGCATTCGCTCGCGCGTGGTCTCGATGCCGTCGTGGGATATTTTCGAACATCAGCCGCAAGCGTACCAGGACAGCGTGCTGCCGCCCGACGTCACGGCGCGCGTGGCGGTGGAGCAGGCTTCGACCTTCGGCTGGGAACGCTACGTCGGCAGGTCCGGCCGCGTTATCGGCATGAAGACATTTGGCGCCTCGGCCCCGCTCAAGGAGCTGCTGCGAAAATACGGGTTCGAGCCCGAGCGCGTCACGGAGGTCGTCAAAGAGCTGCTCGGCAAGGGCAAGAAGAACTGAAGGGCGTGCAAAAGTACGCTGGGATGCGATGGACAAAACGGTTGTCTTCCTGTTCGACGTCGACAACACGCTCATCGACAACGATCGCGTGCAGGCCCATCTGAGCGAGCACCTGGAGCAGACTTACGGGGCCGCCGCCCGCGACCGGTATTGGCAACTTTTTGAAGAGCTGAGGAGCGAACTCGGATACGCCGACTACCTGGGCGCGCTGGAACGCTACCGCGTCGAGGCGCTGCATCGCCCGGAGCTACTGCGGATGTCGAACTGGCTGGTGGATTACCCATTCGCCGAGCGCCTTTATCCCCGTGCTCTGGACGCGGTGAAGCACGTACGGCAATGGGGGACCATCGTCATCCTCTCCGACGGTGATGCCGTGTTCCAACCGCGCAAGGTGGAGCGATCCGGTCTGTGGCACGCATTCGAGAACCGTGTCCTCATCTACATCCACAAGGAGCAGGAGCTCGACGATGTGGGGCGTCTCTATCCCGCCGACCACTACGTCCTGATCGACGACAAATTGCGCATCCTTGCCGCGGTGAAAAAAATCTGGGGCGACAACGTCACGACCGTGTTTCCGAAACAGGGTCATTATGCGCTCGACTCCAAAACACTGGCCGAGTATCCACCGGCGGATATCGAGCTCGCCAGCATTGGCGATCTGCTCAATTACGATCTGTCCTCATTCCTCAAGAAGAACTGAAAGGCAGACGTCGCGTACTGCGAAGCCGGGGAACAAGATCGCGGCCACCTCAGCCTTGTCAGAAGACACGATGGAGACGACGCATGGCGTTCACGGTCAGGAGCAACAGTTTCAAGGACGGCGATTATCTCGCCAACGCCCATATTCTGTCAGCCGACTTCGGCTTCAGCTGCGCGGGCAACAACCAATCGCCGCATCTGGCGTGGTCGGAAGCACCCGCCGGCACGAAGAGCTTCGCCATTACCTGTTTCGATCCGGATGCACCCACGGGCAGCGGGTTCTGGCACTGGCTGGTGGTGAACATCCCGCCGAACGTGACCGAGCTTGCGCTTGATGCCGGCAATCCAAAGGCCCCGCAGCTGCCACGGGGAGCGCTGCAGACCCGTACCGACTTTGGCACGCCTGGCTACGGCGGTCCGTGTCCGCCCGCGGGCGACCATCCGCACCGTTATCTGTTCACGGTGTTCGCGGTCGGGACCGATAGCCTGCCAGTGACGGCGGATACCTCAGCAGCCGTCATCGGCTTTCAACTCCATTTCAATACGCTGGCCAAGGCGGCGATCATGGGCCTCTACAAGCGGTGACCGTATCTGCGAAGAGGTCGCGGCAGCGACCAGCACGATGGGCCGAAGGTCGTCCGCCGAGATCAAAGGGGCGGCTAAACCGGCCGC
>DASTZI010000082.1:0-3868 GCA_035764385.1 Vicinamibacterales bacterium
CCCCGCCGCCGCCTCCGCGATCGCCGCCGCGTCCGCCGCGGCCAAACCCGCCCCCGCCGCCGAAGCCACGCCCCCCGGTCAATCCGCCACTCGAGTCATCCCAGACGTCGGGGCCGTTGAGCGCTTCGGTGCGCTCGACATTCGCTCCCGCAAACCCGGTGATTTCATCCCGTCGATATTTGTCGGGCAGGTCGATGAAGACGTCGAGGTCACCGTCGATGATCTGGTCGGGACCTGTCGACCGAAGGAAGGTGCCCGAAATCTGAAGGCGTTTGATCGCCGCGAGCTTGTCGTCGCCGCCGACCGCCTTTCGGGCTTCCGCCATCAACATCGCTCCCTTTGCCGCGTCCTGCGCGAGGACCGAGTGGCGTGGCACGAGCATGGCGAAAAGCGCGATTGCCGAAAGCGCCGCCGAAGATCTGCTGAGGCGCATCATGTGTGACATTACTTACTGTCAGTAAATCCCCAATGTTTACGTGTGTAGGCAGGGCGGGTCTTTTTAG
The DNA here is from genome assembly GCA_035764385.1 of Vicinamibacterales bacterium. Classification (GTDB taxonomy): domain Bacteria; phylum Acidobacteriota; class Vicinamibacteria; order Vicinamibacterales; family UBA2999; genus Gp6-AA40. The sequence continues at coordinate 504 of DASTZI010000082.1, forward strand.
ACCCGCCCTACTGGAACAGTCCGAGCCGCACCGTTCGACCCATTTCGTAGTAGCCGCGCGGGCTCGGATGGATGCCGTCCCCGCAATTGAACGCCGGAAGCAGCAGGTCGGCGTTCTTCGGATCCTGCACGACCTTGTCGAAGTCGATGATCCCGTCGAAGGGCCCCTTGGTGCGGATCCACTGATTCACCTCGTGACGCACCTGCGTCTTAGCCGCATCCCATCCCGTGTTGTTCGGTTCGGGAGGCCGGTTGTGTCGCGGGATGATCGTGACGCCGATCGTCTTCAGCCCGCGGGCCTTCGTGCGTCTGGCGAGGTCCAGCATTCCCGCGATGACCTGCGAGGCAGACGCACCGCGGCGGATGTCGTTTGTCCCCATGAACACAATTACATGTGTCACCCCGTGGTGGGTCAGCACGTCGCGCTCGAGGCGCTCGACGCCAGGAGGGCTGTCGGGCGGTGGTTGAAGGCTCTCACGCGTGATCGTGTTGCCGCCGATCCCTTCATTGACGACCGCCTTGTGAGCGTCGCTGCTTCCACGACCGGCTGCATCGAGCGCCAGACGCACCGCGAGCAGGTCTTCCCATCGATCGTGCGCATCGACCGTCGAGCAGGTGCCGTCGGTAATGGAATCGCCGAACGCGACAATCGATCCGGTGGAGGAGGAAGAGGACACATCGATCGCCTTGAGCCAGAACATTGAAGTGGTCGTGCCGGCAAAGGGCTTGGCCGCATCTTCCGCCGCCACATCGCCAGTGCCATTCGGTGCGAGATACGACGTCACCTGCGCGCCGCCGTGTTGACTGGACCGCACGTCAGCGCCAGGAATGTGCAGGCTCACGGCCAGGTCCTGCTGCGCCAATACATTCATCGCCACCGGGTCGCTCGTCACGCTGCCGCCAGCCGGAATCGTTACACCTGCCGATTTGTTGAAACTGATCGGTCGATTGGATCCTGGCGCAATCGCGGCACCCTGAATCCGGTGTCCGACGTACGCCTTTCCGATGACGAGTGGGGCCGTCCCAAACGTGTTGTCGAGTCGAATGCGGACGGCTTGACCCGAAACGGTCACCCTCGCGATCATCCGAACCGTAGTGTTCGACACCGTGCCGGTGCCGAGCCCTTGCTGCGAGGTTCCCCACGCGGTGACCCATCGTTCGGGTGCGGGTGCGCCTTGTCGCGCGGCGGTGCCTGAGGCGAGAAGCAGTGTGAGGCCCGCGACCACTGCGATTCTGGACAGAGCAGAAGCCGTCGCCATGCGGGGGAGTCTACGCCAAGTCGCTCTGATGACCTCCAGCGTCCACCTCCAATTCCCAAATCTTGTTGCATGTTGGAAGTTGGCAATTGGGAGTTCAGTTGTCCCATAATCTCGGCCGGCAAGAGGACTCAGCGATGCCGACCTGGTTCAAAACCGCGCTGGTTGCGATCGTTGCCGCTATCGTCGTCGGCTCGGTCTGGGCGCAAGTACGGACCTCACGTCGCAGCGCGGGCTACGAGCCCGCCCGCACGGCCGATGGCAAGCCCGATCTCAGCGGGGTGTGGCAGGCCCTCAACACCGCGAACTACGATATTCAGTCCCATCCGGCGCGGCCGGCGTTGGCGCTGATTCCAGCCGCGCCACGTTCGGGCGTTGCGGGACTTGCCCGCGCCACGCCAACCGACCTTCCCGCACCGGCGGTGCGTGCGCTCGGGGCGGTGGGCGCGGTACCCGCCGGCGAGGGCGTCGTCGACGGCGATGAGATCCCGTATCAGCCGTGGGCGGCCGCGAAGAAGAAAGAAAACGTCGAGCACTGGCTCGAGCGCGATCCGGAAATCAAGTGCTTCATGCCCGGTGTTCCGCGCGCGACCTACATGCCGTATCCCTTTCAGATCGTTCAAGGCACCGACACGATCCTGATGGCGTATGAATTCGCGGGAACGACGCGAACCATTCACATGAACAAAGTCGGTAACAACCCAAGCGCATCGTGGATGGGCTTGTCACGCGGTCGCTGGGAAGGCGACACGCTCGTCGTCGACGTCACCGATTTCAACGATGAGACCTGGTTCGACCGGGCCGGCAACTTCCATAGCGATGCGCTGCACATCGTGGAGCGGTACACGGCCGTGACCCCATACCATCTGATGTACGAAGTCACCGTTGAAGATCCGAAAGTGTTTACGCGGCCGTGGAAGATGCGGATGCCACTGTATCGGCGTACTGAGAAAGATAAGCGGATACTCGAATACAAGTGCGTGGAGTTTGTCGAAGAGGCGATGTACGGCCATCTTGGCGTCGTCGACCCTGCCACCGGACATGTGAACAGGTAGAGGCGGACCTTCAGGCGCGAACCGGTAGAGGCGGACCTTCAGGTCCGCCTGACGGAGATCTGACATGAGATACGGATCCGTCGCGATCACTCTGACGCTGGCTGTCGTCGCCGGGGCTGCGGCGTTCGCCGTAACGTCGGCAGCGCGGACGGCAGCCTCGCCGGCATCAGACACAAACAGCAAAACGCCTGTTGCGCGGACCGCCTGGGGCGATCCCGATTTCCAGGGCGTCTGGAGATACGAGGCGGTGATTGCGCTCGAGCGACCTGCGCGGTTTGGCGGACGGGAATTCCTGACCGATGCGGAGATCGCGCAGATCCAGCAGACGGAGAAGGATCAGGAGGCCAACCGCCTTGCCGGTGTCGAAGGCGAGGCGGTCGGCCGCCAATCTATCGCCGCGTCACCCATTCGCGGTAATGAGTACAACAGCTTCTGGCAGGACCACGGACGACCGCGAAAGGTGTACAAGCAGACGTCGTTGATTACGGACCCGCGCGACGGGCGGATTCCGTACACCCCTGACGCGCAGAAAGCCGACGCGCGTGCCGCCGCTCGGTACGGCGTCGGACCATATGAGTCGTATCTGGATCCTGACACCGGGGAGCGCTGCCTCACTGACGGCGTCACCGGCATGATGTGGCAAGGTCCCAACGGTGGACACAATCAGATCGTGCAGAGTCCCGGATACGTGACGATTCTTCACGAGGAGTACCGTGATCGACGCATCATCCCCGTCGATGGTCGTCCGCACAGCAATATCCGTCAGTGGTTCGGCGACTCGGTCGGCCACTGGGAGGGCGACACGCTCGTCGTCGACACCACGAATTTCCTCGACAAGACCAACTACGAGTGGGCGAGCATCTGGACGAGGCCGTCCGAAACGCTCCATCTCCTGGAGCGGTTCAAGAGGACCGACGCGGACACGCTCGAATACACGATTACCGTCGAAGATCCGACGACGTTTGCGAAGCCGTGGACCGCAGTCATTCCCATTTCAAGAATTCCGGACGGCACGCAGATCTACGAGTACGCCTGTCACGAGGGAAACTACGCGA
>DASTZI010000083.1:0-5066 GCA_035764385.1 Vicinamibacterales bacterium
GGCGAAGGCGGGATGGGAGAGGTTTGGCGCGCAAAACATCGTCTTCTGGCCCGCCCCGCCGCGATCAAGCTCATACGCTCGGACCTGCTCGGCTCGAGCCAGCGTACGCGCGACGCGATTGTCCGGCGTTTCGAGCGGGAAGCCAAGGACACGGCGATGCTTGGCTCGACGCACACCATTGACGTCTACGATTTCGGAACCACGGAGGACGGCGACTTCTACTACGTGATGGAGTTGCTCGATGGGGTCAGTCTCGAGCGCTTCGTGCAGCTCTACGGCCCGATGGAGCCGGCACGCGTGGTGTACGTGCTCCAGCAGGTCTGCCACTCGCTCGGCGAGGCGCACTCACGCGGTCTTGTGCATCGCGATGTCAAACCGGCGAACATTTTCATCTGCAGGCTTGGTCCCGACGATGACTTCGTGAAGGTTCTGGACTTCGGACTCGTGAAACATGTTGAGGCGGCTGGCGCGATGCTGACGATGGAAGGGGTCACGGCGGGAACGCCGGCATACATGGCGCCGGAGGTCGCGCTCGGGCGGCCGGGCATTGACGGACGCGCCGACATCTATGCGCTCGGGTGTGTCGCGTACTACCTGCTCACCGGTCAGCCTGTGTTCTCCGCCGATTCTGATGTGGCCACGGCGCTCGCACATGTCAAAGACGAACCAGTGCGACCGAGCCTCCGCTCGGAATTCCAGATCTCTCCCGCGCTGGAAGCGGTCATTCTCGAATCGCTGGCGAAAGAACCTGGCTCGAGACCCGCGTCCGCGGACGTGTTCAGCGAACGGCTCGCGGTCGCGGTTCCTGAGGACGCGTGGACACCGCGAAAAGCCCACGCCTGGTGGGAACTCCACCGAATGCAGTTGGCGCAACCTGCGTCGGATACCTCCGCGGTCGATGGTGGCAGTGAACAGACAACCAAGGTGAAGCATCGCCGACGCTGCTGGCCCAGGTTGGACCGCAAACCACTTACGCATGTTTCCGTTGCCGGGCAATGACCACGACCTCCACGACTCGTACGCTTACCGCCTCCGCACCTCGCACGCTCGTTACGCATCCTGAATCGCAATCGCACTACTCACTGCCCGTCTTCAAGGTGCTCGGCGAGCCTCGGAAGAGTGTCGTCGAGCGTGCGCTGTCGGTGTTCGCCGACGTACGCGCCGGCGAAGGTGCGACCACGCTGCTCCTGACCCTGACCGTCTTCCTGCTGCTTGCCGGTTATTCCGTCATGAAGCCGGCGCGCGACGGGCTCATTCTGACGGAAGGTGGCGCGGAACAGGCCTCCTATTCAGCCGCCGCTCAGGGCGTGTTGCTTATGGGACTCGTGCCGCTGTACGGCTGGTTGGGCACGCGTGTCGTCAGAATCAAGCTGATCAGCATCGTGATCACGTTCTTTGTGGCCACGCTGATCGCGTTTTACGCGGGCGGGACCGCCGGTCTCCGTGAGGCCGTGCCGTTCTATATCTGGATCGGGCTGCTCAACGTGTTTATCGTGTCGCTGTTCTGGCAGTTTGCGAACGATCTGTTCACGGAGGGGCAAGGACGTCGCTTGTTTCCGCTCATTGGCGTCGGACAATCCCTGGGCGCCTGGGTCGGTGCAGCCGCCGTCGCACCGCTCGTAGAACGTCTGAACTACACGCCGTACACGCTGATGCTCCTTGGCGCATGTGTGCTCATGATCGCGTTGGGGACGACCGTGATGGCGCATACGCGCGAATCAGCGGTCGGCAGCGGCGAGGCGCATGAGGCGCAGAAAGAGCCGTTAGGGCCGGAAGGCGGATTCGAGCTGATCGCCCGCGACCGGTATCTGTTCTGGATCGCCGTGCTCATCGTGCTCCTCAACGTCGTCAATACGACCGGTCAGTACGTCTTGAACCGACTGATTGTCGCTGAAGCGGTCTCCCGTTTCGGAACCGACGCCGCCGCCGTTGCACCGAGCCGCCAATTCGTCACCGCGTTCTCTGGCTCGATTACCGCCGTGGTGAACCTAGTGGGGTTGCTCCTGCAGTTGTTCGCAACCGCACGAATCATTCGATGGATCGGCATCCGCGGGGCACTGTTCGTGCTGCCGGTCATCGCACTGATCAACTATTCGATCATTGCGGTCGCGCCGGTGCTTGCCGTTGTTCGAGTCGGCAAGGTGCTGGAAAACAGTACCGATTACTCGATTCAGAACACGCTGCGCCAGGCGCTCTTCCTGCCGACGACACGCGAAGCCAAGTACAAGGCCAAAGCGGCCATCGATACGTTTTTCACCAGGGCGGGCGACGTCGTGTCCGCCGGCTTCGTCGGCCTCGGTCAGGTCACCGCGCTGACGACATCCGCGTTTGCGGGGATCAATGTTCTGCTGACGATCGTGTGGCTTTGGGTTGCGGCGCGGATTGCGATGGAGCACCGTCGCCGGACTGTGTAGACGCGATCATCGTCTTGAGCCGTTCGACGATCGCGGGCGGCAGCACTTGATCGAGGTATTCGAACGCAAGGCCACGTACGCCGGGGTCGGCCGACCGAACGCCCTGCACCGCCGCATCGAGCGGGTCGCGTCCAACGATGGCCGACAGCAGCAGGACGATGTGCTCCAAATAGCGGGAGCTGTCTTCTGGCCGCGCGGTCAGGTCTGACAGTCCGTCGACGTCGGGTCGATCCAGCAGACGGTATCCGCGCCACCGCTGCGGCGGCACCGACAGTTCGCGTTCCACCGCGGCGATGACCTGGGCGCGATCAACAAGCAGGTTGCGGTTCCTGGAAAGAATGTGACCCATAGCGCGACTGCAGTGATAGCGCACCTCGAAGCGTGAGTCGCTGAGTCCGTTCACCAGACCGTCGACGCTGCGCCGGGTCGCCACGGTTCCGAGAACGCGCGGCAGACGACGACGAATCGCGAAGTCGGTCAGGGGATCGAGCATGGCGTCGATCAGCATGCCCAGGTGCAACGGCGCCAGCTGCTCGAGCGCAGAACGCGCCGCTGGCAGCACGGCATCCCAGGCGAGAAGGTCGACGATTTGGGCCACGTGAATCCGGCCGAGCGTTGACGTGCGCCCGAGCGCGGCGGATACCTGGGCCACATCTCCGGATCGCAATTCGGTCATCAACTCGATCGCAGGATCAACACGGCGTGGGCGGACCGGCCCTGGCCGCGCCGGGGCTACTTGCGCTGGTGCGGCCGCAATCGGTTTGCTCGGGACCTGCAGCAACGTCCACCCGGCTTCCGAGATCATGCTTACGTGCGGCGATTCCCGGTACTTCAGGAGCTGCCCTTCGACCAGTCCCACATACAAGGACCCGAACCGTTGCCCAACCCACAACGCAATAGCAGCGAATACAAGGGCGATCGCTAACAAGCTGCTGCTGAGCGACGCCACCCCGACCACGAGCAGCACTTGTACGATTCCGGATCCAGCTGCTTCCCCTGCGCGATCGCAGACCACGTCCAGAACCGTCTTCGCCCGGTTCCGCATACGCGCGTCCATCGGGACAAACAGCAGCTCGTACCCGCTGCGGAAGAGCGAATTGTGCAGGACCGCCTCGAGGCCGCGCAGCGTGGTGATGACCGGCCACACCGGAAACACCAGCGCCACAAGACCGAGGGCGCCGACGCCGCCTGGCAGCGAATTGATCGTTCCGCTCATGCCGAAACGGCGCGCGACGCCCTCCGCGCGTGTCTGGGCGAAGAAGGAAAACACCTGCACGGTTCCGTAAAACATCGTGAAGAACCGCAGCAGCTCCGGACCCGTTCCAAACGATGCCTTCGCCTGGGATTTCAACAGGAAGTCGAGGATCGCCGAACTCGCGCTGGTGAGGATCACGAACACGGCAATCGTCCGAAGGTATGGCGTTCGAAAGGTCTCGCGCAGGCTGGATGTTCCCGTTTCAGCAGCCCCACGGTCTTTCGTGAGCAACGCCGGAGCGCGCTGCAGGATCGTTACACCGCCTGCACACAGGAGATGCAGGACGGTGAGCATGATCAACACCGCCTCTGGTGAAACCGTCGTCGCGATCCGCTCAGCGGCCAGGCTGCCAATGATCCCGCCGGTTGTGCCGGCCGCGGCGATCCGTCCATAGGAGACGCGCGCACCGGCCGGGTCAAAGCGCTCCGCGATCAGTGACCAGAACCCCGAGAGCAGGACCGCACCAACGCCGGCAAGATGCAGGTAGATCACTACGGCGATCCATCGGCTGGCGTCGAAAAACACCCATTCGAGCGCATGGCCGAACGCGCTCAAGGCAAACCCGACCGACACCACGGCAAGCGCAGAGAAGCGTTCGAGAAAGCGCGAAAAAACGGGGACCAGCGTGACCGTCAAGACAGCCGTGCCGATGGTCATCAAGGGGAGCGCGGTGGCCGGCCACGCCGTCAGGAAGGTGGTATCGCGGAAAGCCTTCGCAGCAACCTGATGCGCGAGCATGAGACCCGCGGTCATCATGGCCACGCGTGTGAGTGTCCGGTTCAACGTCGAGCCCCGTTACGCAGAGTATCCTTGCTTCTGGTGCAATCGATTCGTGAGGGAGCGGATATGCGATCCCGCATCATGTTCATGTCGTTCGTGGCGTTGTTGACCTCATCAAACGGGCTCCTCGCACAGAATGGCGCCCCCTCGTCTCCCGCGCAGACCGCTCCGAACAGTGAAGCTCCCCCGACGCCGGAACATACCGGGTGGGCCACCCTGGTCAAGGATACGGCGCACGATTTTGTCGCGTTTCCGCAACGGAAATCCACGTGGACGCTGCTGGGGGTGGGCGCAGCCGCGGCACTGGCAACGCACCCGGCGGATCACTATGTGGAGCGACACATCGTGGGCAACACCACCGCCGAGAATGTGTTCAAGCTCGGGAAGTGGGTCGGGAGCGCTGAGGTCGAAGTCGGGACCGCGGTCGGCTTATGGGCGATCGGGAGATATGCCTGGGCGCCGGCGAAAGACGAACCGCGCGCCAACAAAGTCTCGCATCTCGGCCTTGATCTGATTCGCGCGCAAATCCTGTCGCAGGCGCTCGTGCAAGGCATCAAGTATTCGGTGCGCCGCGATCGACCAACTGGCGAGTGTTGTGCGTTCCCGTCCGGCCACGC
>DASTZI010000084.1:0-3715 GCA_035764385.1 Vicinamibacterales bacterium
GGTCTCACCGGTGGACGTCGTCGTCACGAGCCGCAATGCCGAGACAATGACTGCGTCGCAATGGGCAGCCGTCAACAAGATTCGCAGCCTCGTTCCAGATGCGACCGTCGTGGTTCGAGTACACAACGTCTCGTGGAAAAGAGATCGAGCGATCAACGTGGGGCCATTCATCGGGATCCTCGTCACGCAAAGCTACGGACCATTCACGTTGCGTCGCGAATTCGCAGCGCATGACGAAGTGTCCGGTTGAAGCATGCGCACTGAGCTGTCGACTGCATGACCAAGCGGACGAGAAAGATGCGACGCGGTATTCGTTGGCATGTGTCGGTACTCATCGCGGCGTTTGCGGCGACGCGATGCGGCCAACTGAACATTTGTTGTCGTTGACATCGTGATGCGAGAGATCTAATCTGCTCGCATCGTTCGCTGTGGCCGTCCTGGCCACCCCTCCTCGCCGCCCGGCGTAGGAGCCGTTCCCACTACTCGCCCCAGGGCCAGTTGAAAGGAGCACCATATGACCGGCAGAAGTGTGTCCGCTGTCACCGCGTACACCGCTCACCGCGAATGGGCGTCACGCCCACCCGACGAGCGATACGCCAGCGTCCACGCGCTCTACGAGGCCGCTCGCGCACGGCGCCAGCAGCTCGAAGAGCGCACCATCGAGACCGGTGAGTTCAGGACCGAGGCGGTGGACGACGATCTCGCGTTTCGCGAATCGTCGGGCCGCACCGCCACTCTGACGCACTGGAGTTTCGGCCAGCTCGCGACCATCGCCGGCGCGCCGCCAAACTACCTCCGATCGCTCCCGGCGTCGATCGCGTCCAGCGCGATCAATTACGGGCTGTCGCGGATCGAGCGCGCACAACACCAGTTGTTCGTCGCCGACACCGCACCGTGGACCGTGCACGCGATTACGTCACCGCGATACGCACGTGTCCATCACGACGAGCTCGCCAGCCGGGTGCTCGACCTCATGGCCCAGCACCCGGCCTGGCACCTGCCGCTCGGATACAAGGACGGCGAGTTCGGCGCCGAGAAGGTTCCTTCCGGCGCCTACCTGGGAGACCGAGACATGTTCCTGTTCCTCGTGGACGGCAACCGCGATCTCGATGACCCCACGGACCGCACGCACGCCGGTCTGTTCCGCGGATTCATTCTCCGGAACAGTGATGTCGGTGCCGCCGCCCTGACGCTCGACATGTTCCTGTTTCGGATGGTCTGTGGAAATCATCTGATTTGGGGATTTCAGCACGTTGCCGGCTTCCGGCGCCGGCACGTGGGTGCGTCGATTCAAGATGCGTGGACGACGTCGCTAAACGACGTCCGCGCAGCACTCGACGCCGATACCGCCGACGATCGGACGAAGGTCCTGCGCTCGACAGCCCAGGAACTCGGACCGACGCGCGATGCGGTGATCGAGACGGCCGTTCAGCGACTCGATCTGTCGCAGAAGCAGGCCGGCGAGGCGTACACGCTCGCGGAGCAGTTCGAGACGAATCCCCGTTCCGTGTGGGGCTACGTGCAGGGACTGACGCGTCTCAGTCAGCGCACACCCTGGCAGGACGGACGGTTCACACTCGATCGGGCCGCAGGTCGCCTCCTCACGACGGTCCACTGACCCTCGTCCGTAGCCACGCGGGCACATCCCCGCGCGGCGCCCATCCCACACCCTAACCGCGGGCGGCCCAGGCCCCCTGCATTTCGACACGCGAGCAGTTGTGCGCGTGTCGCGATCCCGGAGGTCTGAGCATGCGCGAGATCCACGATCTCTCGTTCGACATCGATCGATTCCTCGAAGACGCCGCTCGAGCCAAGCAGCAGCTCGACGTCGAGCGGTGGCGGGAGGAGCTTCGTCCACGTGCGCTTCGGCTCTTTGCCGCACGCACGACGAAGCTTCAGTGGACTCGCGCACTCCTGAAGCTGGTCGTCCGGGAACTCCACCCGGACGACCTCTTTTCGGAGCTCATTGGCAATCTCGATCGCGTCCCGCGGCGCCGCTGGCCGCAGGTCGCCGCGCTTGCCGTCGCTCTCCGGCATAGCTGGAGACAAAACGGGCTCGCGCAGATTGTCAAATCCCTCCACGTCCCTCGGCAGACTGCCGAGGACAACGCCCCGACACGACACCCCAAACACTCGCGGCGAAGCACCCGCAAGTCATCTCCCTCCAAACGCGAACGACCCAAGCCCCGGAGGACGAAATGAACCGCTTCACCGCACCCGCCGCCCCGAACGCTGAATTCTGCCGAAGCGCTCGGGCGCGTCAAGGCTTCGCTCGCTGCGCTCGCCGCTACGCGGCCTTGACCCGCCCTGCGCGCTTCGCCCGGAAGGCATCTATCGGAGCGGCGGCGATTCTGGAACGAAAGGAGACACAACCCATGTTGGACAGATCGCGTACACCCAGCATCTCCGTGACGATCGGCCGACGCGAGTGCCTGTACGACGCGTTCATCACGACGGCGCCGGCGAAACTCGATTTGTCGGCCACGATCACGCTGCTCGCCGACACCCTGCTGGAACTGTCCTGCTACGCGGAGGACCCTTTCAGCCTCGACACAACCCGCAGCCGGTACGCCGCGCGGCTCGTGCTCGTGGACAACCTTCAGTCCGATTGGCAATGCGCCAAATACGAGGGGAACGGCCATCTGCTGATCGCGGCGGATCCCCGAATGGCCGACTTCAACACGCTGCAGCAACTGCTCTGGCGTCTGTTGCTGACCGCCAGTCTGAACCAGGTCGCCGCATGACGACGCAATCAACTCACGCAGCCACGTCAACCACTCGCCGCAAGAGCGAGTTTTTCAGGAGGTCACATCATGGTCGTCAAGATCACACCGAACGACAAAGGCAACCCTGTCGGCAAACTCGCGGATGCCGAGCTGCACTTCACCGACGGCGCACTCGAAGGATTGAAGCTGATTGGCTTCGCTATCTGGGAGCGGCGCAGCGGTGGCGGTCGCAACGTTACGTTCCCCGCGCGGCAGTACGTCGTCAATGGTGACCGTCGCAGCTTCGCGCTGTTGCGGCCGATCACCGACACGCACGCACAGGAGCGTGTCCGCGATCTCGTGCTGCAGGCTTACGCCGAGTACGAGGAGACCGCGACGCAAGCAGCGTCGTAGCCCGTCCGGCCTGGACGCCGCCATCGGGCGGCGTCCGGGTTCCAAGCACCGGAGAGCACAGATCAGGTACGGAGGAAGATCATGCCGCACCCACATGCGTCGAGCGATGTAGGATTGAATCATTCGCTCTCGTCGCCCACAGAGAACCGGACTCTAACGGACGTCGAGGTTGCCGAAAGATTGGGCGTGTCGCGGTTCACCGTCCGATCGTGGCGCATCAAGGGTGTCGGACCGCGGTTCCTGAAAATGGGCCGCGCGGTTCGCTATCGCTCGCAGGACGTGGACGAATACGAACGGCAGGCTCTCGTCGAGACGCAAGCTACCTCCGATCATTCGCCGATGTGATCGCGGCTTGCGGTGGGACGCTGCTGGCACGCCTTGCCCTCCAACTCACTGCTTCGCGCCCGAGCCGCGTTGACGCGCGGCCGGCGCGAGCTCTCGACGGGAGAATGCCCATGGCTCTGTGGAAACGCGGTCGGCGATGGTGGACGCAGACAATGATCAACGGCGTCCGAATCAGGCAGCCGTTGTGTCCGCCCGGATCAACGCGGGCGACGACGAAATGGCAAGAGGCGGTCCAGATCGAAAAGGATGTG
>DASTZI010000085.1:0-2583 GCA_035764385.1 Vicinamibacterales bacterium
CCCGACAGTTGCGGGCTTTGCTCCTGCGAACGCAGGCGCCACCGTTGCCAACACAATCGACGTCACTGCGAGCACGCGAACGATCTTCATGAGGTCTCCTTTCGGTCACCGCGGATTGCCGGAATACAGACGTCGCAACCCGGATGCCAGAGCTGGAAGACGCAAAGACCGCGATTTTCGTGGACCTGAAGTGCGCTCGTGCCATCAGTACATGGCAAAGCGTCAGGAGTCTGACACCGAGTACGTCAGGATCGCCGAGATCAAATGGCTTGGTGGCGGCGGCAATTTTAGTACGGGACCCTGATGCGGCACGCGACGCCGCCCGACTTGTCGGGCGGCGTTTTTGCGTGCGTTGGCGACAGCCCGTTGGTCTTTACGGCAGTAAGAGCCGCTAGCTCCGAAGACCGTTGGTTCGCGCCACCCGGCCCACGAAGGCGAGGCCGATAAGAGCGGTACCGAGCAGCGCGATACTGGCGGGCTCAGGCACGTTCGTCGCCCCACCGTTCGCCGCAAACCCGGTCGCCAGCGCGCCCTCGGCGACGGTGCAAGGGGCGGTGCAGGCGAAGCCATGGATCGCGGCATTGGCGCCTTGGGCATTGGCCGTCAGCACGGCCGCATCGCTCGTCCAGAGACCAGTCGCGTTAGTGATCGTAAAGCTGATCGAATTAGCCGCGTTAGAGTATCCGTCGAAGAGATTGAGGCTAAGGTTGAAATTCCCGAAGCCATCAACCTGTCCTGGGGTGTTGCTCACGAAGGACGGCGCGGTGAAGCCGCCCGTCGCCGGGCCTGCCAGCGTCACCGGACCAAGCGTGTACGCGCCGTTGACATTTAGGTCAGCGCTGCCCCCATCGGCCATCAGAAACGTGATCCCGTTGGTGGTTAAGGAGGTGAAGACGATAGTGGCGGTGTTGGGATTGACCGCCGTGATCGACACTGTGGCATAAGGCCCGGTGAATCCGCTAAGCGCCGAATTGGGGACACTGATACTTTCGGTCAGGGTAGCGTGAGCAGGTACGGAGACGCTCAGCACCCCGATCGCGACAACGCCCGCCAACAAGCTCTTTTGAAGTCTACGGAGATTTCTCATCGCTTGGTACCCCTGGCCCGCCCGGGCAGATGCAACCAGTTCACTGCAAGACGCCACTACCATCCAAACCTCTTTCATCGGATCTCCTTTGAGCACAGTTCACCGCATCGGGCGGGCACCGTGGCGCGATTTGACGACGACACAGAGCAATCGAGCCGCCAAAGTTGGAACAGCGAAGCGAAGCAGTTCGAAGGTGCTGCTTTGCAAGGACATGACATCGATGTCGCTTGTGGCAGTCACGCAGATCGTAAGTTTCGCCGACATGTATCAGGATTTCATTCACTTTCAAGGATGTTGGGATACAGTCACAAGGACATGATTAGGTCGACGACGTCGAGAAAACTTACAGAATCCGAATAGCAAGCGCGCGACTTTCACATGCCTCAGCGATGTGCTGAATGACGTACCGAACAGCAAAAATGATCTTCGAAAGCTCGGCGGGGGAGCATATCCGTCAGCGCGCGGTCAACAAACGGGATGAGCATCGCGCATAGATACTACGACGAACAAAATGGAGTGCGATCGCGGCGATGGAGGCGTGACGATTGACAAACTTATGACATGGTGCCTGCGTCGATGCTGTAAGAGATTCTGACAGTCGAATGGCTGGTTCTAACAGCAATCGCAGACCCGACACTGCCACCATGTTTCATTATTCGACGATTTCATTCGCCCCACCCAACACCCAAGACGCGGTCGGTCCTCATGCAGCGCATAAAATCATCGAATAGCAGAATTGAGGATCGTCAACGCTCTACTGCTCGCGATGCGGCGACTGCTCTATGTTGTCAGTGACGGAGACTACCGCGGTGCCTGATCTATGCGGTTCTGGTCCTCGTGCTGACTGCGCAGCATCTCATCTGTCCAGATCGCATAGCGATCCGCGTCGAGCCGAAAGGTTCAGCGTCGAGAACCCGACTTCGTACTCAGGGCTTCCCTGGGCCATCGGTTTCCCGCTCACGTCGCAAGGCTTGGGCTCCACGCTGTAGCGTCCAATGACTCTCGGGACTTCGCGGGCGTTCACAAGACATCGGACGCGGGCCCTGAGGTGTCACGGTTCACTCTGAGCCTCGTCCATCGCACTCATCCCGAATTGAGTGCCGAATCCGCTCCGCAGCGATCTGCGGTTGCCATACACGACCGTAGACGTGGATGACCGAGTCAGGCAATCAGAGCGTGCCTGATGCCCCGTTCGGGATATTCCTGAGGAAAGGCGGCGGGCCCGGCGCCGCCCAAACCTCGCTGATGCGCTATACTCCGCCCGGTCGCGCCGGAGAGGACGAGTATGCCGGAAGCCAAGGCGGCACTCGGTACTCTGCTGATCGTTGAGCGGCCTCTGTGCGCTCGGTGCATCTCAGAGTCCGGGATCACCTCGACGGACATTGTGGCCTACGTCAAGAAGACAGCGGGCGTGTTCACGTTGAATGACAACATCGACCGCTGTCCCCGGTGTGGTCGCCCCGCCAAGGTCTTTTCTCTCCTGCCGCGCTACCTCG